>JBGQHN010000378.1:0-3503 GCA_041497975.1 Planctomycetia bacterium | reverse complement strand
GCCCAATCACTCACGGGGAAACGTCGGCGGCACTGGTGGTGCAAACCGACGCCGTTTTGTGGCAGCCGACACTGGCGGCCGTGATCAACGGCTGCACGACGATGGTCGACAGCCTCGCACCGCTGCCGATCGTTCCCGAGCCGAGCACCTTGGCGCTCGGTGGAGTGGCATTGGCGTGGGCGATAGTTGCTGCTTATCGACGGCACCGGCGGTCCGCGTAATCGTCGCCGACGTCGAATCATGGCCTGGCGGCCGCGCAAGCGCGCTTGCACAGCGCCCCACTCTCTACAAGCGGTTTCAAAACGGTCGGGGAGAGGGGGACAGTCCCGACCATGGATCACGCTAAGGCGTGACCATGGTGCCCTGCTCCGAGGACTGCGCAAAATTGGGACAGTCCCCGGCGGTTTTTAAAACCGGTCTAGGCGATCACGCCCTGAATCGGCTCTCCGCCGTGGGCGATTGCAATGGGCCGGCCGGACAGATCGTTGAGGGTCATGTGCGGATCGACGCCCAACAGGTGATAGATTGTCGCCACGAGGTCGCCGGGCGAAACAGGATCGCGAGTGGGATACGCGGCATGCTTGTCGGTCGCGCCGTAGACCATCCCCTGTTTCACTCCGCCGCCGGTCAACAGGCTAAAGCCGCACTGCGGCCAATGATCGCGGCCGGCCTTGGCGTTTATTTTTGGGCTGCGGCCCATCTCGCCCATCACCACAACCAGCGTCGAGTCGAGCAGGCCGCGCTGGTCGAGATCCTGGATCAGTGCCGGATAGGCCATGTCGAGAATCGGCAGATTTTCGTCCTTGAGCATGCCGAAATTGTTCTCGTGCATGTCGTACGAATGACCGTTGGCTCCAAAGATTTCGGCATGCACGCTGACGAACGTCACGCCCGCCTCAACCAACCGCCGGGCCGTCAGCAGGCTCGACCCGCTCAAGTTCCGGCCGTAGCGGTCGCGCACCGCGTCGGGTTCGCGCGCCAGATCGAAGGCATCGCGCGTCTTGCTCGAAGAGAGCATGGAAAACGCCTGCTCGGCGTGCTTGCTCATGGTTTCGATCGCCCTCGAGGCATTCAATGCGCGAAAGCGATCGTTGACTTGTTCCACCAGCGACCGGCGGCGGTCGAGCCGGTCGACGGTCATCTCGGGCAACGCCTCGAGCGACGGCATCAGCGGCTGGCCGATCGGGCGGACCGGATCGTAGTTGGGCACGCGCGGCGCGCGGCCGAACGTAGGCTTGCACAAGGAGAAGAACGGGTCGTACTGCCTGCCCAAGTAACCGCCGTACGGTCCGGGTCGGCGAATGCCTTCACCCCAGCCCGGATAACAGGGCATGCACACGGCGCCCGGCACGCCGCGCATTCCCAGCCCCAGATACTGGCAGACGGCGCCGATATCGGGCGGGTCGGTGTTCTTGGCCTGCACCTGGGCGTTGTCGCCGCCGGTGTAGCCCGTCAGCATCGCCAGGGGATTGTGGGCGTTGTAGTTGTGCGTGACGGTGCGGATCAAGCAGGCGCGATGCATCCAGCGCGCTGTTTGCGGCAGGTGTTCGCAAATCGCCAGGCCCGGCAGCGACGTCTGGATGGGCCGGAAAAGCCCGCGAATTTCGGCGGGCGCGTCGGGCTTCATGTCAAACATGTCCATGTGGCTCGGGCCGCCGAGCAGATTGAAGAGGATGACCGACTTCGCGGTGCCGGTGGTCGAAGCCGTCGATCGTTCGCTGGCCCGCAGCAGCCCCGGCCAGTTCATCCCGCTAAATAACGACAGTGCCCCGACGCGCATCAATTCGCGACGAGTGATGCCGTCGCACATCCGGGCTCGGTTTCCCAGAACGCTGAGCATAGCGATGCTCCTGGCAGCAAAGAGCGATTCGGTCAGGCGGGACGGACGGCCTTACGTCGGGGGACCGTCGGCGTGAGCCCCTAATGTAAACCAACACCCGACAATATGACAACGGTCCGCCAGACGGAATATGGGAGAGTCTTCGTTGCGCCGGCTTGGCCTCTTGGGGCTTGATGGCGCTCAGGGCCGCCAGTAAAGCCTGGCAATTCACCGGCTTTAAGAGGTATTGGGCGACGCCGATGTCGTATCCACTTATTTCCGGCAGTGCGATCGCCCGGACCGCCCATTGCTTGTGCGTTGAAAACTCTCTTTAATTCTGCAATTCTGCGCGTGGCTAATTTCAGGCCGGCAGCGAGCCGTTGACCGCCCAACGACAGAATGCTTGCCGGACGCGACAACGCGGCCAACCAAGTCACTGCGGTCGGCGAAAGCGCTTTCCACGCGCAGTACAATTAAGTGTAGCCGAATTGCCCGTCCGAGAAAGGAGAGCCGCCATGGATCACTTAGCTTCCGGACAACAATTGCTCGTCGAGCACCAGACGCTGGGCCATATCACAAGCGCCTTGAGAGCGACGATCGGGTGGAAATATCCAGCGACGAACCTCTCGCGCAAACTCGAAAGCCTGCGGTTTGTCGGCGAATCGTTCAAGCGCCACTTGAAGCATTTGATGGAGCTGGAGGAACAAGGCGGTTACATGTCGGTGGTCGTGACGTCGCGTCCGGAATCGAAGGAAGAAGTCGAGAAGCTGCAGGGTGAGCACGCGCAGTTCCGCAAGTCGCTCACTCGCATTCTGGCCCGTTTGCGCGCCGTCGCCCCGGCCGATCGCGACACGCTCGAGAGCATTTCGCAAGACCTGCTGGGCTTGCTCGAACAACTTGACGCGCACGGCAAGAGGGAAGTGGACCTGCTTCAAGACGCCCTGCTCACCGACGAAGGTGGAGAAGGCTGACGAGGGCAATCTCGACGAGCCGCGTCATGAGCACGGATGGTTCGAGCAGGGCACAGTCCGCAAGTCCCTTGCCAGCCGAACCTTCCAGCCGGCCAACCACTCGCACGTGCCCGACGATTGGCCGAGCTGGCGGGCCTGCGAATCCTGGTATTTTCGCAGCTAGGGAATAATCAGCTCGTGGGGCGCCTCTTCCTTTAAGAGCGGGAAGCGCGCCTCAGGAGTTCTGCCGCGTGCCGACCGCCAAACTTCGAGGAGAACGAGACCATGAGACGCTTATTTGCACTGTGCATGATTTTTAGCCTGGCTCTGCCGTTTGCCGGTTGTGAGAAGAAGGCGGAAGTGAAGAAAGAGACCACCGTCACCACGCCCGACGGCTCCACCACGACGACCGACAGCCAGAAGGTCGAAACGAGTGGCGAGAATCCTCCTGCCGCCAAATAGAGCTGCCGTTCAAAGTGAAAACCGCACGCTGACCCCGTCTCCTGGAAAAACCCGAGGCGGGGTTTTTTCGTGTACCCAAGTCCCAATAGCGGTCACGCGCCCAGCGTTCTGTCGCTTTCGGCAACCGTCGCTTGCCGTTTCACTCCCGGCGAGTATTGCCGTCACGCAATCTTGAAGACCCGTCGCGCGTTGCCCGACAGGAACGCGGCCTTGGCCGCGGGCTTCAAGTCGAGCGCGGCGGCTTGTGCGGCGCACTGGCCCAGCGACAACAT
>JBGQHN010000377.1:0-3504 GCA_041497975.1 Planctomycetia bacterium | reverse complement strand
TCGCGCCCGTTATTGGACGTCGATCGTCCAGTCGCCATCGCCCGTGACGTTCAAGAAGTAAATGCCCGATTTCTGGATCTTCAACGGTTTTGAGCCGTCGAACGTGCCCAGCACGTTGACCAGCGACTCGACCGGGTGGCCGTGGCGATCCACGAGCGTGACCTTGAAGCGATCCTGGCCGGCGTGCGTCATGTGGAACACGTGCAGACCCTTGTCGAGTTGCACGAACGACGTGGCGGCGTAGCCGCTTCCTTCCAAGGTGCGCGGAAGCGTGTCACCGACCGACGGTCTCGGCTGGCGAATGGCGACGGTCCAGTTTCCGTTGGCCGCGATGTCGAGCAAGTATTGACCGTCGACGGGAATCGCAAAGCCCTGTTCGCCCTTGAACTCGCCGATTTGATTGAACAGCGTGTCGATCTCATCGCCGTTGGCGTCCAACAGCCGGACGACCAGGTTGGAGCTGCCGTCGTGGTTGATTTCGAAAACTCCCAGCCCCGAAGCCAGATCGAACTTATCTGAAGCCTGGCGCCCCTTGCCTGCGAGCTTGATCGACTTTGTCTCGTACTTCTCGTTCTTGTCGGCAGCTTGCTCGAGGATCTCGGCTTCTTGCTCGAAGCGCTTGGCGACTTCGGCGTCGCTGGTGGCGATGTCCTCTTCGTCGCCAATGGCGGTGTTTTCTTCGTCGCGGATGGCGGGATTCTCATCGCCGCCGGCGTTGGCTTGATCGTCGCCGCGGACCACGATACCGGCCACCAGCAACAAGCCAAACAGCGTGCAGGCCACGCAGGCAATAATGGCCGCCGAGAAACGTTTTTGCGAACTCATGTTTATGGTCTCCAGAAGGAAGAGCTCTCGAAACGCGCGACGCGCGTCGCTTCGGCCAGCCGGCCCATCGTGCGATTAAGTGCACAGCTATCATGGCGGCCGACCGATGACCGACGGGCATCGCAAGAAAAACATAGGTTACGATTGCCGCTTCCAGCCGGGCGGGTCCGTGGCGGCCCTCGCCGTCACGTGAAAATCCGCGGCACCCCCGCACTTTTGCAACCAGCCCTGGACAAGCCACGCCAGAGGCCGAAAATGAAGATCGCCCGCCGAGGACACGCTGCTGCCCCTGGGCGTCGTGCTTGTCGCCGCACATCGCCGCGAAAACTCGACGGCGAATCGCGGGTCAACGGTCCGTAAATCAAGGCGCAAAATCGATGGCCAGCCAGCGCGACAAATTGCGGGAAACGTTGGATCAACTGCAAGCGCAACTCGAGGAAGTGCGCAAGCTTGACCCCGCGGTGGCCGAGCACCTTGGTGCGACCATCTGCGAGGCCCGGGCCGTGCTGGACGGCGCGCCAACCCATCCGGCCAAGCATCGCTCGATTGTCGATCGGCTCTCCGACGCCGTGTTGAAGCTGGAAGCCTCGCACCCCAGCCTGGCGGGCAACCTGGGAAGCATCATCGACGCCCTGGGACGGATGGGCATCTAAAGATCGCGCAAGGGGGCGTTGCGATTGGCAATGCCGTGGGCGGCCTCCTACTCAGCCGCACGCTTTGAATCCCGCGTTTTGATCACGCAGTTCAACGGAAAGGATCTGGACTCGCGTCCTCCGGCAATTCAAAGGCAGTCAGCGTAAACTCCTTTTCCGGAATTTCGCGAGTGCTCGCGCTTTGCACTTTCGATGTGTATTTGGCGGCTGGCTGACCCTCAGTTTGGATTTCCCCTTGTCGGCCTTTCCAAAGCGGCAGGCCGTCGGCCGACGACGTCAGGTCATTGTGCGTCGACTGCTGCTGAGTCTTGCCGTCGGCAAACTTGACGTCGATGCGAAAGTCTTCAATGGCCCAAGCCAAAGCGGGATTCAATGAGACGACACCGCCAGACACCCATCGGATTGGTTTTTCCCCTTCAGGTGGAGAGTACTCGAAT
This sequence comes from Planctomycetia bacterium, assembly GCA_041497975.1. Lineage (GTDB taxonomy): Bacteria > Planctomycetota > Planctomycetia > Pirellulales > PALSA-1355 > PALSA-1355. Next base: position 1,589 of record JBGQHN010000377.1, on the reverse strand, counting down.
GCAAACGAGATTAGCGTATTTGACCCCTGGCGCCGCGATTCGACGTTCTTGATAACGAAGGAACGCTCGCCAAACACTTTTGGCAAGTAGACATGACCCAGGCAGAGTTGCGGCTTGGCGAAAGAGTCCACGAAGAGCAGCTTGAAAATGTTCTCGATATTTTCATCGGGCGTCGCTCCCACCCTGCTTACGCGCCATGAACCATTCGGATTTGTCCTGTCCAATTGAAAAGAATATCGCGCGTTCCGGCAGAACACTTGTTCTCGCCCTGGAAGGCCGTCTGGTCTGGCGTATGTTGTCTTAACCAGGCAGTTATCACCGGAAAACTTGACATGCCACAAGCTTGTCGAACCGACATTTCCGATAATCGATTGATCAAGCTTCATTTCCAAATGGTCCGCGCTGCGAGCGATCTTGGACCACGCTCCCGGGGCCTCGGCCATCAGTCGCGCTCGCAGGCCCTCGTCGTCGGCTGAAGCCAGCGGCAGAGAAAAACTTGCCGCGAGGATGACTCCCATCGTTAGGGCCGGGCGGGTGGTCAAGCCATTCATCGGTGCGCTCCTAAGAAGATGCGCGCGCCCGGGCATAAGGTTAGAATGCGCCGCGTGTGGCTACTTCGAAACCTTCGATCTCGACGTCGCTTTGGCCGGCCGCTCGGTCTGGCGGAACTTCCTGCCTCCCGCCGACAACGGCTTGGCCAACGTGATCGTGATTTCTTCGGCCACGGCCTTGCCGGGCCGCGCAAGCGTCTGGTTCGGACGGCTGGCGTCGAAATAGTAGGCCGACACCTTCACTTCATCGCCGGCCTGCGCGAGGCTCACGTCGTCCGTGGTCAACTTCACCGCCAGCTCGTCCTTGCTGACCTCGCCCGAGATCTTGTGCCTGCCTGCCATCACGAGCAGATCGCCGTCCTTGAGGCTGGCCAACTTGCCCTTGATGACATACGAGCCGGCGGCCAGCGCCTTGAGCGGCTTGGGGTCGGCCTTGTCATCGGCCGGAAAGAGGCCCAATGAACCCCTCCCTGGCGCCGAGGTGATTTCGATCTCCGCCAGGGGTTTCTTCAGCGATCCCTTCTTGTCAATCTCGGCGGTAAACTTTACGAACACCCCGGGTCGCAGGCATTCGCGCTCGGCCATTCCCTCCACGGTGATCTTGGTATCGCGGCCGATGCTGAGCAGCCACGCTTCGCTTTTTGAATCGCGAATCTGCATGACGTCGGAATGAACGACTTCCAACGTGCCCTTGTCCTCAAAACGCAGCCTGGGCGGCTCCGGGAACTGGGCACTCGTGCTAGAGCCGGCCGCCCACAGCGACAATCCACAGAGGCCCGCCGTGAAAAACGAGTCGATGCGCATCACACTATCCCCCCTGCTCTCCGACCTCCAGCCGCACGCCGACCGCCTAAAGTCCCGCAAGCGCGTGCGCCCCGTGTTTAACATACCTTGCGGGGTGCACAAAGGAAATGGTCGGCCGGTTGCCACGGGCAGGTTCGAGAGTAACAATGCGCAAGCGGCGGACTGGTTTGCGCCATGGTTCGTCGCGGCCCGAGGGGGTCGCGGGCACGCCGCAAAAAAGGGCCCCAGCGGCCC
>JBGQHN010000376.1:0-3525 GCA_041497975.1 Planctomycetia bacterium | reverse complement strand
GTTTCGTCCAACAGCCCGCGAGCGGCCAGATCTTCCATCAGCGCCGAATAGGCCAGGTCCAAAGGCGGCAGGCAGTATTTTTCCTTGAGCATCTGGTAGCCGGTGATGCCGCCCAACGAAGCGGTGCCGCCGTGGTTGTCCCACACGTTGGCCACGTTGCCGTCGGGACAAATGTACGACCAGACGACCGTCACCAGCCGCACGCCGGACTCGACCAGCCGCCGGGCCAGCAAAAAGCTCTCGCCATATTCGTTGCGGCCATAGCGGTCTCGCATCTTGTCGCTCTCGCGCTCCAAGTCGAAGGCCCCGCGGGCCTCGCTCGACATCAGCATGCGAAATGCCTGCTCGCGAAATTGCGCCAGGCCCCGAGGACTTGCCGGCAGACCGTGCGTCTGCGCGACGCGATCCTGCGCTTCGAGTAGCTGCAACAACCCCAGCCGGGCTTGCAGGCGCGTGGCGTCAATGCCTTCGAGCAGATCCAGGCTGTGCGGCGGCGGGGCCTTCACTTCGCCGGGCGGCTTGAGCTCGAGCGGGTCGTGCGCGGCGCCCAAAAATCCGGCGTACGTGCCGGAATAGATGACGCCGTCGTGGCCAATCGGCTTGGGAACCGTCACGCTGGCGGGCATGGCCTGCGGCGGACTGAAATACGACACCACCGCGCCTGCGTTCGGAAAATCATTGCGATTGCGCATGTTGCGCGGCACGGCCAGCGTGTTGTTGATCTGCCCGGTGAGCGTGTGATAGACGCCAACTTCGTGCGCGTTGCTGGGGTGCGTGTACGAGCGAACGATCGCCATCCTGTCCGTATGGCGGGCGATCTTTGGCATCTGGTCGCAGATCTGGATGCCCGGCGTGATCGTGTCGATGGGCTTGAACTCGCTGCGAATGCCGTCGGGCGCATCCGGCTTCATGTCCCACATGTCCTGTTGCGGAGGTCCACCCCACAGGTACACGAGGATGCAGCTTTTGGCGGTCGCGCCAGCGGCGGCGCCCCGCGCCGCTTCGGCCCGCAACAGATTGGGTAGCGCCAGCGCGCCCAAGCCGGCTTGCCCCAAACGAATCATGGCGTCGCGTCGGTGGAGCACGGCCAAACAGTCTCCGACGGGCTTGGGAAGCGTCGAAAAGCATCAACGGCTGGTTATCTTACAGCACGGCGACGACGGCTTAAAGTGTTTTTTGAGCCCGCGATACGGGCCGCGGGACAAAGCTTGTCCATGCGCTTTGCTTTGTGGATCCTGGCGTTTGTGCATCTTGTCTTTGAGTTTGCAGAGATAGTGCGTCATCGGCGCCAGTTGTCTGAACGAGGCGTCGACTTGGGCTTCGGAAAGGTCGAGGGAATCCATGCCGCTTTAGTGTACGGATGGATATGCAGACGCGCCAAGAAAAGTTTAGGGAAATATCCGGCAATCCCTGGACATTGGGGTATCCGCCAGTAAGATAGCGGCGATGTTGGACCTTGGGCAGTTCCCGGCTCAGATCCAAGTCCGGAAATGTCACCAATTACGGAAGACCGCTAATGACGCAGACCGAATCGCTCGAGCAAGTGGTTGCCCGCTGCGGCTGGCCAACGTTGGTGGGGGCCGATCGCCGCGGCCTGGCGCAACAGCTTGAGTTGTATCGACCGACGTGGCTGGTGCTCTGGTTCGAGCACCCGTGCGACGTCCCCCCTCAAAGACTCATTTCATGGTTGCGCGAGCGCGGCCCGCGGCCGCAGCGCGTCGTGTTGGCATACCGGCTGGAACCGAATTCTGAAGCGCCTTTCTGCGCCGGCCCCCAAACTTATTTTCCGATGTGCAGCAACGTTGACAGCGCGATCCAAGAGGCGATGTGGCCGCTACTGGGTCGCGTGCGCCGGCGGACCGACGCGTGCCGGCGCAACGCCGGCAAACCGGCTGGCCCGAAACCCAGCCACGTTCCCCGAACCGAGCCGACCACCGTAAAGGTTTCGAACAAACATCGAGTCCCGATACGAACGCGAACGAGAAGCGGGCAGCCATCACCGATTCATGACACCACTAGTAAGGGAGAAGTCTAATGAAATCAACGCAACGTTCCACTGGTTTCGCCCGCCCTTTGTCCTCATTTGCTCAGTTCACGCCGATGCGTTTCTTGCAAGCGGCCGCGTGCGCTGCCGTGGTAATGAGTTCGAGTTCCGCCGTTGCGCAAATGGGACGATATTACGTCACTGACGAATCCGGCTATAACCAGGTCTGGCAATTTCAGGGCGGCGGCTTGGTTGCCTCCTTTCCCACCGTTCCAGCAGGCGGCGCCGATGGGCCGATCCTCGTGGACGGCAACACACTAACCGTCCGATCGGTCAAAGGCGGGTTCACCGGCGGCGCCGCGCCCGTGCCGGGTTCGGAATACGACTTCGCTGGTGTCGTCCAAGGCCCGCTGAGTCTCGACTTTTCGGCGTATCCCGGCTATGGCCGCGTCATCGATGCCGCGTTCGACGGCCAAAATGCTTACATTGTCGCCGGGCTCTTCGGCTCGGCCGGCGTCTTCCAATACAACGGCGACTTCTCGGGGCCGGGAACGCTGCTGTTTAACATTCCTGGCGCGCCCGAAAACACGGCGCAAGGCATCACCTACGACACCCGCACGAACACGATCTGGACGAGCGACTATGACTTTGGCGCAACTGCGACCGGCGGCCTCGTGCGGCAGTGGGACCCCAACACCGGCCTGCAGATGGCTTCGTTTCCGGTCGTCGACAACCTGGGCAATGCCTCCGAACGCAATACCGCACTTGCCTACGATGTCTCTGACGACACTTTTTGGATGAACGCTCACGTCGAAGACACGCTTGGCCTAGGCTACGGCATCGGCGAGCTTTGGCAGTTTGACCGCGCTGGAAACTTCCTACAGAAGATACACGGGGCGGCCGCCGGTGGACCCACCAACATTTTGTATTGGGGCGGCGAAATCTACACGATCCCAGAACCCTCGTCGATGGTCCTTGCCACCCTCGGTCTCATCGGCCTGGCGGTTTTGGGTTGGCGTCGCAAGCGGTAAGCGCGGATATGAAATCGGTCTCGGGGCCTGCTCGTTCGAGTTCAACCAAGGGACGAGCGGGCCCCTTTTTTGCGCCGCGATGGTTTAGCTTTCCTCACCGCGTTGACCGAATCAGTCCACGTACACGAACTCGTAGAGGTTGAGCAAAGCTCGGCAGAGTTCGGCCAGGGTTTGTTCGGTCAACAGGCACGACCGTGATTTGCCAACGGGTTCGCGAGTCGCCAGAATGAAGACGCGCGAACTTTGAAGTTCGCGCCGGCGGCCCGACCCCTTTCAAACAAAGCACGGACCAATTATGCAAACACGCACCAATCGCAAAGTTACCTTGGCATCGCGGCCCGTCGGCATGCCCAAGCTGGCGGACTTCAAGCTGGTCGAAACGCCCGTGCTGTCGCCCAATGCCGGCGAAATGCTGGTTCGAACCTTGTACGTCTCGGTCGACCCCTACATGCGCGGACGGATGAACGACGCCAAGAGCTACGCCGCGCCGGTCGAAATCGGCGGCGTGAT
>JBGQHN010000375.1:0-3533 GCA_041497975.1 Planctomycetia bacterium | reverse complement strand
CCTTACAGCTTGAGAGTTGCCGCATGACGCGCGAGAAGCCGATTACACGAGAGGAACGATTGCTCGATGAGCTGGCCAGGCCGGCGTGGTCAGCCCGGCCCGACCGCCAACTATTGATCGGACCGCCCCGGGTGGCAACTCAAGGCCAGCAAAGCGAAATACCGCCTGTGCACCATTTAGCGGTCAACCGCCCGCGGGGCGCACGACGTTGTGCCGTCGGAACGGTAGGAACAAGCCTATCGCGCCGACCTTTTCGCTTTATGACGACCGCTCGACGTGCACGGCATAGTCGCGGCCCTCCCAGCGATTTTCGGCCGTCCAAAGAAAGGTGAAGCGAATCGGCGCTTGCTGGGCCCGGTCGATCGGAATGTCGACAAAATGGATGCCCAATTGCGTCGCCGTGGCGGGCGCGTCGTGGGCTTGCCGCCACTCGTCCCGGCTCCAATGCAGCAGGAACTCGGCGGGCGCCTGGATCCGCAAAGTCCACAGCGGGGCCACCGTGGTTGCATGCCGGTTGGGTTTCCAGATTTCCAGGTTTTTGCAGTCGTTTCGCGCCTGGTAGCGCTCGACAACGGCCGGCAACAGGTCGAAGACCTGGCCATCGGCCACCGAACGCAATAGCGTCAAATACTCAGCGTGGGCCCAGACCAGCGGCATGGCCGAGCCGATCGGGCGGCCCAGCCTGAGGCGATAGGCGGGCAGATCGGGCGCATCCCAGATCTGTTCGGGCAGAAGTCCCCCGTCGGCGAACCGTTCCAGCGCGCGGATGTAGGGCGTCACGTCGCGGCCGGCGGCCAGCTCGTAGTGAGCCCGCTCGCCAGTCAATAGCGGCCAGGCCCGGCCTCGCCCCCATCCCAAAAAGGGCCCACCGTCGTCGCGCTGGCCATAACCATCATGGTTATATCGCCGCCAGCAAGGTCCGTAGGGGGTTTCCACCCGCAACGTGCCGTCCACGACCGCCAACGAGTCCTCGATCAGGGGGTCTCCCGCTTTGCGAATGCCATAGCGCACCAATTCGAGAAAGCCGGCATCGACGATTTCCTTGGCCGGGAAAATGTACTGGGTGCCCGGCGGCCGGTTCTTGATGGCCACCAGCGCGCGATCGGGATTCTCCATCGGCTCTGGATTGCCAATGTCCACCGGCAGGATGCGAACGTAGTGCCGTGAAATGCCGCTGACCAGCGTGCCTTGGGTCGTCACGGTCCAACGTTCGAGGTGGCATTCGAGGAAATCGGCATATTCGTGCAGGTAGTTGGCGGTCGCCAGGTCGCCGCGCTCGTTGGCAAACAACGCCGCGCAGGTCAGGGCCGCGATATTGGCCGCCAACGTGGAGGGCGAGTAGCCGCTGTTTTCCTCCCAGCGTTCTTGCGCGGTGGCGGGCCCGTGCTGCACCAGGAACGCGGCGGCGCGCAGCACCATGGGATAGGGGTCGAAGTCGCCCAGCGCCGCGGCCTGTTTCACGCGCCAGGCCAACAAGATCGCGAACGATACCTGATCCAGTTGCACGCCGGTCCAGTACGGTTCGCCGTCGATCCAGAAGTTCTGGTAAAAGCCGCCGTGAATCGCCTGGCAACATGCCAGATAGATGAGCGAGCGGAAGGGCGTCTCGGTATTTCCGGAAGCCAAAAGCGCGGTCGACGCGTGCACCAGGTCGCGGGGCCAGACAAGGTGGTATCCGCCCAGGTCTTCGTCGCCCTTGCATTCGCCCCAGGGGATGCTCAACGAGGCGATCATTGCTCCTGGATATGCCTTGTCTTCGTGAGCCAGCAGCAGGCTGTGGCTGCGGCGAGAAAGCGCTCCCGCGTCGCCGGTCACGTGGGCCAACGGGTTAACGTGGCCGCAGACTCGATGCCACTGCGCGATAAATCGCTCGAGGTGGCGCGAAAATGGAACTCCCAGCGATTGCAACAACGTGGTTTGTGCGTCGTGCTTGCTATCGCCCAGTGCCATGGCCAGCGTGAATTCGCGAGAGCGCGCCAGGTCGATTTCGGCGGTCAACGCGATGTTGCCTTGTTCAGCCGCGTCGAACTGCCAATCCATTTCAAAATTGTCGGCCAGGTCGGTCCAGCCGTCACTTGCGCCCACGAAACCGCACGAGCGGCGCAAGAACGGCGTCGAGGCACCCAACGCCAACCACGTGTTTCCCTTGTTGGCCATGAGCACTTTGTGCCCGGCCACCTCGGAACAAAAGCCGCTATTCTGCGTGCCGCCGACTTCCAGGTGCGGGGCCACTAGCGCGAACAAGCGCAAGCGAGCCAGCACGCTTTCGTCGCCTTCCAACCGCGTGTGCACCAACAGGCAAGCGTAGTGCGGGTCGGTAATGATCTCCTTGACCAGCTGGTAGCCTTGTTTCTCGTTCGTGCTGGTCACGCGGAAACCGAGCGCGATGTCCGCGAGCTGTTCCACCGTGGCGGTCGTGAGCCGCCGCTCGTCGTGAAAAAATGTGCTGCCGTCGGTGATCAAATACTGCAAGTCGCGAATTTGCGGCCGATCGATGGTCGGATAGTAGACTTCGCTGACGATGCCGGCTGCCAGCGTGAACCAGATGCGGCTGGAAGCCGAATAGGCGGTGCCGACGGCCTGCTTGTCGCTGCGCGTCCAGCGGGGCTCGATCCCCGGGGCTCCAAAGGCGTGACGGCGGGCCGGCTGTGCCATGGCGGGTCGCTCGCGGGTTGTGCGGGTGGCGCAAGTGCGGTCGCGCTGGAGGGAGGGCCGCGACAAAAGACGTGGCCCGCGGAGTTGCTGCAATTCCAATTGCGCCACCCTGCGATAGTCTAGCTCGCCGTGCGCGAGTGGGCAAAAGCCGGCCGAAAAAGGCCGTTGGCGCCACGCGGCGGCCCTCTGGGTGGCCCCGACAACTTGTTGTCGGGGTGCCGAAGGCATAAGACGGCTCGTGATATGTCGACGCCCGGGGCGTGCACATCTTGTATGTCGCGCCGAACAGCATTGCAAGGTGGGGTGAAATCCCTCCTGTTGCTGCGCAACACCGACAACGAGTTGTCGGTGCCACCCTGCGCGGCTGTAAATGTAGGCCCGGTAGGACTCGAACCTACGACCACGGGATTATGAGTCCCCTGGTCTAACCATCTGAGCTACGGGCTCGCCTATAATGTCCCCATGAGCGAATGGCGGGGAGTCGCGAGCCTACTGCTTGGTGGGCTGGGGCTGTTGTTTCTTGTACCCCCAGTCTATGAAACCATCTTGGATTGGCGTCCCGGGCGCGAGCTAAATTGGTCCAACTTATTCGCTGGGCTTCCCTGCTGCTCGATTCCGGCCGTACTGTGCTTTGTATTCGCATGGCGTATTCGGCACAAGAAATGACTCAATTCGCGATTTCAAACTGACCGACTACCGAGCGGCGCGATTTCTTGCATAAATATTTCCCAATGGATACGCTGGAGGCGTTTAATCCAACGGCGCGAGCGAGAGCCACCAGCCGGCCCGGCGATCATGACGTTCATACCCCAACATGCCCGACTGACGCGACGCACGGCCATTCAAGCCGGCGCGGTCGGGCTGCTAGGCCTGGGCAT
>JBGQHN010000374.1:0-3568 GCA_041497975.1 Planctomycetia bacterium | reverse complement strand
GGCCGTCGCCAGGACGAATATAGAGCCGAACTGGAAGAGGTCAGGAAGATTCTGGGCAGATAGCGCGCCGTGTCGGATAAAGGTCTCGTGCTACATAGGCCGTCGTGTCGCCACGAGCTGCGGCATGACTTGCGTCCAAGCTGCGGCAATAGCGGTCGAGAGCGAGCAAGCCTGGCATTAGCCCGAAGTTCCTGTTTGGTCTGAGCGCGATTTATCGAAACACCAAGAATCATCGGCCACACGCGACATCGACCGGCTCTCAAATCCTCTGTCGCGCGACCACTGTGCTGACCCGACAAAAATGTGGAAAGGGCCTGCATTTCTGCAAGCCCTTGATTATCTGGCGCGCCCGGCAGGACTTGAACCCACGACCCCCTGGTTCGTAGCCAGGTGCTCTAATCCAACTGAGCTACGGGCGCGTATTTGCGAATTATATCAGAGGGCAACGATCCGGACCGGCCGTACCGGCGCTCAGCGGCCCGCCGTCTCGGTTGACAATCACCGGCCCGTTGCCCAACTATGTTCGGGCTTTCGCCGACGGCTATTCGAATAGGGAAGATTCGCGATGCTGCGCTTGATCTTGCGCCGAAGTGGCCCACTGCTTGCGGTTACCGCGTGGGCCGCGTTTGCCACGTCGATCGCCATGGCTCAAGCGGACCAACGCAACCTTGTCACTGACGCGACGGTCACGCTGTCGAACTTCTTCAGCGACCCCGACATGGCCTGGCTGCAACGCAACGTCAAGCGCGCGAGGGCCGTGCTGGTCGCGCCGCAGATCACCAAGGCCGGATTCATCCTCGGCGGGTCTGGCGGACGTGGGGTTGTCGTTGCGCGCGACGCGAAGTCCGGCAAGTGGGTCGGGCCGGCGTTCTACACGCTGGCCACTGCGAGCATCGGCTTCCAGGCGGGAGTGTCGGTTTCCGAAGTCGTCACGCTGGTGATGACCGACAAGGGCATGAACTCGCTCCTTTCGGATTCGGTCAAGCTGGGTGGCGATGCGGCCGTAGCCGCGGGGCCGGTCGGCGCGGGCGCGCAGTCCAACCTCTTCGCCGACTTCGTTTCCTTCAGCCGCTCCACGGGCGTCTACGGCGGGATCAACTTCGACGGCACGGTCGTCTCCACGGCCGATGAATGGAACCGGGCCTACTACGGCCAGAAGGTGCACGCGCCCGACATCCTGGTGCGGATGATCGTGCATAACAAGCAGGCAAACGAGCTGCTCCACATCGTCGCGGCAGCGGCAAGCAAGTAGTGGTGGCGGAGTCATGACCAAGGTCGTGAACGGCAAGCAGCAAGTTATCGCCACGTTGCCGGCGGCATCGGCGAAATAGCACCGCCGCTGCGATCGATCACGCAAGCGGAGAAATAGCCATGGCAGACCCGAATCAATTTGGCCTTGCGGGGCTCGTCGGCTGGCCGGTCGCACATTCGCGCTCCCCTACGATCCACAACTACTGGCTCGACCATTACAAGATCGCCGGCAGGTATGTGCTGCTGCCCGTACCGGCCGAGAAACTGTCGATTGCCTTGCCGGGACTGGCGGTTCTTGGATTCCGGGGATGCAACGTGACGATGCCACACAAGCAGGCGGTCATGCCTTTGCTCGACCGCGTCGACGAGCTTGCACGCCGCATCGGCGCCGTCAATATGATTGTCGTCGAGAAGGATGGCACGCTCACCGGATTCAACACCGACGGCAACGGCTTCGTTCAAAGTCTGCGCGATGCGAAGCCCGACTGGCGCCCTGATGCGGGACCGATCGTCGTGCTGGGAGCCGGTGGGGCTGCAAGAGCCGTCGTGGCGAGTCTTGCCGCGCAGGGCGCGCGGGAGATCAGGCTGGTCAACCGCACCTTCGAGCGGGCGCAGGGCATTGCCAACGAATATGGACCGCCGGTCATGGCGATTCCGTGGGAACGGCGCAATGAAGCGCTGGCGGACGCGGCCCTGCTCGCGAACGCGACCAATCAGGGCATGGCTGGCAAGCCTCCGCTCGATATTTCTCTCGATCGATTGCCCTCGCATGCCCTGGTTGGCGACCTGATTTACATCCCGCCGGAAACACCGCTGCTCGCGGCCGCACGTGCCCGCGGCAATGTCACTGTCAACGGCCTCGGCCTTCTGCTCAACCAGGCGCGGCCCGCATTCGAGGCATGGTATGGCGTACTCCCCGATATCACGCCGGGCTTATTGAGTGCCATCCAGGCAACTTTCTAGGAAGGCAGAAAGCGCGCTGGCGACGAGCGACCGGTAATTTGGGCATGGCTCAGAAACTCCGGCGCGCGTTAGCAGCAGCGGGCCAGTGCGACGGCGTCCGATTGCAACGCGCGGGCTGCGGCAGCACCATGAGCATCTACGACGAACCCAAGATCGACTGTCACAATCATGTGATCGATCCTGCACGGTTCCCCTACGCCGCCGATACGGCGTACCGGCCGGCCGGCCAGGAGATCGGCAGTGCGACGTATTTTCTGCGTGTGCTTGAGGCCTATGGCGTGCGGCACGCGTTGGTGGTCGGGCCCAACTCGGGATACGGTACGGATAACCGCTGCCTTCTCGACGCCATCGCGCGAAGCGGCGGTCGATTCAAGGGAATCGCCGTCGTGCCGAATGCCGTGGAGGTTGCGGAGCTCGAACGGCTCAAGGCTGCCGGCGTCGTGGGCGTCGCGTTCAACACCACCGTTAACGGCGTGGCGTACTACGCCGACACCGACCGGCTGTTGGCGAAACTCGCCGCGCTCGGCCTGTACGTGCAGATTCAGGTCGAGCATGACCAGCTGGTACCGCTGGCGCCGATGCTCGAACGATCCGGCGCTCGGATACTGATCGACCACTGCGGGCGTCCGACCCCGGAGGCAGGTCTCGATCAGCCGGGGTTCAAGGCGCTTCTCGGACTCGCGCGCACCGGGCGTGCGTTTGTGAAGCTCTCCGGTTATGAAAAGTTCTCCCGCGAGCCCTATCCGTACGCCGATGTCCACCCTTATGTTCGTGCGCTGATCAAGACGTTCACCTTGGACGCCTGCGTATGGGCATCCGACTGGCCCTTTTTGAAGGCGAGCAAACGGGTCGACTATGGGCCACTGCTAAGGCTGGTGGAAACTCTGCTTCCGGGGGAGCACGACCGCCGCAAGCTTCTGTGGGAAACGCCACAGAAGCTTTTCGGTTTTGGAAACTGAAGCGCCATCGCGAAACGGTGGCCAAGCTAGAATAGTGCGGAACGACCTTGGCCGGCGTGCGCCGTGTATCGGAATGAACGAATTAGAAATCGATGAAGCGCTCGTCCAGAGCGCACACATGGCACGCAGCCTTGCCCTCGAACATTGTGGACAGACCGCACATGGCGACTGCACCTGGTACCACGGGGTTTGGCAATACTTTCGTGCCCTCGGCGTGACAAAGACAGCAGGCGGGAGCGCGGTATATTTCGACGAAGCATTGCGTTCCCTGGCTGTGCAAGGCGGTACTCGACGGGTCTTGATTTCCGGCGCCGCCGACGATGCGATGTCGCTGCTTGCGCTCGCTGCGTTTCGGGTGGTCGACCGGCCGCTCGACTTGACCATCGTCGACCGCT
>JBGQHN010000373.1:0-3571 GCA_041497975.1 Planctomycetia bacterium | reverse complement strand
TCTTGCCACCGGCAGCCACGCAAGCCCAGCTCGCGCGGATCATTGGTGTGCTCGAAGCCGCAAAGCCCGATCGCCCGACCCAATTGGGCAGCGTGCTGCGAACGCTGAGCGAACAGACGAAGCAGCGGGGACTGGCCGTCGTCTTCTCCGATTTGTTGACCGACCTGGACGCCTTCAACGACGGGTTGCGCCGGCTGCAATATCGGGGCCACGAAATCATCGTGATTCACATTCTCGATCGCGATGAGCTCGAGTTGCCGTTCAACGACCTGGTAATGTTCCGCGATATCGAGGGCGCCGAAGAGTTGCTGGCCGAGCCCTGGGTATTTCGCAAGACGTATCAAGCCGCGATGCGGCAGTTTCTGGACGAGGTGCGCGGCGGCTGCGGCGACCGGGGCATCGACTATTTGCAGTTGTGCACCGATCAACCGCTGGCCGAGTCGCTCAGCCACTATTTGCATGCGCGCGAGCGGTTCAAGCATCGCAGCCGGCAGGGACGACGATAAACTACCCAACACGGCTCATGCCCGATGAACACGCTCACTTTCCTGAATCAGCCATTGTTGTGGGGTCTGGCCCTGGCCAGCATTCCGATCCTGATTCACTTGCTCTACCGCCGTCAGTATCGCCGCGTCGATTGGGCGCCGATGCGCTATCTGAAATTGTCCGTCCAACGCAACCGCCGACGGGTCCGCGTCGAACAACTGCTGCTGCTTCTGTTGCGCACCGCGTTGGTCGTGCTGCTGTTCTTGCTGGTCGCCCGCCCGGTCATGCACGCCGAAGGCCTGTCGCGCTTGTGGGGCGGAAGTGGACGCACGAACCGCATCGTGCTCCTGGACGATTCGCTCAGCATGGGCTACGTCCACGAGGCAAAATCGGCGCTGGCGCGCGGCCAGGATGTTCTGGCCGATCTGCTGCCCACCTTCGGGCCGAAGGACGGGTTTACGCTCGTCGTGGCCTCGGCGCCCGGGCAGCCCTTGCTGCGCGAAATCGAATTGGACAACGTCGACGACGTCGTCCGCGTGGTCCGCGACGTCAAGCCAACCGAAACGCTGGCGGCCTGGGAAGGGATCTTGCGGGCGATCGACGAACTTGTTGCCGGCGGGTCGTATCCGCTTCACGAAGTCACCCTGGTCACCGATTTGCGGCGGTCCGGCTGGGGGGCGAGTTTCGAGGAACTTGGCAACCGCTGGGCCAGCGAGCGGGTTCGCCTGCGGGTCTTCGACGTCGGAGCGGACCAGACCGCGAACGTCGCGCTATTGAGCTTTCAACAATCTGACCGCCTGGCGCTGGTCCACACGCCCACGCGGTTCGAAGCCGAGGTCCGCAACGATACCTTCGGAGACGTGGCCGGTCTGGAAGCCAACTTGATCGTCGACGGCAAATCGAGCCTGGTCCGCGTGCCGACCTTGAGCGCGGGCGAAACGATCAAGCTGCCGCTGGTGGCCACGTTTCAGGAACCCGGCCAGCACGACGTTGTCTTCGAGCTGCCAGTCGACGCTCTGGCGGGCGACAACGCTCGCAGCGCGGTGGTTCAAGTTCGCCAGAGCGTGGATATGCTGTTGGTCGATGGCGAACCCTCGCCGGGGCCGCTGGGCGGCGAAGCCGACTTCCTGGCCCTGGCGCTCTCGTTGGCGGGCGACACGGCCGACGCGTTTCACGTCGAGGTCGTCACCGATGCCGAGTGGGCCTCGACGAGGGCGACCAATCCCGATCTGCTCGTGCTGGCCGGCGTGGCACATCTTTCGGTCGACCAGGCCCAAGCTCTCGAACGCCAGGTGGCTGAGGGCATGGGTTTGATGGTGTTTGTCGGCGACCAGGTCGACCCGGACAACTACAACCAGCAGCTTTACAAGGGCGGCGGCGGCCTGTTGCCCGCGGCGCTCGAAGCGGTTTCGGACGACGAGTTTTCGGGACTCTTGGTGGAGCCCCTCGAAGGTTCGCCGCTGGCCGCGCTCGGTCAACTGACCCCCGCGGCATTGCAGCGAATCAAAGTGCGCAAGACCTACGAGGTTCGATTGCCCGAGGGCGACGTTGATGCCGCGCGCGTGTTGGCGCGGTGGAATAATCAGGCCGCCGCCCCGGCCGTGCTGGAGAAAGTCGTCGGCGCCGGACGAGTGCTGTTGTGGACCACGGCTGCGGATCGTGGTTGGAGCGATTGGCCGACGGAGGCCAGTTACGTGCTCGCGGTGCGCGAAGCGGCGCGGGCCATTGCCCGCAGCACCGCGAGCCTTCGCCAGTATGTGACCGGTCAAGAACTGCGCGTCGCATTGTCGGCCACGCACGACGTCACGCTGCCGGCGATCGAGCTGTCCGGGGCCAAAGAACCCAGGCCGCTGGTCGTGGCCGCGGCGCCGGCCGACGCGCAGGCCGAAGGCGGGCAGCCCACGAAGCCCGTCCGCGCGTTGCACTATTCCGACACGGCGCATGCGGGGATTTACAAGATGACGTGGCGCGATTCGGTCTCTGGAGCCATGAGCGAAATGTTCGCGGTCAATCCGGACCCTCGCGAAAGCGAACTGGAGCGCATGCCGCGCGGAGAGTTCGAAATGTTGTGGGGAGTGCTCGAAGTGGAAGTGGTCTCGATGGGCGCGACGTCGGACACGTCGCTGGCTGTGCGTGGTCAGGAAATCTGGCGCACCCTGGCCGCGGGCTTGCTGGGCATGCTGGTCGTCGAGGCATGCTTTGCGCGTTGGGCCGGCCGGGTGCGGTAAGGGGCGGATTGAACGATGGCCAGGTTCGTCGACCGGTTTTTGGGTTTGAAGCAGGCTCCCGACTGGGTGTCGGACGGCTCGTGGCAAATCCAGTTCCATTCGTTGCCGCAAGGCCTGTGGGCCGTCGGCGCGGTGACGCTGGCGCTGGCCTGCGTGGCGCTGGTGTGGTACTTGTACCGCGGAGAGACGAGCACCGTCCGCCTTGGCATGAGGTCGATGCTGGTCCTGGTGCGATCGCTGATTCTTGCTTGCGTGGCCGTGATGCTCTTGGAGCTCGTACTGGTCATTACCAAACGCGAGAGTGTCGCGTCGCATTTGATTGTGCTGGTCGACAGTTCCGAGAGCATGGGCTTGAACGATCCGTATCACGAAGACGAGGCGCTGGCGCGCTTCGCGACGCGCTTGGGCTACGAAAGCCCCGCCGCGGTTTGCAAGCCGGCGCGGCTCGAACTTGCCAAACGGGCCCTGGCTGACGTGCTGGGCGAACTCTCGCGTGGCCGCGAGGTTTCGTTGTACGGTTTCTCTCATCAGAGCGTGCGTTTGGAGAAAGACGAGTTGGCCGGTGTCCAGCCGAAGGGAACTGAAACCGCCATTGGCGACGCCCTGACGGCGGCGCTCGCCGAACATCGGGGACAGCCGATCGCCGGCGTGCTGGTGATCAGCGATGGCCAGTCGAACGCCGGTGAAGACCCGCGCAAAGTGGCCCAGCGCTCCGGTAAGCAAGGCGTGCCGATCGTGGCCTTATCCGTCGGCAGCGAGCAGGGCCCCAGCAATGCGCGCGTGGCCGCCGTGGAAGCCGATCCCGTGGTTTTCGTTCGCGATCCGACCGAAGTCGCGGTGATCGTCGAGGGCCACGG
>JBGQHN010000372.1:0-3584 GCA_041497975.1 Planctomycetia bacterium | reverse complement strand
GTCGGGTTGCCCGTGCACCTCGACGGCCGCGAAAGCGGCAAATCGGTCGAAGCCCGCGCGTTTGGCCAATGGTTGGCTGAAGTTACCGGGGTCCCGGTCGAATACTTTGACGAGCGCTTTACGACGCACGAAGCGCAGGTGCACCTGTCCGATGCTCATCTGAGCAAGAAAAAGCGCCAGGCACGGCTCGACAAGTTGGCGGCGCAAATCATGCTCACCGCTTATCTGGAAAAAATGCGCGTCAACCCCGAATCGGCGAGCGAACCTTTGCGCGGTTTGGATGAGTAAGCCCCCTCGCGCGAGTAAACCATGTCGAAGTTGATTCTCGGCTGCGGGTACCTGGGCAGCCGTGTCGCTTGGCGGTGGCGCGAAGCGGGGCATGCAGTGCACGTCGTCACGCGCACGCGCCAGCGCGCCGCGATGTTGACCGCCGAGGGCTATCAACCGATCGTCGGCGACGTGCTTCGCCCGCAAACCTTGGCCGCGCTTCCGGCGGCGGACACGGTGCTTTTTGCCGTCGGATACGATCGCGGCCAGCGCCCGGGAGTGCTCGAGGTTTTCGTGGCGGGAATGCAATCGGTCTTGCAAGCGCTGCCGGCCAGCATCGGAAAATTCATCTATATCAGCTCGACGGGCGTGTACGCACAATCGCAGGGCGAGTGGGTCGACGAAAATTCACCCTGCGAACCGCGGCGCGAGGGCGGCCGCGCCTGTCTGGCGGCCGAGCAAGTCCTGGCCTCGCATCCGCTCGGCAGTCGCGCGGTCGTGCTCCGCATGGCCGGTTTGTACGGTCCGGGTCGAATTCCCAATGCCGAGCAGATTCGCCACGGCCGCCCGATCGCCGCGCCGGCACAGGGCTTCTTGAATCTGATTCACGTCGACGACGCAGCCGCGGTCGTTTTGGCGGCCGACGAGCGCGCCGCCTCGCCGCGCCTGTATTTGGCCTCCGATGGCCATCCGATCGAGCGACGAGCATACTACGAAGAGCTGGCCAGACTGCTTGCCGGTCCCGTGCCCGAGTTCGCGCCGGCGCCGGGCGATGCGCCCTCCGCATTGCGGGCGACTTCCAACAAGCGGATCAACAACGCGCGCATGCTGGCCGAGCTGGGCGTGAAGCTGGCTTATCCGTCGTACCGCGAAGGATTAGCGGCAATCGTGGCCGATGAGCGGTAAACGGCCAGCCGCGGCCCGTCGCGTGGGCTGGCAATTTTGGGTGCTTGTCGGTCAACCAGCGGGGTTCTAAAATTCGATGCCCCGGCGGATCACTTTTTCGCCGTCGTCGAGGGCGAAGTCGGGGCGATTGCGAAGCGCGTTAAATTCTGAGTTGTTGGCGCGGCTGCATTTAAGAAGGACCCAACCATGCTTCAGCGGAAGGAGGTCTTCCCGCACGTGATCGAAATGAACGTGCAAGCCGGGCAGCGGCTGGGCTGCAACGTTTATTTAATCTTCGATGGGCCCGAATGGCTGCTGATTGACGTCGGGTATGAAGAAACGGTCGATGAGATCGTGGAATTGATTCGGCAGCTCGATTTTCCGCTGTCCAATTGTAAGTCGCTCGTCGCCACCCACGCGGACGTGGATCACATCCAGGGCCTGTCGAAGATCAACCAGGTCTTGAAGACCAAGATTGTCGGCCACCCGTTGGCCGCCGAGGCGCTCGCGACCGGCGACCGCGTCAAAACGTTTGCCGAGATCGCCGCCCAAGACATTCACCTGGAAATGCCCCCGGTAAAACTCGACGCCTTGGTGGACGAGGGGGACACGATTCGTGTCGGAAAACTGGAGCTGGAAGTCTGGCATACGCCCGGCCACACCGACAGCCAGCTTTCCTTCCGCCTGGGAGATTTGCTGTTGAGCGGAGACAACATCTATCGCGACGGCTGCGTGGGCGCGATCGATGCGCATCACGGCAGCGACATTCCGGCCTTCATCGCTTCGCTCAAGCGCATTCGCGCCAGTGACGTCCAATGGCTCTTGCCGAGCCACGGGCCGATCTTTCGCAAGAACAACGAACTGTTGGACAAGGCGATTGCCCGCTTGGAAGGCTATCTGCATATGGCCGATTTCGGCACCTGCGCGATCGACTGGCCGCTGATGGACGAATGGGACAAGGAGCTGGCCGCGGGCAAGATGCCACAATGAGTTGCCGCGGTCAGCTGCGCCTGCTAGCAGCCGCCCGATCGCAAGACATCACGTCCCGCGGCCGTGCAGTGCCCCTCGAACCTAAACTGTAGCGGTTCTAGCGGATATTCCCTCAATACGGTCTGTGATGTCTGCCGATCCAATACTCTAGACCCAGTCGACCGGACCGCGCGACTCCCGGTTTTTTGCGCCATGTCCGATCTTTCCGTATCACTCAGGGGGGAATCTCGATGATCCGCCGAACCGTGCTCGCGCTTTGCTGCGCGGCGGGTTTGAGCGTGCTTCTGTCGGCAGACCAGGCTCATGCCCAGCAGGCTTTTGGTCGCCAATGGGGTCGCTCGTACAGCACCCGCGATTGGAATCGCTTGTACCACTACCCATACGTCTACTATCCGCAAAACTTCTGGTCCAGCGAGTACTACCAGAGCTCTGACGACCTGTACTACCGCTATCCGCCGGAAATGCGCGTGCCGGTTTACAACAAGCAGTGGCACAACATGTATCCCGAAGGCGCGCTGTACCACAGCGGCCACCACTTCATGCTCGATACGTTTTAAGGCCCGCTCCGGCTGATCCAGACGGAAGTATCGCAGAGCGACTGCGCGGTGGCGCAACACGCCCCGAAACAGCTATTTCGCAGCGGCGCGCCGCTTCCGGCGTGTCCGCTGCTAGGGATGGTTCGGCAGTGGGCTCACGACGAGGTCTTCACCGCAAGAAACTCGCCGTTGCCCACTGGAACGAGGCAGGTCGTAAACTCGGCATCAGCCGTTACCAATGCGACGAAGGGGGCCATCTGCTCAACGTGAGACGTCGCGTTGTCTACGATCAGCAAGCCGCTCGGGCTTAGAACGCGACGCAGGTGAGGCCACCAGTCGGGATACTCCGGGCGCTCGGAATCGAGGAAGATCAAGTCGTATGCGCCCGGATCACTTCGCTGCAGGAGGCGACCCGCGTCGTCTTGAACCAGTGTGATGAACGCTGAAAGCCCAGAGCGCGCGAAGTTGGCCGAGGCGAGCCCGATCTTGTATTCAGCGAACTCCACCGTCGTGACTGAGCCGCCGATCCCCCTCGCAGCGTCGGCAAGCCAGAGGGTGGAGTAGCCGTTCGACGTGCCGATCTCAAGCACTCGCCGCGCGACCGTAGCGCGCACGAGCACGGCCAGGAATTCGCCAGTGTCGCGACTGATGTTGAGCATCCGATGAGGGCGGTCGTTCGTCGCGGCATCGTTTGCCTCGCCGAAGTGCTCAAGCTCAGCCTTTAACGTTTCAAGTGAGTCATTCGCGGTTGTCTCCTGATGCCTGATGTCGGCGGTCAGCGGCGGGCCGAGTGGAGCAAAGCCCGTCCCTGGAGCCGCTTGTTGGGTGGCATGAACAAGAGGCAGGTCCTCTGGGAGATTACTCACTGGTTGGCGAAGTGTCTTCCCCGCGCGAAGCAATTCGTAG
>JBGQHN010000371.1:0-3616 GCA_041497975.1 Planctomycetia bacterium | reverse complement strand
GCTTCGCATACTCCTCGCGGGAAACTTTCGGCGCGCCGCTCATCGTGAACTCCTTGTGCTTGGGACATCTTCCGTAATCTCCTCAAGACACACTTTACCCAAGCCACGCAGAGCGCGCCAGTCGATTTTGTCACACCCCGCCGGCGCGATGATAGCTATCGCCGTCGCCGTTCGCGCATATTGGTCGCCAGGGTGCGACCATTTTTGCGACGCCAGTTCCAGCCCGGAAGATTCGGCGAGTTTTCGCTAGACGGCCGCTTCGGCCGGCGCCGCCGCCGATTCGGAAACCGGCTCGATGTCGGCGCCGGTGTGGCGGAAGATCCGATTGCGCCCCGCGGCCTTTCCGCTATAGAGCGCGGCGTCTGCCCGGGAAAGCAGGCTTTGCGCATTATCGCCATCCAGCGCCGTCGCCACGCCGCCGCTGATCGTTATGCCCAGGTTGTTCTCGACGGTGCTGCGCACACGCTCGGCGAAATGGCCTGCGTTTTCCAGGCCGGTATGCGGCATGACCACCACGAACTCTTCGCCGCCGTAGCGGGCCACGATGTCGGTGTCGCGCACCGATTCGTCAATCACGCGGGCCACGGCTTGCAACGTGCGGTCGCCGTGCAAGTGTCCCTTTTTGTCGTTCACCTCCTTGAAGTGATCGATGTCGAAGATGGCCAAGGCAAACGGTTCCTCATAACGCTCCATGAGCGCGAACATCGAGTCCAGAGTCTCGTCCAAGCCGCGCCGGTTGCCAACCCGCGTCAAAGGATCCGTGCGCACTTCGCTGAACGTCATCAACTGGTTGGTCTGCCGCCGGATTTCGTCGTAGGCCTGGGCAATTTGCTCGGCCAGCCGCAGGGTTGGCTTGAGGATTTGCTCCGACTCGCCACACAGCTCCTGCCAGGCGGCTTCCTTGTCGTGGACGCTCAGCTCGCAGATGCGATCCTTGAAGCGGGCCACGGACAAGTGGTGATTCGCCAGGTGCTTGCGCACGCTTTCGGCGACTTGCTCCAGCTCCTTGGCGATCAGCTTGGCACGACGCAGTTCGCGTCGCGCTTTGTCGGCTTCGTTGATGGCTCGGGCGCGCGAACTGCGTCCGACCATGTAGCCCAATACCGCGATCAAGGCTAGTGCAACCGGGAAAGGAATGTGGTAGGGGAAGTCCATGTGATTCGTCCAAGTCAAGACAGTGGCGAGATTATGATGCGAGGGGGATCCTCGACGACCGCCGGTGATTGATTCGTGTAAAGCTCCCTGTTCAACAACTCAATTCAATAGTCGGAACGCGATCCGAAGCCGCGCAGGCAATAGAACCCGAACGCCACGATCGCCAGCACCAGCAGGCTGAGCTGGTGGAAATCGAGGCCTTCCAGCCTCTCGAAAAATTTTTGGAAATGGCTGTACCACATGGCTAGGGACCTGGCGCCCAGTGCTTCACTGAGCAAATCTAGGTTATAAAGCCCACCGCGAAGCGCGACGTGCACGGATTGGAGACGCAAAGCGGTCGCGGCGCGTGTCGAGCCGGCACAGGCCGCACGGCCGGCAAAATCGGTCCCCTTGCGAGGGCTTGTCGCAAGGTTATAATTCCATCTCGCGACTCGATCGAAGGACCCCAACTGGCGGCATCGAGCCAGCTTGGGCCCGTTCTTCCGTTCCTTGGGGGTGTAGCTCAGTTGGTTAGAGCGCTAGCCTGTCAC
This sequence comes from Planctomycetia bacterium, assembly GCA_041497975.1. Taxonomy (GTDB): domain Bacteria; phylum Planctomycetota; class Planctomycetia; order Pirellulales; family PALSA-1355; genus PALSA-1355. The sequence goes on along the minus strand of JBGQHN010000371.1, from coordinate 1,931 downwards.
GCTAGAGGCCGAGGGTTCGAGTCCCTTCACCCTCGCTTTTTTTCCGCGAAGCCTGCGCCCTTACAGGCTTACAGGGCTCACGTTTCGCGGTGAGTCGTACCCCAGGCCGTTGGCCTGAGCTAGCATGTTTGACGCCTGCGGCGTCGAAGTGTTCGAGTCCATTCATCCTCGCTTTTGTTCAATTCGGCGAAGACGCCGTTCGTCTTGGCCGGCGTGGACCAGCGACGCGGATTGGGTTGCACCCCGCGTGGCTCCGCGCTTACAAATACCCTAGTCGGGGGATTGCTCTGCTAGCACCGATTGCGACGATTCATCTGGTTCTCGATGTGGCGCACCGAGCGCGAACCAACGAGAATCCAAACCCTACCGTGCTGAGCTTTTTCTCTGCGGAACCGAGAAGCTGCGCAGCATCTACGACCGCAACGGGCGCCTGAAGCGCCCTTCGAGTTCTCACGGTGGGGTTTTTTATTGCCCCGCGGGCGGTGATAGACGCAGACAGTGGGTGGGCCAGACGACCCGCTCCTTCGCCAGCTACTTCGCGAACTTGGCAAACGGATCGCTATTGGCGTCGCGATGCCACTGATATTCGGTGCCATTGGCCACCGCCTCGGCGGCCTGGGTGCCGAATAGCCGCTCGACGACGTGCAAGGCCATATCGATCCCGGCCGAGACGCCCGAGGAAGTGACGCGGTCGCCATCGTCGACCCAGCGGGCCTGCTTGACCCACTCGACCTTCGGGCCCTGAGCGACGGCCATCTGGAAGTACACCTTGTTCGAGGTCGCCCGACGTCCATCGAGCAGTCCAGCCTTGGCGAGCAGTGCCGACCCGGAACAGACGGACAACACGATTTCGGCTTTGGGGGCGCGCTCGCACAGCCAATCGAGAAGCACCTTGTTGTTCAACTCGGTCAGTGTTCCAAAACCGCCCGGCACGAGCACCAGGTCGAGCGGAGGACAGTCGTCGAACCCGAAATCGGCCACCACCTTTGGCCCCTGCGTCGATGCCACGGACCCGGCCTTTTCAGCCACCATCACGACTTTCATGCGCGGGCCGAGGCTGCCAAAGACTTCCGCCGGTCCGTATACGTCAAGCAATTCGAACCGGGGATAGAGCACGATGCCGATCGTGCGTGCCGTTTTTTGGGCGGACTGCGGCGCCGTTGTCTGGTCCTGGGCCGCGCCATCCGGCGGCGCCGCTTTTATCGAGGCCGTGGCCAGGCACAATGCCGACGCAAAGATGATGACCGCGGCGTGGCGCGCATGTCGAGAGACTCTGCCGGGATCGTTCATGTGATGGTCCCCTATGAAAGTTGATGGCCGCGTGGCCAGGCCGTGTCAAACGACAGGACGACCCTCACGCGTGAGTATAGTGGCCACCTTGCGCGAAGCAATGGTCGGTGAGTATTTCGACAACGCGTCGCACGATAATGGTTCGCCTTGCCGAGGCCGGATATACTGATTTTTGACGTGCAGGGTGGCTCGCGACGTCGCCGTGCCAGAACACCAGCCACAACAAAGCTTGGGAGCATCCAATGTGTCGAGGGAATTTATTGCTTGCCGCGCTGCTTGTGGGCTCGACGTTCGCGCACGGCTCATTCGCCGCCGAGCCTGGCAGTCGCCAACAAGACGAACAAGCGATCCGACAAACGGCCCAGGAATACCTGGCGGCGCTGGCCCGCGGCGACGCCAAGGCATTGGCCGGGTTTTGGACGCCGGATGGCGACGTCGTCGATGAGCAAGGGCGCTCCACTGCGGCCCGAGAAGTCATCGCCCAGGAATCCCGGCCGGCCGGCGAGGGAACGAAACCCGAGATTAAGCTCACCAGCAGTTCGATTCGTTTCTTGAGCGCCGAGGTGGCTCTCGAGGACGGCACGTCGGAGGTCCGCGCGGCGATCAATGGATTGCCGCCGCTGGGCGGGCGCTTTACCGTG
>JBGQHN010000370.1:0-3618 GCA_041497975.1 Planctomycetia bacterium | reverse complement strand
GTGCTGATGTCTGGCCGCATTTGGGCGGTATTTTATCCGCTCGGTCCCTCGAAAGACGAGTGGAAGTTGAAGTACGACGTTGAGGTACGCGAGGCCGATGGCGACAAGCTGACCGTCGTGTTTACACTTGCCGACGAGGGGAGACTGAAACCCATCTCTTCGATCAACCTGGTTGCTTTCAGTGAGCCGGACAGACTGGGTGGCCGCACGTATGACGTGAAGGCGCCATTCGAGTTGAAACCGATCAAAGATGGCCGGCGCGCCGGGCAAGCGCAGATGCGCAAGCGATTTGTAGACCGCGCCAAGATTCGGATCCTCACCCTGATGGTCGACGGCAAGCGACAAACGGCCGGTGCAGCATATTTTGACATTCCGATCGCAAAGTACATGAAGACAGCCCCGGCGGCAGCTTCGTCCGCTGTGTCGCCGCTAGCGCCACCGCCCATTGCGGCACCGTCAGCATCGAAAGTCACAAGGTAATGAACGTCGCATGCTCGACGCCGAGCATGTTGCCGCCATGATCGATCAGCAGACGACAGCCGCTGGCGCTGCGGGGGCGACCGTGGGCGTTTGTGCGCTTGGCCGCTACGCCGTTTCATTAGGGCCGACGAGCCGGTTCGCGTTTCCCTTCCCGGAAAGTCCGGACAGGCGTTGCTTGAACATGGCGACGCGATCGCGTACTGGCCGATCTCGCCGGCGTACGCTCTGCCGATCGGACACTCGGGACTTCCTGAAGGGGATTTCATCCATGGATGGAAGGTCGATTGAACCTCTGGCTTGCCGAGCGCGCCAAAGTCTTGATCACGGGTCGGCCGCCCCGATGAGGTGCTTCAGGAGTTCGACCCTTGGCTTCGTAGTGGTCCGCCGCAGTTTTACGCGATCCTGACCCGCAGCGAGCCGCAGGCGACTCAGGGCAACAACGCAAAAGCCCCGGGATTGCCGGGGCCTGCGATACCTTGCGATATAGTGAACACTTGTTCAGTACCCCCACGGGGAGTCGAACCCCGGTTTTCGGACTGAGAACCCGACGTCCTGGGCCACTAGACGATGGGGGCGTGTCGCATATTTCCAAACCAGCCGTGTACCGACCGGATTAATCGAAGCCGGTCAATCAAACTTCGCCCGCGCGGGCAAGTCGCCGCGGCCAAAAACTCCTCCGATTAGTTGTTACAAGAACCCGGGCCGGCTGTCAACTGGCCAACAAAACGCGAGCGATCGACCAGTGATTCTGCTTGTTGAAAAATTGGGACAGGCACCTCGCGGACAGGGTTGATCACAGCTTCGTTCGATCGGCTTCGGAGCCAGTCCCATTTTTCGCCCGCTCGCGAACTGCTTTTTGAAAAATTGGGACAGGCACCTCGCGGGCATGGTTTTCACCGTTTCGTTCGATCTGGTTCGGAGCCGGTCCCATTTTTCAACGGCTCGCTGGCCGGCGACGCGCGGAACCATTCGCGCCAGCGACGCAGCGACTTAGGGTCGCTGCGCGTGGGCCGCGTCTGGCTGAGCATGGTTTCGATCAGGTACCGCATTTCGCCTTCCAACTTATCGCGCAGCGGCCAGAGCAGCACCAGCTTCTCGGCCGATTCGCCGTACTCTCGGCGGCGATTGAGCACGATCGCCTGGCCGGCCAGCCCAAAGACCTTGAACTGCACTTCGGCATCGTTGTACTGGGCAAACTCGTCGAAGATCTCCATGGCCCGCTTGTAGTCATAGTCCTGCAGGTAGAGCAGGGCCAGGCTTTGCTTCGCGCGGCGCGAGTACGACTTGTCGTCGGGGAAATAGAAGGGCACGCTCTTCCAACCGGCCTCGGTGTTGCGAATGAAGGCGTAGAGCCATTGCGCTTCGGCCGTGTCCTGACGCGGTATGGTCTCGTCGTCCTCGGCCGACGGCGTAATCAGCGGCCGCTCGCGCACCGCCCAGGCCCCGGCCGTGCCAACCACGAAGCATCCAATGGTCAGCAAAACCCAACGCGCCAGGCTGGCCCGGCGCAGCGTGGGTATGGACGTGGTTTTCATGGCTACGGCCAGCCGCTGGGTGGCCTGGCGGCGGGCCTCGACGTTGCTGGGCAAGTCGTCGCCACCCCAGCCTTCGAATTCTTCGCCCGGATCGTCGTGGAGCAATTCGATCGAAACGGTCCGCAGCTCGCGCAGCAGTTCTCGCGGCGTGGCGTAGCGATCGTCGGGATCCTTGGCCAGCATCTTGTGCACGATGCGGCAGACGGCCGCGGGCAAGTCGGGGCGGATGTTTTCCAGCCGCTCGGGCGGCGTGTGCAGGTGCTGCACCGCGATGCTCAGCGCCGTCTCGCCGCGGAACGGCGGCTCGCCGGTGAACATTTGATAGCAGGTGACGCCCAGGGCATAAATATCGCTGCGCGGGTCCAGGGCCTTGCCCTCGACCTGCTCGGGGCTCATGTACAGCGGAGTGCCCATCGTGATGCCGACCTGGGTCAGGTTGGCCGCATCGTCTCGGCTATAGAGCCGCGCCAGTCCAAAGTCGGCCACCTTCACTTCGCCGCTGGCGGCCAGCATGATGTTCTCGGGCTTGATGTCGCGGTGCACGATGCCTTGCTCGGCCGCCTTGTGCAGGGCCTTGGCGACCTGGCGAATGATGCCCAAGGCTTTGGCCAGATCTGGGCTGCCGCGGCGGGCCAGCAGTTCGGCGAGATTCAGTCCCTGCACGTATTCTTGAGCGATGAAGTGCACGCCGTCGACGCAGCCCACTTCGTAAATTTGCACGATGTTGGCATGGACCAACTGCGCGGCCGCGCGGGCTTCGAGATGAAAGCGGTCGACGTACGTGGCGTCGGCCGACAGCGTGCTTCGCAGGACCTTGAACGCGACCTGGCGGCCCAGCGAGATCTGGTCGGCCAGATAAACTTCGGCCATGGCGCCTCGGCCCAGCCTGCGCAACAGCCGATAGCCGGCCAACTGTCGTCCCGACAAGTCGGCGTCGAGCGGGGTTTCGGCCACAGGACGAATCGCGTCCGACATCGATCTCACTCTAGGAAAACGTGTTCCGCCTGGCAGCCGAGGGGGGTCACAAGTTGGCGAATCGGCCTCGTCGGGGCAGGGGCCCGCCCTTGCTGCGCGCTCGCCAGGTGCCAGCGCGGTCGCAAACCGGGCAGGCCAGCATTCAATTATGAAATGCGGGCACTGACCTGACAAGCGCGCCTGGGGCCGTGTCGTTGGGTCAGCGGTTCAATTGGGCCGGCCAGCCGAGGTGCTTGTGCAGGAAATCGAAGGTGCCGACGCCGTGAATCGTATGCGGTCCATCGAAATACTCGATGGCGGTCCGCTCGGGGATTTTCAGGTCGGCGTACAGCAGGCGGATTTTTGCGAACTCGTAGGAAACCCAGGTGTCGGGCCCGACGCCGTCGCGGTGGCCCCGTTCGACCATGAAGGGCCGCGGGGCAATCAGGGCCGCCATCTCCGCGTAGTTGTACGTGTTGCCCAGGTCGAACTCGAAAATCTCGTACTCGCCCGTCGTCACGTAGCTGTACGAAGCGCGCGTGGAGGCGTTTTTCCAAATCCATTCGTTGAAGTCGGCCGAGCAAATCGAAAGGCAATAACGCTCGACCAGCGCCGGCACGCGCATCGCCGTCTTGCCGCCGTACGACAG
>JBGQHN010000369.1:0-3629 GCA_041497975.1 Planctomycetia bacterium | reverse complement strand
GATGGGCATCGATTGAAAAAATGCGTGCGTGACTTCCAACCCCAGTGCCTGGCACAGAGCGGCCTGTTCGTTGCCCGGTTCGAGACCGCTTACCTGCCACAGCGTGCGCTCGCGGGCAGCAACTTGAAATTGGCCCACGCCGGCTCCGATTTCGAACACCGAAAACCGCTGCCGCGGATCGAGGAACCGCGAAAGGCAGTCGACGCGGGGCCGCGCGAGCGATCGGCTCTTGAGCACGTAAGGGCTGTCCGACTTGAGCGGCGCCTCGCGCTTGTGAAACCGATTGTAAAGCTGCGCGTAGAACAAACTGTTGGCTTGGGCAGTCGGGCGGGGATTGGTCATGCACAGCCCGCAATTCTTGCAGAACACGGTCGGCAAATTGAGGCCGTGGCGCATCCGGTCCCAAAACGGAAAAAACTCGGTACCACCGCAAAAATCGCACGGCACCTGTTCCAACGGCAGCGTGTAGCCGCGGAACTGGATGGCGGAAGTGGGCGGGCTCGAAGTTGCCTGGGCGGTCATGCGTGACGTGGGATTGTGAGACGGGTCGCTGCGCTCGTTAGTGCCCGGTGCTGGCTCCGCCGCGCAGCGGGGAACGGGGCGATTCGGAAAACCAGGCGATCGTTTCGCGCAAACCCGCGGCGAGATCGTACTGCGGGGTCCAGCCGAGAAGTCGCCGGGCCTTGCCGTTGTCCAGATGTTCTTCTTCGTAGGGGGCGTCGGGATTGAGAATTTCAGGTTCGAGTTTCACGCCGGCCGCTGCCAGCACCGTGCGCACCAGGTCAATGACCGTGACGGCGTCGTTGGGGACCAGGTTGAACGCCTCGCCGCGCAATTCTTTCGAACCCGCGACGCCTTCGGCCACCGCCAACAGCCCCTCGGCGGTGTCCTTGATGTACAGATAGCCCTTGCGGTCGCGCCCGCTTTGCTTGATGACGGGCTTTTCGTTCTTGAGCGCCGAGAGGATCGTGGCCGTGATGATGTGCGCCAGGTGGTGATCGTCGCCGCCATAGGAGTTGGTCATCCGGGCAATTCCCACCGGCACGCCGTACGTCTTGCCATAGGCGCGGGCCAGCACGTCGCCGGCCAGTTTCGAGGCCGCATACATGCCCAGCCCGCACAGCGGAGCGTCTTCAGGCGTGGGCAGGTGATGTTGATCGCCGTACACATGATTGCTCGACACGGCAACGACGGCTTCGACGCCGGGGCGTTGGCGGCAGGCTTCCAAGACGTTGAAGGTGGCCAGCACGTTGGCTTCGTAGGCCCCCACGGGGTTTTCGTGCGAAGAGGCGACGCCCGGCTGTCCGGCCAGATGAATAATGGCCGCGGGTTTGAGGCTGCCGATCAATTCGCTGGTGGCGGCAAGGTTTCGCAGGTCGGTGCGGTGAAACGTGTGCTTTTGCTCGAGGTGAGCCGAGGGCGCCAGGTCGAGAACATGCAAGTCGACCTGCGCGGTGCCCAGAGCGCGCGCAACCCAACGTCCGACAAATCCGCACCCGCCGGTTACGAGCACGCGCTTGCGATTCCAAAATGCCGAATTCACCAGGACCTCGCGAAATCAGTGAACAGCGTAGACCAGTCGCGCCGCACCTAATCACCCAAACGTGTCAACTGTTCATGAGTGTGTCTTTGAGCCGCAGCCGGCTGGCGGCCACGACCTCGCTGGGATACACCTGTTTTTTGCCGTCGCCCAACGCGACCTCCACGTTGCGAATATCCTTGACCAAGCGCTTGAGACCGCCCGGCTCAATCGAGGCGGCCTGGTCGCTGCCCCACATCGCCCGGTCGAGCGTGATGTGCCGTTCGACGAAGCACGCCCCCAGCGCGACGGCGGCCAGCGTCGTGGCCAGCCCCACCTCGTGACCCGAGTAGCCGATCGGGCAGTCGAACATTTCACGCAGGGTGGTGATCATCCGCAGATTCAATTCTTCCTTGGCGCAAGGATACGTGCTGGTGGCGTGGGCCAACAGCAGATTCTCGATGCCCAGCAACGCCACGGCGGCCTTGATCTGGTCCATGTTCGACATGCCGGTCGAAAGCATGATCGGCACTCCGGCGTCGCGGATCGACTCGAGCAGTTCGCGATCCGTGAGCGAGGCGGAGGGAATCTTGATGCAGGGCGTGCGGAATTGGCGCATAAAGGCCACGGAATCCGGATCCCAGCAGGATACGAACCAGTCGATCTTTTGCGCCCGGCAGTAATTGTCGATCTGCTGGAATTCCTCCAATCCGAACTCGACCTTGTAGCGATACTCGAGATACGAGATGTATCCCCAGGGGGTCTCGCGCATCTTGTCCCGCATCTCGGCAGGCACGCACTTTTCGGGCGTTCGCTTTTGGAACTTGACGGCGTCGCAGCCGCTCGACTTGGCGACGTCGATCAGCTTCTTGGCGATTTCGAGGCTGCCGTTGTGGTTGATGCCGATCTCGGCGATGACATAGTTGGGATAGCCGTCGCCGGTTGGTCGGCCGTTAAGTTTCACGACTCGCGCCATGATCCGAGTTACCTCATTTGTTGCAAGAGTAGGTCACACAATTCCCGCACGGCCCCGGCTCCGCCTCCGCGCGACAGCACGAAGTCGGCCTTGGCCAGCGCCGATGGGTGGGCATCGGCCACAACGACCGCAAAACCGGCCGCCTCCATGCAGCCCAGGTCGTTCACGTCGTTGCCAACGTAGACGACGCGCTTCAGGTCCACTTTTTTCTCGCGGGCCAACGCTTCGAGCGCGGCGCGCTTGTCTTCCAGTCCGTGCTTGCACTCCAGCCGGAGCTTGCGACAGCGAGCGTCGACGACGGGATTGACTTCCGTGGATAACACCACCATCGGCAAGCCCGCGGCGCGCAGCAGCGACAGGCCCATGCCGTCACCGCGATTGCACACCGCCGCCTCGCGACCGTCTTCGAGCACGAACACGCGATTATCGGTGAACACGCCGTCGAAGTCGAACACCACCAGCTCGATTGGCTTGGGCCAGCCCCGCAAAGGGGCTTGCGACGTCGGCCGCGGGACGTCGATGTCGAGCTGTTTTTGTTCGATGGCTCGTTCGGCCAGATCGAAATCGACCAGCGTGTCGATGTCGACGCAATAGTTGAGGTCGATCATGATCGGCCGCACGCGAGAGCCCGTCAACGAGCGAGCCTCGACGATCGTGTTCGTGCGAATCACGTCCACGTGGCCGGTCTGCCAATAAGCGGCCGGCAGTTTTTGCCGCGGCATATTGTAGGGCTCTGGAAAGCTCGTCTCCATCAGCGGCAGCAGGCAGCCGTCTTCGCCGTCGCGCCACATCTTGTACGGAGTCTGCTTGGGGACCGTTACGCCGCGCACGCAATCGGCCCGTGGGTCGGATTGCAGAATCCGCACGGCTTCATCGAGCATTCCGCGGGGTCTTAGCGGCGTCGTTGGCCGCAATTGCACCACGATTTGCGGAGTGTAGTTTTCCTGGTCGGCCAGCCAGCGGATCGCATGATCGAACAGCGGAAAGTCGGGCGTGTCGTCCCCGGCCAGCTCGGCCGGACGCATGAACGGCACTTCGGCGCCGTATTGCCGGGCCACGTCGGCGATCTCTTCGTCGTCGGTCGACATGATGACGCGCGTGATGGAGCGGGCCGCCAATCCGCTGGCGATGCTG
>JBGQHN010000368.1:0-3638 GCA_041497975.1 Planctomycetia bacterium | reverse complement strand
GCCACTTGGAATACGTCGATCCCGTGGCCATCGGCCGCGTGCGAGCCAAGCAGGATCGCGTGGGCGACCTCAGTCGCGACAGGATCATGACGCTTTTGATCCACGGCGACGCGGCGTTTGCCGGCGAGGGGATCGTGCAGGAGACGTTCAATCTCAGCCAGCTAGCGGGCTACACGACCGGCGGCACGCTCCACGTCGTCGTCAACAATCAGATCGGCTTCATCACGTCGCCCTCCGAGGGACGCTCGAGCGTGTATGCGACCGACGTGGCCAAGATGCTGCAAATCCCGATCTTTCACGTCAACGGCGAAGATCCCGAAGCCGTGGCCTTTGTGGTACGGCTGTCAATGGATTTTCGCAAGACGTTCAAGCGCGACGTCGTGATCGACATGTATTGCTATCGGCGGCGCGGCCACAACGAAAGCGACGAGCCGGCCTTTACCCATCCGGTGCTGTACCGCGCGATCGAAAAGCGCAAGAGCGTCCGCGACAGTTACCTCGACCGGCTGCTCGAATTTGGCGAAATCACGCGCGAAGAAGCCGATCATATCGCGCGCGAGGAAACCAGGCAGCTCGACCAGGAATTGTCCGTGGCGCGCAGCGACGACTATGTCGCTCGGCCGCAGGCCCACCCCGGGGTCTGGAAGGGCTACGTCGGCGGGCGCGACGCCGACGTGAAGGAAATCGAGACCGCGGTGGAACGCGCGCGGCTGGCGGAACTGCTGGAAGCCCAAACGAAGCTGCCGGCCGATTTTCGCCCGCATCCGAAAATCGAGCGGTTTCTCGAATCGCGGCGCGAGATGGCCCGCGGCGAGCGTCCGCTGGACTGGGCCGCCGGAGAGGCCTTGGCCTTTGCCAGCCTGGCCGACGCGGGCTATCGCATCCGCCTCAGCGGCCAGGACAGCACGCGCGGCACGTTCAGCCAGCGCCACGCCGTGCTGCACGACTATTTGGACGGCCATCGGTATCTGCCCCTGGCTCACGTTTCCAAGGGCCAGGCGCCAGTCGAAATCATTAATAGCCCGCTGTCCGAAGCCGGCGTGTTGGGCTTCGAATATGGCTACAGTCTCGACTGCCCGAATGGACTGGTGGTGTGGGAAGCGCAATTCGGCGACTTCGTCAACGCGGGGCAAGTGATCATCGATCAGTTCATCGCCAGCGCCGAAACGAAATGGCAGCGGCTGAGCGGGTTGGTGCTGCTTTTGCCGCACGGCTTCGAGGGCATGGGTCCGGAGCATTCGTCGGCGCGGCTCGAACGGTTCCTGGCACTGTCGGCCGATTGCAACCTGCAGGTCGTCGTTCCGTCCACGCCCGCGCAATACTTTCACGTTTTGCGTCGTCAGGTGTTGCGACCGTGGCGCAAACCCCTGGTCGTGATGACTCCCAAAAGCTTGCTGCGACACCCGAAATCCGTTTCGAGCCTCGACCAGTTGGCCGTGGGTCGCTTTGAAAAAGTAATTCCCGACGTGATGAAAGATCGACCGAGCGTGGAAGGTGTGCTAGTTTGCTCGGGCAAACTGTATTACGAGCTCGCAGCCGAGCGCGAGGAGCTGGGCCGGCAAGACGTGGCCATCGTGCGCATGGAGCAACTCTATCCGCTTCCAATGGAGCGGCTCAAGGCGGCGCTGGCTCGATACAAGGATGGAACGCCCGTATACTGGATCCAAGAAGAGCCGGAAAACATGGGCGCGTGGCGGTTCCTGCTGGCCCGCTTCGGCGGCGAGTTGTTCGATCGGTTGCCGTTTTCGGGCATCTATCGCCGCGCGTCGCCCAGCCCGGCGACGGGCTCGGCCAGCAGCCACAAGATGGAACAGAAAGAGCTGCTGATGCAGGCCTATGGCTGCATTTAGCGCCCAGCAAATCACCACACAAGGACGAGTTTCCACCGGGGGGAAGACGCCGATATGGCTGTCGAACTAAAAGTGCCGGCCGTGGGCGAATCGATCACCGAGGTCCAGATCGGACAGTGGCTCAAAGGCGAGGGCCAGGCCGCGGAGAAGGACGAAAACCTGGTCGAGATCGAAACCGACAAGGCCACCGTCGAAATCTCGGCCCCGGTGTCAGGCACGATTTCGAAAGTGCTCAAGCGCACGGGCGAGACGGCCGCCGTGGGAGAGGTCATTGGGTATATCGAGCCCTCGGGCAACGGCTCGGGAGCCGTGGCCGCCAAGAGCGAGCTCGACGCGGCGGCGGCCGCAAAGTCGCAGGCCGCCCAGGAAATTCGAACCGCCAAGCCGAAGTCGGAGACCGCGGCAAAATCCAGCGAGGCGCGCAAGCTGACCGTGCCCGCGCCGGAACGTCCGCAAGCCGCGCCGCGACCCCCGGTCGATGCCGAGCGTGGGCTGGTGGTCAGCCGCGAGGACCGGCGACCGATTTCGCGTCCGCGTGAGGTGGAAAAACCGAGCTCGTCGCCCGCGATCGCCCCAGTGGCGCGCGGGGTGCGTCAGGAAGAGGTTGTGCCGATGAGCCCGATCCGCCGGCGAATCGCCGAGCGGTTGGTCGAGGCACAGCACCAGGCGGCGCTGCTCACGACGTTCAACGAAATCGACATGTCGGCGGTGATCGCCTTGCGCAATGAGCACAAGCAGGTGTTTTTCGATCGTTACGGCGTGAAGCTTGGTTTCATGTCGTTCTTCGTCAAGGCGGCCGTCGACGCCTTGAAGCTGGTTCCGCAGGTGAATGCCGAAGTTCGCGGCCACGACATCGTGTATCACAATTACTTCGACATCGGCATTGCCGTGGGCGGAGGTAAAGGTCTGGTCGTGCCGGTGCTGCGCGACGCCGATCGCATGAGTTTTGCCGAAATCGAGCTGGCGATCGCCGATCTGGCCCATCGAGCCCGCGAGAACAGCTTGCAGCTCGAAGAGCTGCAAGGCGGGACGTTCACGATTTCCAACGGCGGCGTGTATGGCTCGATGCTCTCCACGCCGATCGTCAATCCGCCCCAGAGCGGCATCCTCGGCCTGCATGTCGTGCAAGACCGGCCCGTGGCCCGCGAAGGTCAGGTTGTGATTCGACCGATGATGTACGTGGCGTTGACCTACGACCACCGCATCGTCGACGGTCAGGGGGCGGTGACGTTTTTGAAGCGCGTCAAGGACGTTATCGAAGAACCGATGCGCATGCTGGTGGAAATATAGTTGCAGGGGCAGTCTACACCTGACACCACCCGAATGTTCCCTTCTTCGAACATGAACCGTACGCCGCTACACGTGTCGCGTCGACAATTTCTTGAAGCCAGCGGCGCGACTGGCTGCATAGTTTATGCGAGGGCGGCGCTCGGCGTGGAGGGTGTCAAGGAGTCGGGCGGCCTGGTCATCGGACATGCTGAAGGAGCCGAGGCCGGCATGCGCGTGTTGGCCGAGGGCGGTAACGCCGTCGATGCCGCCGTGGCCGCCGCCCTGGTGGCCGGCGTCGTCGCGCTGCCGATGTGTGGGATCGGCGGATATGGTGGCCACATGGTCGTCGGCTGGCCCGATGGCAAGGTTGCGGCGGTGGATTTCAATTCCGCGGCCCCGGCGGCCGCGCGCGACGACCTGTTCCCGTTGGATGCCGATGGCCATGTTCGAGGCGCGGTCAACAGGCACGGTTGGTTGGCGGCTGGAGTGCCCGGTACGCTGGCTGGCTTGCAACTGGCG
>JBGQHN010000367.1:0-3671 GCA_041497975.1 Planctomycetia bacterium | reverse complement strand
GATGGGGGCGTTGCACGCGGGCCACGTGAGCCTGGTCGACGCCGCCAGCCGTGAATGCGATCTGACGATCGTCAGCGTTTTCGTCAATCCGGCCCAATTCGCCCCGGGCGAGGATTTTGCCCGTTATCCGCGCACGCTCTCCGCGGATTGGGAACTGCTCGGCGGACATGGGGCGGACATCGTGTTCGCGCCATCGAGCGAATTCATGTACCCCAGCGATCATGCCACTTACGTGGAGGTCGGGGGCCCGGCGCTGCCGCTCGAGGGTCAATTTCGGCCCGGGCATTTTCGGGGCGTGGCTACGGTTGTGCTGAAGCTGTTCAACCTTGTCACGCCGGACCGCGCCTACTTTGGCCGCAAGGATTATCAACAGTCGCTGGTCGTGCGCCGCATGGTCGCGGATCTTGACTTGCCGATTCACATCGAGGTCTGCCCGACGGTCCGCGAAGCGGATGGCCTGGCGCTGAGCTCGCGCAACCGCTACCTCTCAAACGACGAGCGCCGGCGGGCCCTGGCGATTGCGGAGAGCTTGCGACTTGCCGCCCGGTTGGTGCGCGAGGGCACGCGCGACGCCGCGGCCATCATGGCGGCCATGCACCAGACGCTCCGCGCGCGGGATCTGCAAGTGGATTATGTCGCGTTGGCCGATCCCGAGACACTCCATCCGGTGGTGTTGGTCGATCGTCCCACCGTGGCGCTGGTCGCGGCGCGCGTGGGAGCGACGCGGCTGATCGACAACGAGTTGATTGGTTAGGTTGATTGGTTAGACTGTCCCCCGCCCGTCGCCGAGGATCGTACAAATGTATCAAACGATTTGCGTGATCGAGTTCCGCTGGTTGTTGGGCATCTGGGCCATCGCGTCCGCGGTGCTGCTGGCATGGTCCTGGAAGCAATACGGCTGGCGAAGCGAAACCCGCAGCCAGGCGCTGTTGTTGGCCGCGATGGGAGTCGTGATCGCCTTCGTGTTGCCGATTCTCGTCGGAGCCGAGGGGCTGCCGATCTGGGGCTTTGGCGTGATGTTGTTCGTGGCGATCGCCTCTGCCGTGGCCCTGGCAGCCTATCGCGCGCGACGCGTCGGCCTGGATCCGGAAATTATCTTGTCGCTGGCCGTGTGGATGCTGTTCTTTGGCATCTCGGGCGCGAGGTTGTTTTACATCATCGAATACTGGCCCAAGTTTCAACGGCCAACGCCGGGTGAGACGCTGCTGGCCGTCGTCAACCTCACGCAAGGCGGTCTGGTGGTTTACGGCTCCATGTTGGCCGGCGGCCTGGGCCTGTTGCTGTTCATCCGTCGACACCGGCTGCCGGGCCTGGCGTTTGCCGATGTGATCGCGCCCAGCGTGGCGCTGGGCATTGGACTGGGACGGATTGGCTGCTTTCTCAATGGCTGCTGCTACGGCGGCCTCAGCGACCTGCCGTGGGCCGTGCGGTTTCCGGAGGGCAGCCCGGTGTTTATCGACCAGATGCAACGAGGAGAGCTGTACCTTCACGGTTTGATTTTCGCCGGGTCGCCGGGCGATGCGCCGGTCATTGCCCAAGTCGAGCCTGGATCGCAGGCCGCAAGCCACGGATTGCTGAGCGGCCAGCAAGTGACCGAAATCAACGGCCGGTCAGTGCACAGCGTCGAAGACGCTCAACTGCAGCTCTTGAAGATTTATGGAGACGGCACGGAGGTCTCGATCCGTGTGGCGCAAGAGCCGCGCGAAGCCACCTGGGCGGTGACGGGCGCGCCGCCGCGCAGCCGGCCGGTGCATCCCACGCAGCTTTATAGCTTGATCGACGCACTGCTGCTGTGCTTGCTGCTGCTGGTTTATGAACCCTACAAGCGGTACGACGGCGAATTGACGGCCCTGCTGCTGACAATCCACCCGGTGTCACGATTTCTCTTGGAAGTGATCCGCGTCGATGAAGCCAGTGTGTTCAACACGGGCATGAGCATTTCGCAAAACATCAGCATTGCCGTGTTTGTCGGCGGGATACTTTTGTGGGTTTACTTGCTGGTGCGTCGGCCCCGCGATTCCGTGTGGCCGGTTGGGGCGGCCCTGGCTGGATCTTGAGCGCCTGATTTGCGCAAACCGTGTCCTGACATGCGACTAGCGAGGTTTGACAAGTGCGGGCATGAGGCCAACAATGCCAATGGCTTTGTTGGCTGTCGGCCCGTTTTGCCTCTGGAGCCGGCGACACACTTCGGACCCCGGCGGAACTTTGGCTTCCCTTTTGGCGTCCAAATGGTGGAGCGGTTGTGAAAGACGACGCCCAGCTTATCGACGAGGCCATCGCGGGTGACTCGGCGGCATTCGGGCAATTGGTCACCCGATACCAGGACCGGTTGTACAACACACTGGTGCACGTGCTTCAATCGACCGATACGGCCCGAGACGCGGTGCAAGAAGCGTTCGTTCAGGCTTATGTGAAACTTGAGAGCTTCGAACGCGCAAGCGGCTTTTACACCTGGCTCTACCGGATCGGCATGAACCTGGCGATCAGCCGTCGCCGGCGCGAAAAGCCGGCCGTGTCGGTCGACCACGCTCGCGACGCGCTGGGCCACGAGCCGGTCGACCCTGGTGCGGCGCCGGGCGCCAAGCTGGAGCAAGAGGAACGCGCCGCCCAGGTTCAAGCGGCCCTGGCAACGCTGAGCGAAGAGCATCGGTCGATTCTGATTCTGCGGGAAGTGGATGGTTGTGCGTACGAACAAATTGCCGAGATACTGGACTTGCCGATCGGCACGATTCGCAGCCGGTTGCACCGCGCACGCTTGCAACTGCGCGATCAGCTTAAAGGAATTTTTCAAGAGGAAACAACGTAGTGGTGCGACTACGCTTAAATGAGACCTTGTGGGTGGCACTGGCGTGTCGCCAGTGCAAGGGCAGAACACGGCCAAGATGCCATGATTCCTGAACGTCGCGAAGAACTGATCAGCGCCTATTTGGACGGCGAGCTTGCGCCGGACGAGCGCGCCCAAGTCGAAAAATGGCTCGAGGAAAGTCCCGAGCTGCGGCAGCTTCACGACGACTTGCGCTGGCTCGGTAGCAGTATTCGGTCGTTGCCGCGGCACAAGTTGGATCAGGACTTGGCAACCGCCGTCGTGCGCCGCGCCGAGCGGACCGTATTGGGCGGCGACAGCCAGCCTTCGCCGGCACCCGAGGTCAGGCCAGGGCAATCGATCGCCACCTGGTGGCTGCGCGGCGCCGGTTGGCGGCGGCTGGCGTGGCCGGCCTTGGCCCTGGCGGCGGCTCTCATGATTTTGCTCTTCAATTCCGACGAGCGAGAGGCCCAGCGAGAAGTCGCGCAGGCGCCAAAAGACGCGCCCAAGACCGCCGCGCGTCGCGATGCTCCCGGCGAGGCGGACGGTTCCCGGCCGCAAGGCGCTGTGGCGATGGACAACGAGCAAGATGCCTACCGGGCTGCCTCAAGTGCTCAAGGCGAAGCGCGCTTGGAAAAGCCCGCTGGGGCGATGCGTCTTAAATCACCGGCTGGCGCGGTTCCCGCCACCGCGCCGGCGCTGGGGGCCGCGGCGGACCGCGAAACAACGCAGTCGTCGGTCCGCGCGCGAAAGATGTCGGCGGCCGTGGACGAACGCCTCGACGCCGTCGTATGCGAGGTCACGCCCGAGTTTCTACGCGACAAAGGTTTCGAAAAATTGCTGGAACGATTAAACGTCGTCGGAAGTG
>JBGQHN010000366.1:0-3681 GCA_041497975.1 Planctomycetia bacterium | reverse complement strand
CACGAGCGATTTTACGTTTCGCGTCGGCAACAACAACTCGCCCAGTTCCTGGCTACCGGCTGCCGACCCCGTGGCCGTGACGGTGCTCGCCAGCGGCGGCACCAACGGCGCCGACCGCGTCGAAATTTTATGGACTGACGGCCTGATATCCGGCAAGTGGCTTCGGGTGACCGTGGCGGCCAACGTCAACACCGGCCTGGACAAGAGCGACGTGTTCTACTTCGGCAATGCGATCGGCAATACGGGTGCCGGCGATACCGTGATCAACTCCACGGTCAACGCGATCGATGAAGGCGGCGCCCGCAATCATCCGGCCGTCATCGGGGACAACATCCCGAGCACGAATCTTTACGACTTCAACCGCGATGGCCGGGTGAACGCCATCGACGAGGGGATTTCGCGAAACAATGCCACCAATTCCCAGACGGTCGTGAAGTATGTCAGCCCGCCGGCCATCTCGCCGCCCGTGCTTACGGCCGACCTGGCCGTCGATTCGGGCCCGGACGGAGTTCCGAACAACGACGGCATCACGATCAACCAGATCATCGGGGGCAACCTTACCGGCGCTAACACGATCGTCAGCTTCAAGGCTGGATTGAACTCGGGGCCGGTCACGACCGATGCGCTTGGGCTCGTGCAAGTCGGCGGCGACTTTACGCTCAGCGCGGCCTTTCTGGACGGCATGAACGGCAGTCCTTTGGCCGATGGAAACTACGTGGTGCACCTGCAGGCGGTCGATTCCGAAGGCTTAAGCGCGGCGGTCCACGTTGCCTTCACGCTGAAGCGATCCATCGCCACCCCTTCGCTGCCCGACTTGATCACGCTCGATGACACCGGCAGCAACAGCACGGACAATCTCACCAGGCTGAGCGCTCCCCGCATTGACGTGACGGCCGAGTCGGGCTCGCTGGTGAGGTTGCTGGTCGATAACGTGCAAGTGGACCAGGGCACGGCCAGTCCAACCATCCAGTTTACCTTGCCGGCGCAGAGCGATGGCTCGCACCAGATCAAGGCGATTGCCATCGACGGGGCCGGCAATTCCGCCACCTCCAGCGTGCTGACCATCAACATCGACACCGTGGCGCCCAGCGTCACCGTTTCGACGATGGTTCCCTTCACGGACGACAAGACCCCGCACGTCACCATTACCAGCACCGCGGGATCGACGGCCAATCTTGACGTCGACATCAACAACGACGGCGACTTCGCGGACTCGGGCGAATTGGCGCGCACGGTGACGACACTCTTGAACACTAAGTCTACGTTCCAACTGACTCCCGCTTTGCCCGCCGATCTATCTGGCGTAGCTTACGTTGTTCAGCTACGAGCGCGCGTGACGGACTCGGCGGGCAACGAAGGCACGAGTCCCCTGCAGTCGCTCCAGATCGACACCATCGGCTCCAGCGCGCTGGCGGATTACGTGAACGCGGTCGATCCGACGTACGGATACACCGTGGCCTACGACAGCGGCACCACATTTACCGGCTACAAGTTTTACGCGCTGGACATGAACAGCCAAACCTGGCGCAGCAGCGCCGACGTCGACAAGCCGCTTTGGCGGCATTGGGTCGAACTCGTGGTGCCGGACGGCGCAATCAGCACGACCGCGATGCTTTTTATCACCAGCGGCAATAATCAGACCACTCCTGGCGGCACGTTCGCGACGATACCCAGCTCGCCGGATACCAACATGCGCGATATCGCTCTGGCGACGCACAGCGTGACGGTTCGCTTGCGCACCGTGCCTAGCGAACCGTTGATGTTCACCGACGAGTCGATCAGCCGGTCGGAAGACGAAATCATCTCGTACACGTTCGACAAGTACATGGACCACCTGGGCGAGCCTGGCAACGAGACCTGGCCGCTGCTGGTGGCCATGGTCAAAAGCGCCAAGGCCGCCATGGACGCTGCGGTCAACCAGGTGGAAAAGCCGGCGGTGAAAGGCACGCACATCAACGATTTCCTTGTCACCGGCGCCTCGAAGCGCGGCTGGACGACCTGGCTCACCGCCGCGGTCGACTCGCGCGTCAAGGCGATCATCCCCCAGGTGATTGACGTGCTCAACATGGATGAGCAGATGATGCATCACCACGCCTACTACACGGGGAACACCGTCCACACGATCGACGGTTTTTCCGATCCGATTGGGGATTACGTGGCCTTCAACATCCCGGAGGAAGTGCTCACCGCCGAGCAGCGGGAACTCGGCCGCATCGTCGACCCCTACAGCTATTTGAACAACGGCCGTTTCGACAACATGCCCAAGCTGCTTGTTAATGGTTCGGGCGATGAGTACTTCGTTTCCGATTCGTCCGAGTACTACTTCAGCGATTTGCCGGGTACTCAGAATTACTTGCGCTACGTTCCCAGTGCCGGCCACAACCTGAGCCCGGCCCCCGGCACGAATACCCCAAGCGCGGTGACGAGTACCAAGACGTTTTATGACGCGGTGCTGAACAACCGTCCGCTGCCGCAATATACCTGGTCGGTGCTGGCGGACGGGTCGATACTCCTGCACACCACAACCGCGCCGGCCACGAATGGCGTGAAGATGTGGCAGGCGCTTAACAGCTCGGCCAGGGACTTTCGATTCGGCTATACGGGCATCACATGGACGGATTCGGTGCTGACGGATATGGGTGGCGGAAACTATCTGGCCACGGCGTCGACGCCCGCCACCGGCGCGCGGGCGTTTTTCATCGAGATGACCTACGACCGCAGCTTTGATACGACGGTCTTCCCGGGGTTGCCGTTCGTTTTCACTACCCAGATCATCGTCAAGAGCAACATCGCGCTGTCTGACTGGCCTTTCTACATGCCTCCGAACCCTGGTTCCGCTCCTGGCTCGGCAAGCGGCTCGGGCGAAGACGGCTCGGCTGGCGCAGTCGCCTCGGGCCTGGCCATGACGGCCGTCGCGGGCGGCTCGACGCAGCAATCCCCCGTCGCCGCGCCTGCGGTCAGTGGGGCATCTAGCCAGGCGGACGAAGATGACGAGAGTGCCGACGATGTCACGACCCAGTGGCTTTGGGCAGATGGCGCGGTTGACGACCTGATGAGCGACGACGCCCAACTGGTCGAGCTGGCGCTGGGCCTTGGCGACGGCGCCGATTTCATCTGAACGAATCGTCTTCAGGCGAACAGCGCGTCAACGACCTTGGCTTTCGTTACTTCGGCATCGGTGAGACTCGTGAGACGGCCTTCGTGAGGATGGGCCAGCCGCCGGTGGTCGAGTCCCAGCGCCTGCAGCAGCGAAGCGTGCAGATCGTGGACCGTGACGACGTCTTTGACCGCTTCGTACGCGAAATCATCGGTCGCGCCGTGCACGTAGCCGCCCTTGAATCCGCCGCCGGCCAACCACAGCGAGAATCCGCGGCGATTGTGGTCTCGCCCATCGGCTCCCTGTGAGATGGGCAAGCGACCGAATTCGCCCGTCCACATGACGATCGTCGAATCCAGCAGACCGCGGCGCTTGAGGTCGTGCACCAGCGCCGCGCTCGGCTGGTCGGTCATGGCGCACAGGCCCTTGAGACTTTCGGCGTTGCGATTGTGCGTATCCCAGGGCTGGGTCTTGAGAAAGATCTGCACGAATCGCACGCCCTGCTCGACCAAACGTCGCGCCAGCAAGCATCGCGTGCCATATTCCTGGGTCGTTGGGTTGTCCAGTCCGTACAGGCTGCGCGT
>JBGQHN010000365.1:0-3688 GCA_041497975.1 Planctomycetia bacterium | reverse complement strand
CCACGAGCTCACCGGCTCGCGTGATGAACGAGAGCCCGCGCCCCGCCGACGCCGACAAATCAATCGCGCGGGCCAGGTTCTCGACGATCCACGTTTTTCCCAGCAGCCGCTTAGCGAGCACCGCGAATTCCGGCGCGGTCTCGACAAACTCGTCGGCGCGGCCCAACACCCCGTCGTGGCCGTGCAGGTCCACGCCGTCCAAATGCGTCTTCGACGGCGGCACGTCAAGGCGTATGAATCCTACCCTGCCGGCCAACGATGCCGAGTCGCACAGGTGCGACACCAGTTCGCGGCCTCCGTCGACCACCAGGCACTGCGCCATGTCGCCCAGGGCCACTTCGACCAGCGGCGCCGTTTCAAAATTCACGTGCAGCAGATCGGCAACCAGTCCGCGAATTCGTCCGAACGGTCCCGGGTTCGCCTCCTGCGCTTGTGCGAGCACTTGTCTGACGCCGGCGCTGATGCCTTCCGATCGGCGTTCGAGCTCCTCGAGCACCGCGGCCCGCTCGGTCGCGCCGCTGTGTCGCTGGCGCGTTTGCGCAAGCTGCTCGTGCGCTTTGACCGCCTGGCGGCGGCTCTCGGCCAGTTGCGCTTGCAGTTGTTCGAGCTCGGATTGGCAATTCTGGCACTGGGCGGCCAGCGTGGCCAGCGACGCGCGCAACGACTCGACCTCCACGGCAAGCGCGCCGCGCGCCGCCGTCAACTCGCTCAATCGCTTGCTGCCGCGCTCGCGCATCGCTTGGGTCGTCGCCACTCTCGACTCGAGCGCGCTAATCTGGCTGCTCAACGCCGAGGCCGCCCGCAACTGAGCAAGATGCGCGGCTCGTCGCTGTTCGTTTTCCGCCCGCAGCTCGTCGACCTGTGCGGTCAACTTCGTCAGGCCGCGCTCTTCTTCGGCCAGCCGGCGGGCCACTTCGCGATGCTCGGTGTCGGCCGATTCCAGGTTCACGACCACTTCGTGCAGTTGCTGCTGAACGTCGCCAGCCCGCATTCCCATCGAAGTCAATTGTCGACGATAGCGGCTGATCTCTTCCTCTAAGTCGCGGCAGTGGCGGCGCTGGTGATCGATGGCCGACTCGCGGGCCGCGATCCGCTCGCGGTATTGAGCGATGCGGCCCTCGCTGGCGCGCGTGGCCGCGTCGGCCTGGGCGATCTGGCCTTCGAGCGCGAGCGCTTGGGCTTCGAGCGATTCCGCCTGAGCGAGATTCGTCGCGATGTCCGAGCGAACCGCGGCAAGCTCCGCGTCGAGGGCGTCCAGCTTGGACGTCAAAGTCCGCCAGTCCGCCAGTCCGATCTGGGTCCGCAGGGCTTGCAGCCGGTCCGAATGCTCTTTGTACCGCCGGGCCTTGCTGGCTTGCAGCCGCACGCCACGCAACCGGCTATCGACCTCGTCCACGATGTCAGACAGCCGCAGCAGGTTTTGTTCGACGCGCTCCAAACGTCTGAGCGCTTCGATTTTCTTGGCCTTGAAGCGGCTGATGCCGGCGGCCTCCTCGAAGATCAACCGCCGTTCGCGCGGCGAAGACTGCAGCAGGATGTCGACCTTGCCCTGTTCGATGACGCTATAGGCTTCGGTCGCCACGCCGGTGCCGGCGAACAGCTCGCGGATGTCGCGCAGCCGGCACGGCTGGCGGTTGATGAGATACTCGCCTTCGCCGCTCCGATAAACGCGCCGCGTAACGTGCACCTCGGGCGCGTCGATGGCCAGCACGCGCTCGGCATTGTCGAAGGTCAGCGTCGTTTCGGCCGTATTGAGCGCGCGCCGCGTCGCCGACCCGTTGAAGATCACGTCGGCCATTTCCTTGCCGCGCAGGCTCTTGACGCTCTGCTCGCCAAGGACCCATTTGATGGCGTCGACGACGTTGGACTTGCCCGAGCCGTTGGGACCGACCACGACCGTAATGCCGCGAGGGAACTCGAGCCGAGTTTTGTCGGCAAAGCTTTTGAAGCCGACAAGTTCCAACGCCTTGAGCATGGGCAGGACAGTTTTTAGTGAAGCGGCGGTTCACGCTGCGCCCGAATCGCGCGATTCGAGGCGGCACAGACGCTTCATTTTATCAAAAACTGCCTTTCGGGGCTGGCCCTTTTTGCCTGCTTTGCCGCGAAATGCTCGGCTCCCCACTGTCGAAGAAGCGGGTGCTAGCGAGTGGATTTGCGTTTTCTCGTCGAAAACAGGTCGGGCAGCGGATTGGCCACGACGATTCGCTCCTCGGCCTTGGTCGATTCGCTGTTGTCAACCGTCGCGTCGTCACGGTGGCGATAAGGCCGATCGCCGTCGGGCAAGGCATCGACCTCGAACCGGCCGGTCAGCGCGTGGCAGCTCTTGGCCTGCTGCAGTGCTTGCACGACGTCGGGATAGGCTCCGCCCAGTTCGACGATGGCGCGGATGATGTCGTCGACCTTGGTCGACACGACGCGTTTCTGGTCAGGCTTACCGACGACAAATTTGCTGACCGTGACCTTGTCGCCGGTCGTCGCCTTGACGAGGATCGACTTGCCGGCCTCCAAGACGAACGGCGCTTCCAAGCGTTGTTCGTGGCCGAACACCACGACTTCCGGTCGGTAGCTGCGCGTGACGTGGATCATCGGCGGTCCGGCCGTGTTCAGCGTGTGATAGCCGAATTGTCCGCGCAGGTTTTCGCCGTGAATCAACGGATCGTTGGAATTCATGGCCCACAGCGCGCGAAATGCGCCGTAACGCGTCTCGGAACTGGGCACCTCCAGAAGGCTTACCAGCTCGTCGTGGGCCGCTATGTCGTCGATCGTGCTCAGAGCGGCCAGCGCATAGGCCCGAAACGCGGGTTCCTCGCGCGCGGCACGGGCCAGCGGGGCCGCGGCCTGGCTTTCATCGAGGTAAGCCAGGGCTTCCGCCGCGTAGAAACGCGCTTCGGGGTCGCTCGAGGCGACACCATTGGCTAGCGCGCCGACGGCATCGTGGCCGATCGCCTCCAACCGCAGGGCGGCCGTGGCCGCCGTAATCGGGTCGAGCAGTTGCCGCTCCAACAGGCCGATCCGCAACGCCTGTTCGCCAGAGCTTTCCTTGAGCGGAATGGAACGCACGACGCGAATGTAGCGGGCGATGTTGTCCTTGTAGCGGGGATGAACCTTGAGATCGATGCGCTCATCGGTGCGCGGGTTGGCGACGCCCTGTTTGATGCCGCGCGTAAAGGTGTGGAAGCGTCGATTGACGGCCTGGCCGATCTGCGCGGCCAGCCGGACCGATTTCTCGTCCGGCGCAATGAACAGGCCCATGTCCCGCGATTTGAGCGCGGTGCCTCCGCCGAGCACGCGTCCGCGAACCATCAACGCGCGGTCCTTCTCGCCGCTGGCTGAAGGATCGACGAGCACGGCGCCTTCGCCGGTTGCCCAAGGATGGCCTTCGCGAATCTGGCCGCCCAGGACGGCCATTTCGGTCATGCGCGTCTCCATTAACCATCCGCCGCGCAGGCTGGTGGTTTCACTGCGCGAAGGAGCTTGAACTTCGAGATCAAATTTGTCACCCTTCTGAACGCCCGGCGGCAGAAAACCGCGCACCAGGACCAGCGACGTGGAAGGGGAGGCGAGCAGTTGATTGGGATTCTGCACGCCGATTGTCTGCAACTCGTGCAGTAATGCGGCGCGTTGCGGCGAGGGCGCGGGATCCGAGCCCGTGTTGTCCAGCCCCGTGACCAGGGCCACGGATTCGACT
>JBGQHN010000364.1:0-3691 GCA_041497975.1 Planctomycetia bacterium | reverse complement strand
ATAAGAGTTATTCAGGCGCGCGACTTACGGGCAAACGGCCGAAGCGCGAAACGGACATTCACCCCTTGATTAACTGGCATCTGCGCGATTGGGCAGAATTGCGTGGCGTTCAGATTGTCCCCGAGGCTCAAACGGCGGTCGGGCGGCTAGACTTTGCTCTCCAGGGCCATGTGCATAATGTCGGCATCGAGACGTTCTGCATCGAGTTCAAGCACGCCCACGCCAAAGATCTTGTGCATGGTCTGGAAGTGCAATTACCGATCTACATGGAGCAGTTGCGAGCGAAATACGGGGCGTATGTCATGATGTGGTTTAAGTGTCCAAGTTTTCAAAAACCAAGCAAAAGAAAGCTGAAGGCTATAGGCGACCATTGGCGTCTAGCCGGCGACCAAACCACGCCCGAGATAGAACAGCTCGGGTTCTTCTTCGGCTGCCGAGTGTCAAAAGGCGTTCTGAATTCAATCCGTGTCTTTACGGTCGATGCGACGGCGCCAGTTCCGGCGAGCCGGGCTTAGCTCGACGCGAGCGACACAAGTTTCTCAACCCTATGCCTGGGCCATTTGCAGTGTGGGCACGTACAGGTTCTGCACTGCCGGATTCAACTGGCGCGCCATGTTGATGTAGCGCCGGGTGGTCTGGTAGTCACGGTGCTGCATGAGCGTCTGCAAGGCATCAGGCGTCAACGTGGCCGCGTTCATGGTGGCGAACGCTCGGCCGCAGGTCGTGGAAGCCGTAGAACGCCTTGGGGCGGTCAGGCTTCACGCCTGCGGCATTCTGGATGGCGTGGAACTCAAGAAGGGGTATCTTGGCGCCGCCCAACCTTCCAATGACCGTCCATAAGCGTCGGCCGTTAGCACAAGTCCGTCACGTGGAGTAGACTACCGTTGGGGTGCCGGTGCCGGCACGTCCAGATTCGGTGCCGCGGGATTGAACTGGCGGGCCATACTGATGGAAATCCCGACTGAATTCCTAATCGGGCGCATTGCCAATGGGCTCGTCGTCCGCATCGTGGGCCGCGGGACCATGCAAGAGAGCCTTGCTTTCCGCGCGGCGGTCGCGCCTGGCCTCGAGACTGCCGTCGTTATTTTTGATGCCACGCACTGCGGCTACATTGACAGCACCTTTCTCGGCTGTCTCATCTGGGTCAAGAAGGCGTGCGAGCAGACTGCCGCATGCCGGTTTTTCATCGCCGCCTCCTCCGCGACTCGCGTCAAGCTGTTCTCCACGTCGTCACTCGATGGCTACTTCGACTTCGTCGACGCGAGTCCAGAACCCCTCGGCAAGTTCGTGAAGATTGACATCGAGAAGCTCGATCCCAAGGAGCTGGGGCGGCATGTAATGCGCTGCCACGAACTGCTGGCCGACATGGGTGGCAGCAAGGCCCGGGCTTTCAAGGCAGTTGCCGACCGGCTGGCTAAAGAACTCGGCGAGAAAGCCGATACGCCGGCGCCCGAATTCCCCAATCGGCCAGCGCAACTTTCTTGAGCTGCCTGGCTTTCTGGCTATCGACAGGGTATCGTAGCGTGCCAATGAGCGACGCAATGAAAGTAGCAACGGTCGTTGCATGATAAACCGACGCTGGATCATTGCACTGGCTTTGTGTATCGGCGGCGGCTGCGCTCGGACGATCCCGGACGCCCCGGTGGCCGACAATATCTCGCCCGCGCCCGATTCTTCAAGCAACGGCGACGCGACGCCGCTGGCAACGGAGCAGCTTGGTGACGGTTTTTGGAGGGGGCTCGAGCGGCATGAAATCCCGCTCGAGCAAACGCTCCTGCTCGTCAAGGGCTCTCACGGCGTCGTGGCCTGCCCGTATCTCAACATCGCGACGTTCGAACGAACCGGCGAGGCATGTGCCATCGTTCCGGCGGCCACCATCGACGGAATGCCTGATTCGAAAGTGACCGCCGTAACGCCGAAAGCCAAGGAACTGGGCATTGCCGTAGGCATGTCGGGGCGCGAAGCGCTCGACAAAATACGCTGAGATGGCCCGGCGATAGTTTTCTTGTTAGTGACTGGTTTTCCGCATCGCGATGCGGTGTGCAAGACGTCGAATCGCCTATTTGGCACGTCGCCGGACCGTTTTCCGCAAGCCCTGCTTGTGTTAAGCTCGTCGCGGGCCGCGCTCGAAAAGCGCGAAGTGACGCACGTGTTTGATACCCCCTTTCCCAGCTTGACGACGCTTGTCGTTGCGACGAAACGATGAAAATCACCCAGGTTGTTTGCCAGATATTGCGAATCGAGAACGTCGAGGCCAAGACGGCGTCGAGCCAGGACGCCGTCATCGTGCGCGTGCGGACCGACACGGGCCTGGAGGGAATCGGCGAGGCAGATGCTTCGCCGGAAGTGGTCAAAGCGATTGTCGACGCTCCGTTCAGCCATAACATCGCCTGCGGTTTGCGCGAAATCATCGTGGGTGAGAACCCGCTCGAAACCGAGCGTCTATGGCAGAAGATGTACCGCCGCACGATGTACTTTGGGCGCACCTCGGTGGCAATCGCGGCCATGGCCGCGGTCGACATGGCGCTGTGGGACTTAAAGGGCAAGCACTACGGCGAACCGATTCATCGCCTGCTGGGCGGAAAGCAGCATGCGCGCATCAAGGCCTATGCGTCGATTCTCTTTGGCCGCGACGGTCGCGAAACGGCCGACATCGCCCGCCGCTGGCGCGAAGCCGGCTACCAGGCCGTCAAGTGCGGTTGGGAGCCGATGGGGCAAAGCGAATCACTCGACATTGAACTCGTGCGCGCCGCGCGCGAGGGTTTGGGGGAAGGCACTCTATTGATCGACGCCGGCTGCGTTTGGGATGCCCGCACGGCGCTGCGCCGGGCCCACGCGTTTGCCGAGTTCAACATCGAATGGCTCGAGGAGCCGCTGCGCGAAGACGATATCGACGGCTATGTATGGTTGCGAGACCGATCGCCCGTGCCAATTGCTTCCGGCGAGGGAGAATGCGGCCGCGAGGCCTTCCGACCCTGGATCGACCGCCACGCGCTGGACGTCTACCAGGTGGACCTGTCGCGCAACGGATTTACCGACGCGGCCTACATTCGCGCCCGGGTCGAGGAGAGCGGCGCGCGACTTTGCAATCATTGCTATACGAGCCCACTGACGGTCGCGGCCAGCTTGCATTGGCTGTGCACCTGTCGGGACGCGTTTATCTTCGAGGATTGCGTCGAGGACTCGCCGCTGCGACACCGTTTGACCCATGAGAAGGTGCAAGCGGAGGGCGGCTGGATCGGCGTGCCAGACAGGCCGGGCCTGGGCGTGACGCTCGACGAGGCGTTTGTCAAAGCTCATTTGATTGCCGAATCGAGTTAACCCATCGCGCGGGGCCTGGGCGGGCGTCATTGAAACTGAGCGGCGGCATGAGCTGGCAAGCAGAAAACGGACTGCGTCCGACGAGAGTTCGCTACCTGGTGTTGGGCAGCTTGTGCCTGGTCGCCGCCATCGCGTACTTCGAGCGACAACTCATGTCGGTCGTGGCCGAACCGTTGGCAACGGATCTTGACTTGAACGACCGGCGCATGGGTTCGGTCATGTCCAGCTTTTTCGTCGGGTACGCGTTGTTCCAAATTCCCTCGGGCTGGCTGGCGGATCGATGGGGTACGCGCAAGAGCTTGACGCTGTTTGCGGCGCTTTGGTCCCTGGCCGCCGGGGCCATGTCGTTGGTCGACGGGTACGCCAGCCT
>JBGQHN010000363.1:0-3694 GCA_041497975.1 Planctomycetia bacterium | reverse complement strand
TTCGTCAGCGTGCACCGCGGAAACGCAGCCGCCGGGCCAGGGAAAAATGTCAGCGCCGCCCAAAATCATTCCGCATCGCAACTGATGAAGCAGGGCGGGAGAAGAGCGGCCTTTCAGTTCATCGCTCGGGACCCGGCCGGCATAGATGTCCTCGAGGCGGACGTCTCGATCGCGCGAGTTAGTGAACAGGTGGAAGCCCGAAAACTCGCCGTAAGCGACCCAGTTGGAACCCTGGTGCTGAATGACTTCGTTCAAGCGGTCGCGCAGCAGGCCCGCGGCACGGTTGGCTTTTTCGATGGCTTCGCCCTCGGCCACGATTTTCAGGGTCGCCAGACCGGCGGCAGCCGTGATCGGATTGGCGTTGAACGTGCCCTGATGCGGCACGCGGTGCCTCAGGTTCCATTCACGGTCTTCGCGCAGCGTCATCGTGTCCATCACGTCGGCGCGCCCGGCGACTGCTCCGCCGGGAAATCCGCCGGCAACAATCTTGGCAAACGTCGCCAGATCGGGCGTGACGCCAAAGTGCTGCTGCGCTCCGCCCGGCGCCACGCGAAAGCCGGTAATCACTTCGTCGAAGATCAAAAGCACGTTCTTGCGAGTCGCCAGCTCGCGGACTTTTGCCAGATATCCGGCGGCCAGCGGCACCAGGCCGAACGTCGCGCCGGTCGGCTCCAGGATCACGGCCGCCACGTCGTCGTGCTCATCCAGCAAGCGCGCGAGCTCGGCCAGATCGTTTGGCGGGCAGACGAGCGCTTGATGCGCCACTTCCGAAAGCACTCCGGGCGGCGCCGATCCGTCAAAGTGCGAGGTAACGCCAAAAGCGACCTGATCGTGCCAGCCGTGAAAATGTCCGGCGAAGCGGACGATCTTGTTCTTGAGAGTGAAGGCTCGCGCCAGCCGAATCGCCAACAGCGTAGACTCCGTGCCCGAGCCGGTGAATCGCACCTTTTGGGCGCAAGGCACCATGCTCACGATTTGCTCGGCCAGCCGCACTTCCAGCTCGTGGGCGGCTCCGAAATGGGTTCCCTTGCCAAGCTGCTCGCGCACGGCCTCCATCACCACGGGATGATTGTGGCCCAGTAACAGGGCCCCGTGGCCGCCGATGTAATCGACGTACCGGTTGCCGTCCACGTCCCACTTGTGCGGTCCGGCGGCACGTTCGATGTACAGCGGGTAGGGTCGGAGATAGCGCGTGTCGTGTGTCACGCCGCCGGGCAACACGTCGACGGCCCGACGATAGAGCCGCCGCGATCCGGGTGTCTTGGCGGCGTACTGTTCGAAGATCGGATGGGTGTCGGGCATCGAGGTAGCGCTTGGGTCTATCGGGCGGTAGGGTCGAAAGTCAGCCGGCCACGACAGCGTCAGGACAGTATGCCCTCGATCGCGTGCCCGGCGACGCCGGTCAAGCGCTCGGCGCGGCCGTTGTGCATGAGCGTGAGATGTTCGTGGTCGAGGCCCAAAAGGTGCAGGATCGTAGCGTGAATATCGTTGACGTGGGCTCGGCCTTCGACGGCATACAGCCCGATCTCGTCGGTCGCGCCATAGGCGACGCCGGGCTTGACTCCGCCGCCGGCCATCCAGATGGTAAAGCCGTATGGATTGTGATCGCGGCCATTGCCGCTTTCGCTCATCGGCGTGCGGCCAAACTCGCCGCCCCAGATCACCAGCGTGCTGTCGAGCAGGCCGCGCAGTTTCAAGTCCTTGAGCAGGCCGGCGATCGGGCGATCGCTTTCGCGGCAATGCAACGAGTGGTTCCCTTCCACGTCGGTGTGTGCATCCCACTTGCTGCCCGAACCCATGTAAAGCTGAACGCAACGCACTCCGCGTTCGACCAGCCGCCGCGCCAGCAGGCAATTGCGGCCGTTGCGGCTGGTATCTTTCTCGTCCAGGCCGTATAGCTCGCGGGTGGCGGCTGTTTCGCCAGTCAGGTCGATCGCCTCGGGCGCAGCGGCCTGCATGCGAAAGGCCAACTCGTAGCTGGCGATGCGGGCTTCCAGCGAGTCATCCTCCTCGCGGCCGACGAGGTGCCGACGATTCAATTGTTGGATGAAATCAAGCTTGTTGCGCTGGCGGGGTCCGACCGACGTCTCGGGCGGAGCCACGTGCAAAATCGGCTGCTTGCCGTCGCGAAATCTGGTGCCCTGGTAGGAGGCCGGCATGAACCCCGTGCCCCAATTGCGGTTTCCACCCGGCGGATTGTCGGGCGTGTCAGTAAGCACGACGTAGCCGGGCAAGTCGTCACACTGGCTGCCCAGCCCGTACAGGCACCACGCACCGAGCGACGGGCGTCCGCCCAGTATGCTGCCGGTGTTCATTTGACAAAGGCTGCCGACGTGGTTCAAACCGTCGGCGTAGCAACTGCGCACCACCGCGATGTCGTCCACGCAAGTCGCGATGTGAGGGTACCAGTCGCTCACCCAAATGCCCGATTGGCCGTGCTGCGCGAATTTGCGTCGAGTCGCCAGCAAGGGCGTGTAGGCCGTGCGGCCCATGGCGGTCACGGGTCGCTCGAAACTGTCGGGCAGCGGCTGGCCGGCCAGCTTGTCGAGCGCGGGCTTTGGATCAAACAAGTCGATGTGGCTGGGACCGCCGTCCAAAAAACACCAGATTACGCTACGGGCCTTCGCCGGAAAATGCGGAAGACGGGTCGCCAGCGTGCCGGGGTCAGAGCCGCGAGGGGCGTTGTCGCCGCGCGCTTCGCGAGCTAAAAGCGTTGCCAGGGCCAGGCTGCCGAACCCGCCTCCGGCGCGAGCCAAAAAATCGCGGCGCGAAAGGGGCGCCTCAAAGTGTGGCGTTAGCGGCAAGCGCGAAATCGGACTGTGAGTCGGCATAGCCCCAAATGACCTGATCAAAGGAATCTTAATCGACGTACAAAAACTCGTTCGAATTCAACAAGGCGTGACAAAAATCGACAATCGCCGCGGCTTGCGCGGGATCGTAGCCGGCCGGCAGGGGAATCGGAAGCGCGCCCGAGGCCGTCGCGTCGCCCGCATCGGCAATCGCGGCCGTCTGGCGGGCCAAGAAATCATCGGCCGACCGCAACAGCTCGTCGCTGGCCGGCCGCGATAACGCGTCGCACAGCGCCGCGCGCACAATCGCCCCGATGTCACGGCCGTGTTGGCCCAGCAATCGCCCACTCCAATACTGCGCCTGGCTCATCGTGAACTCGCCATTCAAAAGCGCCAGCGCCTGCGGGGCCGTCGTGGTTGTGCTTCGCTGCGGACAACTGTTATGCATGTCGGGCAAGTCGAATATGTCCAGCAGCGGATAGCGCAGATTTCGCTTGGCAATCACGTAGATCGAGCGGCGATTGCGATCCTCGACCCGAGTGTCGGGCTTCCAGGACAATTTGGCTTCGATGCCCGCGGGCAGTTCGGGCCGAGCGCTGGGGCCATACATTTGTTCGTTGAGCTGCCCGGAAAGTTGCAGCATGGAGTCGCGAATCGCCTCGCCTTCGAGCCTGTGCCGGCGAGCGTGCCACAACAACCGGTTGCCCGGATCAAGCTCGACCGCCTTGGCGTGTGTCGCATTGTCGAATTCGACTCGCGACGACTGACGGTAGGTGGCCGACGTGACCATCAGGCGGTGCATCGCCTTCATGCTCCAGCCATGCTCGACGAACTCGACGGCCAGCCAGTCCAACAGTTCTGGATGCGAGGGTGGCTCGCCCATGGCGCCGAAATCGTTCGGCGTG
>JBGQHN010000362.1:0-3713 GCA_041497975.1 Planctomycetia bacterium | reverse complement strand
CTTCCATGACTAGCCGGTGGCAGCCGGCGCACTCGAAAGGAGGCGTGACGTGTGGTGGTTCCCACGCGAGACAATAGCTTGAGAACCTCGATGCTGCGTTCGCCCTCCACGCTGCCCATTACAACTTCTGTCGCGTGCATGACACGCTGGGCAAGACCCCGGCAATGGCAGCACAGGTGACGAACGACATTTGGACGTTGAAACAGTTGTACGATAAGGCGCTCGGGAGCTAGAGCGCAATTTGGTACAATGAAAGCCGCTTTCGGGCGGCTTTCTTGTCTACTATGCGAGGAGATTGAGAATGTCTGATTTTAGTAGGATCGAATTTG
Source organism: Planctomycetia bacterium (assembly GCA_041497975.1). Taxonomy (GTDB): domain Bacteria; phylum Planctomycetota; class Planctomycetia; order Pirellulales; family PALSA-1355; genus PALSA-1355. The sequence continues at coordinate 3,384 of JBGQHN010000362.1, read as the reverse complement.
AAGCCCGTGGCCTTGCTGGGAGGGCGACGAGCGCCGAGGTTAAGGCCTTAGCCAAGCTAATCGAACAACTTGCGGATGAATGCCAAGACCTTGAAAAGGCGACTGCGAGCGCAGCTAAAGACGCCAAACGGGCAAAGCGCGCCTAAATAGCGACCCGAAAGCCGCGCTGCGGCCATCCCTCTAGAAACGCCGCCGTGGCTCTTTCAAGCACGTCCTGCTGTGCGTAGAGATCAGTGCGCTTAGCGCGCAGCACTTCCGTAGCAGACCTTAAGGCATGCCGAATCTGTTCGGGTCCGTAATGTCGCCAGCCTCAATGGCCTTCAATTCCGCCAACACCTCAGAGTCCACCGGGTTCGCCTAAAAATAATTCAAAGTGCAGCACTACCCAAACGCCCTAGGTTTGCCCTCTCGCTCGCCAGCGCGGTAGAATGCCGGGGCGGGTGGCGCGATCGCCGCGCAAAAGGCGCGCGGTGACGGAATTGCCCTGGGAGGGCGCGCGATGCGACGGATCGTTTGGCTGTGTGGTTTGCTGGCGGTTGCAGCCCCGACAATAACGTCGGCGCAGGTCATCCAACTTCCGTCCTTTCATTCGTTTTCGGTCGACACCACCGTGGTGGTTCCCGACAGTGGTCCTCGTCCGCTGGCCGGTCAGAAGCGCGCGCGATCCGGCAGCAATCGATTCAGTCCCGCGGCGGCGCAGCACGCCGGCGGCATCGACCGCCAGGCGGCAGGGGCCGCGGCGCTGGCCAAGATTCACGATCCGCGCCAGGCCGACGCGGCGATTTTGCAACGAGCCCAAGCCCTGCGGACGAAGCGACCCCCAACGCCTGCAGCGGCCGCGTCAACACCCGCGGCCGCATCCGATCCGGTCCCGAAAAGCCTGGCCGAGATTGAACGCCTGCGGGCCGAACAATCCGTCACGGCCGGCCGCGAGGCCCTGGCGCTCGTCGAAAAGGCCCGCGCAGCCCTGGCGGCCGGAAAGCCCGCGGTCGCCAACATTTACTATGGCCGGGCGGGAAAACTAGCCCAAGGCAAGCTCAAACACCAAGTCGATGCTGAAGTGCGGCGTTTGAACCAGCCCGCGACCGTCGCCAAGAGCACCAGGAACGCGCGCGCGGCGAAATGACGAGCGGCGGCAGCCCGCTAGCAGGCCGTTGAAAAATGGGACTGGCTCCGAGGCAGATCGCGCGAAAAAGCGTGAAAAACGACGTCCGCGAGGTGCCTGTCCCAATTTTTCAACGGGCCGCTACAGTGACTGCCGCGGGTCGACGTCGTAAAAGGTTTTCACTCGCCAGGGGTTCAGGCCGGGGTCATTGCTGGGAACGCGCTCCATCAGGACGCCGACCAGAAACGTTTTCTTCTTCCCCGAGTCGTCATCGAAGGTCACGGTATACCAATAGTTCACTTCGGCCTTCGCCCCGCTGGTCCCCATGCCGACCGTTTTGAAATAGCGCACCTCGGCGCGACCGTCCAGTGCCAACAGGGCCCGCACCAGCGGCATGTTGACGAAGCTGGTCACGTCGCGCTTGGCGTCTTCATTGATGCGATAAATCAACCACGGATCCGCGTCGTCCTCGTGCAGTTGCCGAAACGCGGGCATGCTTCGCAGTATGAGCGCCTTTTCGGGCCGGTCGTCGCGCAAGTACTCGAAGAACTGGTCGGCCACTTCTCGCGGCTGGTCCCGCAGCAGGACGTAGGCAGTTGCCATTTTCGCGATTGGCATGACACCGAACAGCACGCACAGCGCCAGCCCGGCCAGGGCGGCCGCGCGCCCGACGCGATTGGCGTGCAGATCGATCCGCCGCAGCGCCACCAGGTTGGCCAAAATACCCGCGGGAGGAACCAACCACAAAATCGGGGCCAGCAAGGCCACCGGCGAAACGATGCCCAGCACAAGCCCATAAATGGCCCACGGCTCGACCGACCGATATTCAATCTCCACGGCGGCGGCTTCGCCCAGCGACGACGTGGAAGGTGACTCGACCATAGAATCGCTCAATCGTCAGCCAGCTCGCCAAGCTGGCGAGCAAAAAATAACAAGGCCCAAGAATCGATGCTACCCGGGTAGTTTTCAACGATCAAGGGCGCCTGACGCGAGCCGCTTACACCGCCGTTAGGCCTTGCTCAAGTGGCGCGACACCTTGCGCAGGTCGGCGACAAATTCCTTGCGCATTTTCAGGCGCGACTCGGCGTCCGGCGCACGCAGGATGGCCGACGGGTGATACGTCGCGAGCAATCGCGGCGAAAAACGCGTTTGCAAAAACTGACCGCGCTGTTTCGTGATGCGAAAGCCCGGGCCCAGCAAGCTCTGCGCCGCCGTCGCGCCCAGGCACACGACGCACAGCGGTTCGACCGCTGCGATCTCGGCTTCCAGCCAGGGCCGGCAGGCGGTCATTTCGCGCGCCGAAGGTTTGGCATGCAGCCGGCGCGTGCCGCGCGGAACCCACTTGAAGTGCTTGACCGCGTTGGTCACATACACGTCATCCCGGTCGATACCGACCTCGTCGAGCACCACGTTGAGCATCTTGCCCGCGGGCCCCACGAAGGGGCGGCCCTGTCGATCTTCTTCGTCGCCCGGCTGTTCGCCGATAAATACCACCCGCGCTGTCGGCGGCCCCTCGCCAAAAACCGTTTGCGTCGCTCGCCGATAGAGCTCGCAGCCGCGACAACGGCGTGCGGCGGCCGCCAGCTCGTCCAGATCCCGGCTTTCCGGCAAAAAATCGGCCGCCGAAACGGCGGAACTCCAACGTGGCATGGGAATCCGCCCCCGCGATCGCGACTCAAGCCCTGGGCCAATTATATGCCCCGAGCGCAAGCCGAAAGGCAAGCGCCCGAGCGATTCACGAGGCGGCTGAAGCATGGCCCGAACGCGGTGAAACGGTCGATTGGCTCCTTTCGGCCGCGCTGGACCAGCCAATCCGGGACCTGTAGAATGGGTGGGAATCGTCGGCCCTACGCCATGCAATTTGCCAAGCCATAGGAGCATTCGCCATGTTTCGTCTACTCGGTATCTACTGCGCAACGTTAGCGCTTGTCACCGCTTCGGTCGCCCTGGCCGGCGATCTCAAGGGCGACTACATGGAAACCCGCACCTGCGACGTCTATACCGGGCCGTGCTTCGCCAATGGCCAGGCCGGGCTGACCGGAAAAGACGCCATCATGGCCTGGAAGATCGACCGCGGCTCTTATGAAGGCATCGAGCTGGCTGGATTGAAAGTGGTGGTCGTGACCACCGCCAGCGACACGCTAGGTTTCGGCGGCACGCTCGTTTTCAACCCAGAGCAGATCCGCTCCGTGATTATCGTCGATCAGGCTGCAACGCGGCGGCAGCACAACGCGCTCGTGCAGTTCGCCTCGCAATACGCCACGCATGCCGGCGAAGTG
>JBGQHN010000361.1:0-3739 GCA_041497975.1 Planctomycetia bacterium | reverse complement strand
GTGCGAGAGTCCCGTGGGTCAGGCGAGGGCGCCTGACCTACAAAAACCGGAGTCACTAGTCTAGCGAGAGTCCTCAGCAATTCATCCTTCGCTGGATCGCAAACCTAAAGAGTCGAGGTGGGCCCGCGTCTGCGGATCCGCTAAAAGCTCGCGAAACGCCTTGACCGCCGGCCGCTCCAGCCGGCTGGTCGGCACGATGAAATCGTAGTGCTCGTCGCAAATCGGCAAAAAAGCCAGTCCCTCCTGGCACGCCACCGATTGAATCGCCACGCCCCAATCGGCCCGCTTTTGCAACACCGCGGCGGCGACGGCATTGTGATTGCGGGCTTGCACGGCGTATCCGGGGGGCTGTTTGCCTTCGAGCAGCCGGTCGATCAAGATCCGCGTGCCGCTCCCCTGGTTGCGATTGACCATCAGGCACGACGCGTCATTCTTTACGCGAGCCAGCGCGTCCTCGGCGCTCGGCGCTGCAAAACGACGATCGCCAGCGCGAAAGACAAGCCCCTGCTGGCGCCGGTAACCGGTAATCAACACGAGCTCGGAAGTGATGTACGGATGGTTGTATTGACCGGTCTTGACGTCGAGCAGGTGGATGCCGGCCAGGTCGCACTCGTTGCGGGTGACGGCCGACAGGCCCGCCGTGCTGCCGACGGAGAGAAACTTGGTGTGGAACCCGCGGTCCTGCAGCAGGCCCAGCAAGTAATCGAGTCCGATGCAGTGGCTGCCGATGACGACCAGGTCGGCGGCCCGCACGTCGCGGGCCAACAGTTGCACGCGGACCTGCGCGCCGGCTTCGACGATTTCCTCGTGGCGGCCGATGGTCACGAAACCATCGGCTCGGCTGAAGGTCGTGACCGAACCCGAGCCCTTGCCCATCGGATAAGCGACCAGTTTGCCGACCTGTGCATCCTCAACCAGTCCGACCAGCACGTACTCGGTGCGACCCACTTCCGAGTTGATCCTCACCGCCAATTCGGCGGTTACCGAGGCGGCCTGTTGCTCAAACCTCCCGGCCAGCGCACGAATGACCGGCGCCACGAATTCGTGAAACGTAAAAATCGCCGACGTGGGAAAGCCGGGCAGAATCACGACCGGCTTGCCGTGGTGCGCGGCCAGGCAAATCGGCTTGCCCGGCTTGAGGGCCACGCCGTGAACCACGATGCCCGGCGCATCGAGCTCGGCCACCACGCGGTACGACAAATCGCCAGCTCCCTTGCTCGTTCCGCCCGACAGCAGCACGACGTCGGCGCGTTGCAGAGCGTCGTCGATCGCGGCACGAAGCTGTTGGCGGTTGTCGCCAACGACCCCCATCCTCAAGGCTTCGCCGCCCAGCTCGGCGACGGCGTCGGCCAGGATTTGCGCATTGGAATCGTAGACCATGCCCGGCCGCATAGGCTCGCCGGGAGCGATGATTTCATCGCCCGTGGAGATAATCGCCGCCGTGGGCCGTCGCCACACGCGCACGCTCGCGCGACCGATCGCCGCCAGCACGCCCGTCTCGCGGCTGGTCAATCGTTCGCCGCGCCGTAGCACCGTTTCTCCCAACGAAATATCAGTGCCGGCAAACGTGACGCCGAATCCCGGCGTGACTGCTTTGACGACGCTAACTTCGTCACCCGACTCCTCGGCGTGTTCCACCGGCACGATCGCGTCGGCTCCACGCGGCAACATGCCGCCGGTGGCAATCGAAACGGCCGTGGCCGCAGCGACTTCCACCGTGGGCACAACGCCCGTGGCGACAACCTGCGTCAGCAGCTTGAGCGTCTTTGGTTGTTCCTCGCGAGCGCCGTAGGTGTCGTCGGCCCTGACGGCAAATCCGTCGAGATTCGAGCGATCGAACGACGGCACGTCGACGCTCGCCACGACGTCTTCGGCCAATATCCGTCCAAGCGCGCGCGTCACATCGACAAGCTCATCGCCCAGCGGTGTCAACCGAATCTGCGCACGAAAGCGCCTGTGGGCCTCGTCGCAATCAACGACTTCCAGAAATTGCTCTTGAGAACCCATAGCAGTGATCGACTCGAACCGTGGAGTTCTGGCGCGACACTCAATCGTACAGGAACATCTCGATTTCGGCCCCGGCCGGATACCCTTCGAGATCGGCGGGCACGAGCACGAATCCGTCGGCCCGCGTGGTCGACGACAGGATCGATGCGCCGCCGATTGCCAGCGGCGTGATCACGCCCTCGCGCAGCATGGCCCGCGCGTAGTCGAGCCGGCCGATTTCCGAGCTGATTTTTCGCCCCAGGGTGCCTTTCACCGCGCGGTAGGGCCAGTCGAGCTTCCGGCCGCCCAACGCGCGGATCGCGCGGCCGGCGAAAAAATCGTACGCGCACAAGCACGACACCGGATTGCCGGGCAACAAGAACACCAGCCGCTGGCCGAGACGTCCCATGCCCGACGGACTGCTGGGGCGCATGGCGACGCCGTGAATCGCCAGCTCGCCGTGCCGCTCGACAATCGTCGGCACGTGATCCTCCTGGCCGACGCTCGAACCACCGGAAACCACAAGGACGTCGACGTCGACGTCCAGCGCCGCATAGATCGCTTCGCGGTCGTCGCCGACGATCACGCGACCTTCGATCATGCCGCCGTCCCGCTCCACCAGCGCCGCCAGCATCGGACCATTGGCGTCGCTGATTTGGTGGCCGTGGGGCATTGTGCCGGCGGGCAACAGCTCGTTGCCAGTCAGCACGATGCGCACGCGCGGGCGGCGAACGCACTCGATCGCGCCCGAGCCAATCGACGAAAGCAGACCCAAATCCTGGGGACGCAGGCGGCGGCCTCGCTCGAGCAGGGTCGAGCCGGCGGTTACATCTTCACCCCGCGCGCCCACGTGCTTTCCGGGCGAGACTTCGCCCAGCGCGGAAACGCGGCCGCCGCGAGATTCGGCCAGCTCGGCGGGCAGCACGGCGTCGGTTCCCAGCGGCAAAGGCGCGCCGGTCGTGATTTGAACGGCCTGGTTGGGCCCGACGTGGCCCATAAACGGCCGCGCGGGAAAGGCCTGGCCTACGATCGCAAGCGCGATGGGGTTGTAGGTTGAAGCCCCCGCGACGCACGAAGCACTCAGGGCGAAGCCATCCATCATCGCGCGATCGAAGCCGGGCACGTCCAGCGAACTGACGACGTCCGAGTTCAGTACGCGTCCCGCGGCCGACTCCAGCAGCACGCGCTCGCCGGAAAGCAGCTGCAACTGAGCATCCAGCCAGGCAAGCGCCGCCTCGACCGTGGCGCGCCGAGAGAATCCGCGCATGCGAACGTCGTGGCGGAGCGGTTGATCGTGGGCCTCGTCGGTCATCAAGGAAACTCTCAGGGGGCTGGCGCAGAATCGCCGCAGCGGCGGAATCCCCTGACATCATAGCTACTTGCGAGATGCAGGGCATGATCCCCCGACCGCGCGGTCGGGCTCGGTTGCGTGCTCGTGGGAGGCCGGTTACAGTCAAGGATTAATCATCTCTCGTCCACCTGAAAGTGGTAGTTTTTACGGCGGTTCAAACTTGCACCGCTCGAGTGATTTTGCCTCGCAAAAATGCCCCCCAGCCGCGCCGTAGGAATTGACCTGGGAACGACCTCTGCCGTCTTGGCTCGCATCGACGACACGGGCCGCAGTGCCATGATCCGCGATCCGCAGGGCGACTTGCTGATCCCCAACATCGTCTACTTTGAGGACGAGGAACTGGTGTTCGGGCGCGCCGCCAAACAAGCGGCGGTTATGCGCCCCAATCGCGCGGCCGAGAGT
>JBGQHN010000360.1:0-3748 GCA_041497975.1 Planctomycetia bacterium | reverse complement strand
GCCCCAGCTCGTCTCTCCATTTCGCGACCGATTCGTCATCGGGCGAGAGGTAAGGAATTTCGGCCTTTACGCCGTCCAGCGACGTGCCGAGCGCCGCGGGGATGCTCAACAGCGGAATGTACACGTCGAATTTCGGCCGAGGCGTTCTTTCGACAACCACCTGGTCCACGCCCGGGCAAGTGGTCAGCAGACGCGCCATCTGGGGTTGGCACTCGACGACAACGTGGCCGCCCCGCTGCTTGACCTGTTGGGCGAAGCGAATGAATTGCAGCGTATCGCCGTGGCCCTGCTCGCAGTGCAACAAGATCGTGCGCCCTTCGAGCGGCGAGCCGTCCCAACGTGGTCCCGGCGGGGGCCCATATTTGAAGTCCTTGGCTTTGAAACGCCATTCGTACTCTCGCCATCCTTCCTCAAACTTTCCGCTGGAAAGCAGGATCAATCCGCGAAAGGCGTGCGCTTCGGCGTCGTCGGGCCTCAGCTCAATGGCTCGCTTGCACTCTGCCTCCGCCTCAACCAGCTTGTGCTGCCTGACCAGCGCGTCCGACAAGTTGTAATGGCTCGCGCAATAGTCGGGACTCAACTCCAGCGCCCGGCGGTAACAAGCGATCGCTTCGTCGAACTTATCTTGTTCGTACAACGCCGCCCCCAGATTATTAAGCGCGTCGGCATACTTGGGTTTCAACTCCAACGCGCGCCGATAACAGACGATCGCCTCGTCGTACTTCTTTTGATCCGCCAGGGTGGCACCCAGGTTATTGTGGCCGCTGGCGAACTCGGGCATGAGCTCGATGGTCCGTCGAAAACCGGCCTCGGCCTCTTTGAGTTTCTTTTGCTCCTTGAGGATGATTGCCAGATGGTTGTGGGCATCGACATAGTTCGGCTGTAGCGCCACCGTACGGCGAAAACTTGCCGCCGCTTCGTCCGTCTTCGTGAGCGACAGCAGCGCCAGGCCAAGGTTGTAATGCGCGTCCGCGTAGTCGGGCTTCAGCTCGATGGCCCGCCGGGAGGTTGCCGCGGCTTCCGCGAACTTTTTTTTTCTGAGCAACACGCTTCCCAAATCGCAGTGCGCTTCGGCAAAGTCGGGCCGCAACGCCAAGGCTCGCCGGCAGCAGGCCTCGGCTTCATCGTACTTGCCTTGCAGCGTCAAAGCCGTGCCCAGGTTCGTGTGCGCGTCGGCGAAATTGCTGTTCAGTTGCAGGGCGCGCTGAAAATGGGACACGGCCTCCTCAATCTTGTTTTGCGCCTGGGCGATCGTACCCAGGTCGTTGTGGGCCTGGGCCGCGTCGGGCACGAGCTCCAACACGCGGCGATAGCAGGCCGCGGCCTCGTCCAGTTGTCCCTGATTTTTCATGGCGTTGCCCAGGTTGCCGCGCGCTGCCACATTGTTGGGCTGGACGGCCAACGCTTCTCGAAAATACCTCGAGGCTTCGGCCCATCTTCCTCGCTCCGCGAGCGCCAACCCCAGGTTGTTATGGCGCGCCGCAACGGCCTCTCGCAGGTTTGCCGAAATCTCTGCCGAATGGGGCCTGAGTCGCGACGCCTCCTGAAGATTCGCAACGGCTTCGTCAAGGCGGCCCAGTTGAGTGAGCACGACGCCCAGGTGATGGCGGGCGTCGACATTTTCCGGCCTGAGCCGGACTGCTTGCTCCAAGAACGCGCCCGACTCGTCCAATTTGCCCAACGCGTGACACGCCGCGCCCAGCAGGTAGAGCACTTCCCCATTCGATCCGTCGGCTGCCAGAACCTTGCGATAGAACTGCTCGGCGTCCTGTAACTGGCCGGCTCGATGATAGGTCTTGGCCTGGTCAAGTACCTGCGCGATATCGGCCACGAACGTCCCCCTTTGAGTTGGAACGTAGGGTGTAAGTTGTAAACCGCGGCAACATGCCGCATCCATACGGCGACGGGAACGACCGTCCGCTTGCCCGCACTACGTGCGCGAAATGAGGGAAATCCCACGCACCGACGTGGCATCACCCAACCACGCGATTCTACCACACGCCAATTGTTGCGTCATTAATGGCCCGAGGCTCGCCCGCGAGCCCGTTTGAAGCTGTGATTCGCGCCAGCGAGCAAGCGGCCGGCACGCAATTCGGTGGGCGATCCGGTGCTACGAGCTGAGCAGATCGCTCAATGCGTTTTCGATGCGTTGGAACACGCCGGGCCAATCGCCGAGGGTGGCTTGACGAAACAACCGCATCGTGGGGTACCAAGGGCTATCGGTCCGCTCTTGCATCCACCGCCAATCGTGCGCCAGGGTCAAAGCGACCCATACCGGCAGCCCCAACGCCCCGGCCAGGTGTGCCGGAGCCGAGTCGCAGGTGATCACCAGGTCGAGATTGCTCATGATCGCGCCGGTATTGCTAAAATCGCCCAGCCGATCGCCAAGATCAATGATCGGCCAGTGGTCGTCGGCCTCAGTCAGCTCCTCTCGCCCAAATCCAATCTGCAGACTATAGAGCTGCACACCGGGCACTCGAGCCAGGGAAGCAAAGTACTTGAGCGGAATCGATCGGGCGCCGCCGAATACCTGCGTCTTGCTGCCGTGCCAGTCAATCCCCACCTTGAACGCCGGATTGCCGCTCATTTCGGCTTTCCACGCGGCGGCCGCTTCGGGGTCCGGCTCAAGATAAGGAACGTGGCAGGGAATCGTCGCCAGCGATGTTGCAAAAATCCGCGGCAAACTCATGAGCGGAATATGAAAGTCGTAATTGGGCCGGGGCTGCCCTTCGACAATCACCCGATCCACGCCCGGGCAGGTGGCCAGAATGCGCTTGACCTGCGGTCGGCACTCGACGATGACCGTGGCGCCGCGCTGTTTTACCAGCTCGGCATACCGGATGAATTGCATTGCGTCGCCGAATCCTTGTTCCGTGCGCAACAGGATGGAGCGGCCCTCCAGCGAGGAGCCGTCCCACTGCGGTTTGGGGAGCGTGTCTTCCGAGCGTCCCCGGCACTTGAATCGCCACTCATACTCCTCCCAACCGTCGGCGAAATGGCCCTTCATCAGCGAAATCCACGCGCGATTGAAATGGGCCTCGATAAGGTTTGGATCGAGCGCCAGGGCCCGTTCGCAGCACCGCAGGGCTTCCTCGAGATCGTTATGTCGCAAGTGCACCACGGCCATGCCGTGATAGGCGGACGCATATTCGCCATTGAGCTCCAAGGCCCCCCGGTACCACGTGGCCCCTTCTTCATAACGCTCCTGGCGGACACAGATGTCTCCCACGTTGGAGTGCGCTAAGGCCGAGTCGGGCAGTAGCTCGTGGTAGCGTCGCGCGGCCACCTCCGCCTCCGGATACCTCAACTGCATCATCAGCGCGACGCTCAGTCCGCAGTACGCTTTGGTATACCCGCTATCTTGCTCGAGAACGTGCTTGTAGCACGCTTCCGCCTCGGGGAACCTGTTCTGCTCGACCAGCGCATTGCCCAGGTTGTACCGCGTGTCGATCGAGTCTGGCGCCAGCTCCAACGCCCGAGCGAAGCAGGCGGCTGCCGCGTCGTATTTCTTCTGCTCGGAAAGCGCGACGCCCAAATTGCTGTGAGCCGGCGCGAAGTCGGGCTGCAGCTCCACAGTCCGTCGAAAGCTGGCGATTGCCTCATCGACTTTCTTTTGCTCTCGCAGCACGAGTCCCAGGTTGTAGTGGCCGAGGGCAATGCGCGGTTGAAGTTCCACGTAGCGCCTTAGGTGCACAACCGCCTCATCGAGCTTGCGCTGCGCCCACAAAGCCAGGCCGAGGTTGTTGTG
>JBGQHN010000359.1:0-3761 GCA_041497975.1 Planctomycetia bacterium | reverse complement strand
TATCATCCGCATGCCTGGCGCGGCTGGTGGGACTTTGGGTCGGGCGCCTTGGGCGACATGGCCTGCCATACCGTGAATATGCCCTTCATGGCGCTCGACGTGCGCGACCCGACGGCCGTCGAAGCCGAGACATCGGGCCATAATCGCGATAGTTTTCCAAAATGGTCGATCATCAAATACGACTTTCCCGCCAACGCCGTCCGGCCGGCATTGGTAATGACCTGGTATGACGGCGGCCAAAAGCCCCCGGCTGAACTGTTTGACAGCGAGCAGATCAGCAAGACCGGCGTGCTTTTGATCGGCGACAAGGGCAAGCTGCTGGCCCGGGGCGACTATTGTGAATTCGGCTATAAACTGTTTGCCGGCGCCACGGATCAAAAGGTCGAATACGAACACTCGCCCGGCCACTTCACCGAATTGGTTAAGGCCATCCGGGGTGGACCGGCGCCGCGCTCAAATTTCGCCGACTACGGGGGACCCTTGACCGAAACGATTCTGTTGGGCAATCTGGCGGTGTGGGCGGCCCCCGAGGCAGGCTCTCGTGGAAAAAGGATCGAGTGGGACGCCAAGAACCTCAAGCCGACCAACGCCTCCGAAGTGGAAGTTCTCGTCAAGCCGATCTATCGCTCCGGCTACAAGCTGTAGACGGTCGCACGACACATTTAAACCTCGGGAACCAACGCGACGGCCCGGCACCACCCGGCACTGGCCCGTTGGATCTTTACCGGCAGGCATGAGACGTAGAATCCGTGCGGCCGAGGCAGCAAGTCGAGGTTGGCCAGCTTTTCGATCTGGCAATACTCGCGCGTGATGCCGGCAAAGTGGGCTGGCCAGATAAAGCGGCCGTCGCCGGTGCGCTGGTAATCGGCGATCATGTTGGCGAATGGCCGATCGAGCGTGTAGGCATCGATGCCGATTACCTTGACTCCCTGTTCGACGAGCCACAAGGTTCCTTCTCGCCCCAGGCCCGGTTGGGCAAAATAATCGGACGAGCCGAGGCGTTTGTCGGCCCCAGTTTGTAGCAGCACGATATCGCGTTGCTGGAGTCGATATTCGATCTTTGCCAACGCGGCCGCCAGATCGTCGACCATAATCAACTCGCCGGCAGCCTTGTGGCGCATGTCGAGCAGCACGCCCGGAGCGAAGCACCACTCGAGCGGCACCTCGTCGATCGTGCGCGCCGGCCGGCCTTCGCTCATTGGAGAATAATGGTAAGGGGCATCGACGTGCGTGCCAGTGTGCGTGATTGCGCGAATCTCTTCGACGGCCCAGCCCAATCCGCCCGAATAGACGAGATCTTCCGGGCGAACGCCGAGAAACCGCTGGATCTGTTCGCGTCCTTCGGCGTCGTGCGTGACATAGTGGATGTCGGCCGGCATCGGCTCGCTCGCAGCCTGATGCTCGAGCGGAACGCTCAGGTCGATAATGCGCAGCGGGCCGATCATTGTCGCTCCAATCGCGCCAGGTTTTCACGTACAATCGATCACCCGCCGGTGCTTTCGAATTGAACTTCTTTGCCCGTGCGAGCGACCGCCAACTCCCGCACATTTTTGCTGACTTAAGGTGGAGAGACAACCATGGCCGACAACGCATTGAACTTGGAACCGATCCTGGTTAGCCGGCACGACGTCGAAGGCGGAGCCATTTGCCAGATCACGATCAATCGGCCCGAAGTGCACAACGCGGTCAATGGCCCTGCGGCACGACTGTTGCTCGAAGCCTGGCGCGAATTCCGCGACGACGACTCGCTCACGGTCGCCGTTCTGCACGGAGCGGGCCACCAGGCGTTTTGTTCCGGGGCTGATCTAAAGGCTCTGGAGAGTTTGGCACACGTCGCGGCTACGAGCGAGCAAATCATCGATTTCGTCAATCGCGGCACCGGGCCGATGGGCGGCACGCGAATCGTTCAAGCAAAGCCCGTGATTACCGTTTCGCAGGGCTACACCTACGCGGGCGGACTGGAGCTGTTTTGCCACGGCCACATTCGCCTGGCCGAACCGCAAGCCACCTTCTCGGTCGCTTGCCGCCGTTGGGGAGTCCCGTTGGTCGATGGGGGCACGGTGTACTTGCCTCGGCTGGTTGGTTGGGGAGCCGCGCTTCCCTTGATTATTACCGGACAGCGCATTTCGGCCGAGCGCGCCCATCAGGTCGGGCTTGTGTGGGAACTGGTGGCCGCGGGAAGCGGGCTGGAGCGCGCGATGTCCATGGCACGGCAAATCTGCCAGCAGCCGCGCGACGCGATGTTGGCCGACCTGGGCTCCGCGCTGCACGGCTGGCACTTGCCGTTGGAGGCGGCACTGGAGCTCGAGGCAGGCAACATGCACCCCGTGATGCAAAGTGAGAGCACTCGCCGCGGCGTCGAGGCCTTTCAGCAGGGAAAGCGATTCTGGTTTACCTGAGGGTCACCGCGGCGGATCAAAGTGCTCCGGGCAAGCAGCAAGTCCACGGCGGACGGCGAACCTAGTTGCTCATTTGCCGGATCCAGTCGGACAGCAGCTTGACCGCCCGCTCGTCGACCACCGACGTGGCCAGCGGGGGCATGCGGCCCGCACCGTGGCGAACGATACGCGCCAGCAGCACCGATCGCTCGGGCGCGCCGCGGGCGATCAGCCTTGCATCGGGAATGCCGTACTTGTCGTGGAACGGCACGACGTCAAAGACGTTCATCTTTTCCGGAGGTGTCGTGAACTCCAGGTCAATGTTGGCATTGCCGCCACCGGCCGCAACGTGGCACTCGGAGCAGTTGGCGTGTAAATACGAGCGGGCGCGGTCGTCGCGATTCAGTCGCTCGTCATACGGATCGACAATCGCGCGATACTGCGCAAGCGGCTTGGTCAACCGCAAGAATCCCACGTGCTCCAGCGTGCGCAGTTGGTTGTCGACCACGCCGCCGTAGTCGTGCAGCTTGTTCATTTGAAGTTCCGTCAGTCCGAGAACGAAATTAGCTGCCCGGCTGTGGCACACCATGCACTCGGCCCGACTGGGATAGTGCCACGATTGATTGTGCGTGGTGGCGGGATTGTCGCCGGAAGACTGCCGCACGGCGAAGTCGCGGTCGGCGCCGCCCGCTTCGACCAAGGTGGCGTCGGTCTGATCGTCGTTCCATCGATAGCTGTAGCCAACCCACTCACCGTCCTGTCGGGTGAGCAGGCGGGTTTCGATCCAGCGCCGGGAGGCAGGATCGCCCGCTTCCAACTCCAGGGCGAACGACTTGACGAGCACCGTTTCGTTTGGAAAGTTCCAGCCGCGCGATGCCGCGAACTCGATTTGCCTACTCTCGCCTTCCTTGTGCGGGATCGCGATGTAGCGCTCCTTGATTGCGCCATCGGACCAAAGCGGCGAGTTGACCGAATACGGCACCAAGCCCGGTTGGGCAATCAGCGGCGACAGCGATTTGAACAACCCCGTGTCGCTCAGCCGACGAGGAAACTCGCCCCGCGGTCGATCGACCGGCGCCGGCTCAAGCGTATAAAAGCCCCCCTGCTGCTCGCCGCGATAGTCGACGATCAGCAACTCGCCGTTGGCATCGGCGCCAAATCCGGTGATTTGCAGCATGGTATCGGCCAGTTCTTTGTGCCATACGATCTCGCTTCCGTCATGCTTGATGCCCCAGATCTTGCCGGTCGAGTAATCGCCATAGACGTACGCGCCACGCAACTCTGGCAATTTGCTGCCATGATAGACGACGCCGCCGGTGAGCGACCGCGCGACCGAATGATGATGTTCGATCGTTGGCTTCGTAAAGGGTGTCGGGCCTGGCC
>JBGQHN010000358.1:0-3767 GCA_041497975.1 Planctomycetia bacterium | reverse complement strand
GCGGCCTGGACCGTGGCGGCCATCTGTTTTTGCACGCGACCCAAGTCGACGTCGGCCGTCCGCTTGGGCGCCGGCTGGGGCTGGCCCGGCTTGGGAGTCTGGCGACTGTCGAAGGTTTCCGCTGGCCGGAACGTGACCCGTTTCAAAACCTTGAGCCAGGATGGGCTATAGACCCAGCCGTCGCCCCGTTCGAGGCCCGGCAGGGTCCCCAGAATTTTGTCGCGCTCTTCCTTGCTGCCGTGGTATTTGATCCAGCCGTCGACCGCCGCCACGTCCAAGGGTCCGGTCAATTGCATGGCGATCAGGCACTCGGTCTGATAGAGGATCGATTTGTCGATCACGGCGGTCCGCTGGGTGATCAAACTCACCCCGATGCCCTTGGCCCGCCCGCGACGCACGATGTTCTGCATGGCGCCGTGGCATTCGGCCAGCGCGCCGCCCGAGGCGCTTTGCGGGGCGAATTCATCGGCCTCGTCCACGAACAGGTGCAGGGCCAGGCTATTGGTGCGGTAGAGTTGCTTGGCAAAATCGGCCACGAACCGCCGCATCTCGTTTTCGCCCATCAGGCACAGATCAAAGATCACCGGCAGCCGCTCGGCCACCACGAAATCGGCCGCCAATTTGCCGCCGGTCGCTTCCAGGGGCACGTGGCCGTGCTTGCCGCCGAAGATGATGATCGGATAACCGGGGTGCTTGCCGTCGGCGCTGCTTTGCAGTCCCCACCAGACGCCGGTCGGGTCGATGATCGCGATCGGATAGGCCCGTTTGAGCATTTCTTCGGCCAGGTCGACCGCCGTGGTGCTCTTGCCGCTGCCGCGCCGGCCCACCAGGGCAAACGCCTGGGTGACCGCTTCGACCGGCAGCGACAAGTTATTGGCGATTTTGAACATTTTTTGGAAAAGTGCTAAGCCGCAAGCGGAGGATCAATCGTCATTCGACATTCGTTATTTGGGCGCCGCTTTAGTTTTGAACACGTCCGGATTGGCGTCGCGGTACGCCTCGACCAGCTCGTTGAGTTTCTCGGCCCGCTCGCTGCCCATGTTCTTGATCTGCTGAATGCCAAAGGCGCCGTGCTTGGCCCGATAGGCGTCGTAATCGCCAAAGGTTCCGACGCCCACTTTTTCCAGGGCCTCATGGATCGACGCCGGCAACGATTTGCCAAGCATCCCCAGGCCGATTTTCCGCCAGTCCGAACCGGCCGGAGCGTGGCCGTTGGTGGCGGCTTTGTCTGCCACGGCGTCGGGATCGTGCCGCGCGATGCCGCCCGGCGTCGTGGTGCTGGTCGCGCCCGGAGGGATGGCGGGATCGGTCTTGACCGCGGGCTCGGAGAATTTCTGGCCGCGCTTCTTTTTCTTGCCGGTGCCCTTTTCGTCGGCGAATAGCGGCTGACTGCGGGCTTCCTTCCAGGCGGCAAAGAAAACCTCCAGGTCCTTTTTCCACGCTCCATGGCGGGCGATGATCTCGCTGAATTCTTCGACGTCATGCTTGCGGATGCGAAAGACGATCCGCTCGTTCTCGTCGACCTTAATCTCGCCATGCGAATCGCGCACGACGGCCCCATGGCATAGCTCGTGGTCGATCAGGGCCTCGATCTGTTCGTCCGTGGCCGCCTTGTTGCAAAACTCATGGTTCAACATCATCACGAAATCAAACTCGTGCAGCAGGCGATCGACATCGGCCGCCTTCTTGAGCGATCCCAGCCAAAGCCGGCCGTCGCCGTCCTCTTTCTTCTCGAAGCGCCAGCCAATGACGATCTTGGCGTCGGCCAAGTCCGGATGGTGCTGCTTGATCAACCGATCCATCAGGGCGTAGAGTTTGGTCGTTCTGCCGGCGTGCTCGCGCGAAATAACCTCGACGGTGACTTTTTTCGTTTGGCGATCCGCCTCAGCCTTTTTCTTTTTGCGTCCCACGGTCGACTCCTTTGGAAAAAAATGACGAATGACGAATGACGAAAAGTGCTAAGCCGCCAGCGGGCGATCAGGCCCGCATTTGTTGCATGGCGTCCAGTTCTCCGCGGAGGATCTTCATATCCAAAGGCGCGGCAATGTGCAGCCGGGCCCGGCCCCAGCGGCTCTCGAGCAGCGTGATCACGATCTGCTCGCCGGCCGGAGTGTAAATGCGAATCTCCTGCCGGTCGTTGCGCGAGAGTGACAGGCCCGGACGGCCGGGACCTGCATAGCCTGTCGTTCGGCTGGGCTCACGGCGATAATCCTCCGCTCGGTGTTTGGGTGCCGTGTGACGGTGCATGCTTGACCCTCCGTGGTTAGTGGTTGGTGGTTCGTGGATGGCCGCATTCGGTCAGTTCAATCCTGAGTTTCTCGACGTCGATCGTCTCGCCGCTGCGAAGTTCACTCCAATGCTCGATGATGAAACAATGGGCCGCGTACATCGTGGCGCTCCGCGGGCAACCGTCGCTGCCGTCGCGCCAATTGCTGGCGTTGTAGGTGCAAAAGCCTTTCCGCAGGTCGCCCAGGCGCACGTAGGTCGGGCCCGGCGGGTAGGCGGTGGCCGGCCGCTGATCGGCAAAACCGGCGTCCGCAAGCAGGGCCCGCTCGCGGCAAAGCTGCGCGTGCAGAAAGGGAGCCGTATAGCGGATCTGGGCCGCCGGGATGGGGTTCATGGCCGTGGCCATCACCAGCCGCCGCGTCCCTTCGTCCAAGATTTCGAACAGCTTGCAGATCAGCATGATTACTTTCAATTCTTGACGATCGCGAAAATCTGGTCCTCGCGGACCAACAACAAATCCTCATCGCCAAACTTGACCGTCTCGGGCCCATAGGCGGCAAGCAGCACGCGGTCGCCGGCCATGACCTGCATCGGCGCGCGCCGGCCATTGTCCAACATTCGGCCAGGCCCGACGGCCAGCACCCTGCCCTTGGTCGGCTTGTCCTGCGCCGCCTTGGGGATGATCAAGCCGCCGGGCGTTTTTTCTTCCGGCTCGTCGCGGCGAATGATGGCCCGATCTGACAGCGGGCGCAGGCCCATGTTTTCCGCGGTTGGTTTTTTCGCATCGATTACCATCTGAAAGGGCTCCCGTTTTTGGCTAACTGAAAAGTGATTACGAATGCAAGAATGGAAAAAATTGTCGTGCTGAGGGTGGTCAGCTCTTTGTGACCCAGCCAGTTCAGAAGCACCGCCGAAGCAAGGCTCGCGAGGCTAACGGAGATCGCGAATAACCAGATGCGTTTGGTCGATTTATGCATGTTTGTTCTCCACCATCCGGTCCATCGTCTCGGAGAGCCGCAACAAGAGATCGAGTTTTTTGGTCAGGTATTGCAGTTCGTTGAGCCCGCGCGTTTCGAACATGCCATCGACCCGCAGCGACAGTCGCAGGTGACACATCGCAACGATCTCGAGGCAGTGGGTTTGCGGCTTGAGACCCGCGGGCGAGGTGCATTGCACGCCGATCTCGCGCTCGGACAGCCGTTTTCTCAGATCGGCGATCTCGCGCTCCAATTCCCAGGCGCTGATCGGTTTCGGTTTCGAGAACGGGTTTTTGAACGCCATCGGTATCCTCCATGCGTGGAAAAGGACGGATCGTGCTAAGCCGCAAGCGATGGATTCGTCATTGCGTCATTCGTCATTGGTTTCATCGGGCTTTCCAGGTCACCGCCGCGCCGCCGTGGGCCCGGCATACTCGTTCGCCGCAGCGGGCGGCCAGGCCGATTCTTTCCAGGTCGGGCAGCCGGCGGCCCGTCAAATAGCGGTCGACGTCCATGGCTGCGGCCAATTCGGCGCTGGTCAGCGCTTCGGTTTGGCGGCGCAGG
>JBGQHN010000357.1:0-3770 GCA_041497975.1 Planctomycetia bacterium | reverse complement strand
CGCAGGCCGCCGAAATGTCCGCGCCCAGCGAATAGCGGGTCGTCACGTTCAAGCCGGCCACTTTCAAGGCCGCCGAAAACGTCGCGCGCCGCGCCGGATCGCTGCCGATCCAATGCGGGGCCTCGGCAATGGGATTGTACGGGATCAGGTTGACGTGCACGGGAATGTCGCCCAGATATTCGACCAGAGCCTCGGCGTCACGCTGCGAGTCGTTGACGTCCTGGAGCATCAGGTATTCGATCATGACCGAGTGCTGTTGAATGGCCACCACGCGCTCCAGGGCCGCGCGCAATTCGGCCAGGCTGTGCCGCGCGGAAATCGGCATGATCCTGCGCCGCACTTCCTCGCGGGCCGAATGCAGGCTGAGCGCCATCCGCGCCTCGGGATAACGCGACGCGCAGCGAACCATGGCCGCGGGGATGCCGACGGTAGAGATCATCAGCCGCCGTGAATTCATGGTGAACGCGCCGCGATCCACGAGGACGTCGATCGCCGCGTAAAGCTGCTCCTCGTTATGAAACGGCTCGCCCATGCCCATGAACACCAGGTTGCGCACCCAGCGCCCTTCGGCGGCCAGCAGAGCGCTGGCCTGCACGAGCTGATCCAGGATTTCGGCGGCCGAAAGGCTGTGCGCGATGCCCATTTTGCCGGTGGCGCAAAAACCACAGTGGGCTGCGCAGCCAACCTGCGTCGAGACGCACAGCGCCGTGCGGCCCGAGGTCATCCGCAGAATGACCGTTTCCAGCAGCAGCCCTGGCGAAGTGCGAAAGATGAGCTTCGTGGCGCCGTCCACCTGCGAGTCATGCCGGCTCACTAACTCCAACGCATGAAACTCGACCTCGCGGGCAAATGCCGCCCGGGCGGACTCGGGCAATTCGCCGATCGCGGCCGCCGTCGCTTGGCGCTTCTTGTAGAACGCGTTGCGCAATTGCCGCAGGCGATACGCGTCGATCTTGTGCCGCCGGGCGAGATCTTCGATCGCGCTTTGATCGTGAATGCTGATCATGGCTCTTTCAGGCCGGCGGCGGCCGCGCCCCGTAAGCAGCGCCTGGTTTTTCCTATTGCGCGACGCCTTGTGGCTTTGCGGCCGAGCTTTCGCGGAAGCGATACACCTGGCCGCTCTCGGTCGTGTAATAAACTTCGCTTTGTTCGTCTTCTCCGAACGACATGATCGGGCTGACGTTGCCGCGGATGGTGTAGTTGGCCACCACGGTCTTGTTGTCATCGGCGACTTTCAACGCCCACACCTTGCCGCTGACGTAGTCGGCGTACAGGTAGCAGCCGGCAAGCTGCGGCAGTTTCTTGCCGCGATAGACGTGGCCGCCGGTAATCGACTTGCCCACGTCGTGATGGTACTCCCAGATCGGTTCAATCAGGTCGCTGCGCGGATCGGAGCCCGAGGGTCCAAAGCGGTGCACTCCTTCGCGCAGCCGCCAGCCGTAGTTGCCGCCCTTGGTGATGATGTCGATCTCTTCCCACAAATCCTGTCCCACGTCGGAGCACCATAGCGTGCCGGTCTGGCGATCGAAGGCGATGCGCCACGGATTTCGCAATCCATAGGCCCAAACCTCGCCCTGCACGCCGCCGTCCTGGCCCGCGAAAGGATTGTCCTTGGGGACCGCATATTGTTTGCCCGGATCCTGGTGATCGACGTCGATCCGCAGAATTTTGGCCAGGTGCGTTTTCAGATTCTGGCCGCTGCCAAAGGGGTCGTCGCGCAGCCCACCGTCGCCCACGGCGATATACAAATAGCCGTCGGGACCGAAGGCCAGCGTGCCGCCCTTGTGGTTCCAGAACGGATGCTCGATCGTCAGCAGTCGCTGCTCCGAGCCGGGGTCGGCCTTATCGGGATCGTTTTTCGAGACGCGAAATCGCGACACGACTACCGTGTGCGGTTTGCGCGTGCCGGTGGGAGTGTAGTACACAAAGAACTGGCCGTTCTCGCGATACTTGGGATGAAAAGCCAATCCCAAAAACCCCTTCTCGTTCTCCTTGTCCTGGTAGACGACGCGCGGGCGGATATCGAGGAACGTTTTGGCCTCCTCGACCTTGGGGTCATTGGGAAACACGTAAATCGTTCCCAACTGCGAGGGAACAAACAGTCGATTGCTTCCGTCGCCGGCATGGGTCAGCAGAATCGGCCGGTTGACGATCAGATTGGGAAACGCCTTTTCCACCTCGACGTTGCTGGCCGTCTCAGGCACTTTGAGCCACGGGCTCGGATCGGTGACGGCCGCGGCCGCCAGGGCGAACAGCTCGCCGATTTTCAATTGCCGCTGGTTGGCCGAATCGTCCCCGACCTGCCGGATCACGATCAGGTCCATGCTGGGCACGATCAGCATGTCGTTGTCGAAACGCCCCATCGCCGCATAGGCGTCGGAGGGCACGCCGGGCCAGGCGCCCGTCGTGTTGTTCCACCACAAGTAGCCGTAGCGCTTGTTCAATGCTTGCGAAGTGGCGGTGGCCTCGCCGACCCACGTGGACGACACTACCTTGTCGCCCCGCCATTGGCCCTTGTTGAGCATCAACACGCCAAAGCGAGCTAGCGCCCTGGCCGTAATGTGCAAGCCCGAATAGGGAATCGGCATCCCGCCGCGATCCTCCCAGGTCCAGTCCGCGCGGCGGATGCCGATTTTTTTGAAGACCTGCTCCTCCAGAATCTGGTCGATGTTCTGGCCCGTGGCCGCGTGCACGACCGGAGACAGCAGCGACAAGCCGCTGTTGTTGTATTCCCATTTCTGACCGGGAACCGCATCCATCGGCAGCTCTTGGAGCACATACGAGAACAAGTCGTCGCGCTGTAGCAGCATGTTGTCGTTGTGCGCGCCGGAAGTCATGCTCAACAACTGCCGGACCGTAATCTCGCGCTTTTCGGGCGGAGTGGCCGCGGGAAAAAAGTCGCCGACTTTGCTGTCGAGCGCCAGCTTGCCCGAGGCGATCGCCAGGCCGGCGGCCGTGCTGGCGAACGACTTGGTCGTCGAATAGACGAGATATTTGCTGTCCGGCGTGGCGTCGTCGAAATACCACTCGCCCACGATCCGGCCGTGGCGCACGACCAGGCCCGTCTTGCTGCCGTTGTCCTTGAGCCATGCCCCGACCTTGGCCAGCGCGTCGGAGGACATCGACTGCGTTTCGGGCTTCGCGACTTGCCAATCGGCTGCGGGGAACACGGTCTGCGCAAATGCGCCCGTTGCGGTAGCCAACAGCAAACACACGGCAATCGTCACACGGCAGGCGGCCGGCAATTTCATCGGTCGGTTTCCTCGGGGCAATGGTTGCATAACGGATGGGGTCGAGCCAGTTCGATAAGCCGCCATGATACGTAGAGATTGCAGCCGAATGCAAACGGTGAATCTTGGTGGTGACACCGTTTGAACAAATCTCTCAGCGGAAGCCGTGGCGGTCGCGGAAAGCAATGGAGTGAAAACGCCCCGCCCCTGCTACAATGCCAAGATGGGCGTAGGCAACTCGAACTCCAATCGGCCCCGGACTCGCAAGGGGTGGTTTGCGCTGGCCCTTTTGGCCGTGATCATCGGGATCGAGTTCGCTTTCCCGAACGGGTCGACAGCGCAAATGTGTGCGCTTGCTGTCGCGGTTGTTTTCTTCGGGTCGATAATCGCCTGGCGCACCTTTCGCTGAACTCCCGCGCCGAAAATGCCCGCTGGCCCTTAAGTAAAGATCCACGTGATTTGCGACAATGCCAGGGTCCACGGCTGCCGTGCGGTACGGGAGTATCTGGCCAAGTGGGGATCCGAGAAAGGGGACATTCT
>JBGQHN010000356.1:0-3773 GCA_041497975.1 Planctomycetia bacterium | reverse complement strand
CAAGTTCCGAGAGACGATTCTGGACGGCCAGCCGGAGAGAATTGTTGCCGTTTAGTGACGAGTCGGTGAGTGGTGAGTGGTGAGTGGTGAGCGGTGAGTGGTGATTCTCAGAACTCGGCACCGCCGCCTGAACCTAGCCCAAGTTACTGAGTTGCGCCTGCGCGGTCGTTGGAAAATAAGGACTTAGGTTCAGTTTTGGGCGAAAGTCTTCACTACAGCTGGCTCGGTTCGTCGAGCCGGCGCAGTCGCGTCGGCAGCGTCAGTCCCAGGCGATTGAGCAGCACTTTTTGGGCGGCATCGGGCGTGGTGACGCAACGCAAGCGGACCGCGCGACCGGGATGACCGTCCGCGTTCTGCGTCGGCAACACCACGTCCCCGCTCTTGATCTTGGCCAACTCGTCGAGGAGGGTGCGCGGCGCATCGCCCAAGCCGCTGCGCTGCATCCATTGGGCCAACGTCTTCCACAGAACGTAGGCCAAGAAGCACACCAAAATGTGCGCCTGCACGCGTTCGTCCTTGTGATGCCAAATGGGCCGAATGGCCAGTTCGTCTTTGTGGATGCGAAAAGCCCATTCGGCCTCGGTGAGTTGGATGTAACGTTTCCAGAGGGTGCAGGCATCGACGCCCACGAGGTTGGTGCGTAGCAAATAACAGCCCTCCGACAACTCGGCCCAAGCGTGCCAACGCTCGTCACGCGTCCAGGTAATGGCCAGACACGGCGCCTTTTTCTTCCGCTGGCCTGGTTCTGGCTCAACCACCGGCAGCACAGCGATCTTCACCGCGAACGCCGCTGCCGCACGCTGGTAGCGTTGCAGCAAACGCCCGAGGCGACGATTGGCGACCGCAGGGTCGCGGAGGCGACCGTTCTCGGCCGCGACGCGGAGTTTGTGCAGCGCCGTTTCCAGGCGCTCCACAAAACGCCGGTGCATGGCTTTTTCTTTGTCGCGTCGGTCGGCGCTGCGCGCCAGCACAAAGGTCTCGGCGCCCTGTGGCCCGGCCACCAACTTGACTTCCACACCGTTCTGCACGGTGTGCCAGTCGCCTTCGGCCAGGGCACTCTCGAATTGACGTAGCATCACCTTGGGCGTGCCGACGATGTACTGGGCGTCGCGGCTGCGCAGGAACTCCAGATTGTTCTCGCTGACCATGCCGCGGTCCAATACCCAGATGCGTTGCGCTTGGCCGTACTTCGCTTCCATGGCCGCGACGATGTCGGGGATGGTTTTGCTGTCGTGGGTATTGCCGGCGAACACTTCGTAACCCAGAGGGATGCCTTCCTCGGTGACGACCAGGCCGATGCACACCTGCGGGCAATCCGACCGACTGTCACGCGAATAACCGCGTTGGGCCTTGGGATTGCCCCGGCACTGGCCTTCGAAGTAGGTACTGGTGACGTCGTACAACAGCAAATCGTAGTGGAGATCGAATAAGTTCCCCAAGCGTTCCTTGAGATGCTTCTCCAAGGCCGCCTTGTGGGCCAACAACCGGTCGAGTCCCTCATAGAGCCGGTCGGTATACACTTTGGCGACGGGCACGCCCAGCAATTCTGCCAAGGCGCTGCGTCGATACCACGTATGTTCGATGTGCAATTCGCTGGACGGCTCGCAGAAACGAGCTACCACCAGAATCGCTGCCACCAGCGGCCAAGGCACGTCTTCACGCCCTTGGGGCAGCAGTTGTTCCAGGAGAACGTCCAGCCCCACCAGCCGCCACAACCCCAGCGCCAACCAAGCGTCGCCGAAGTCACGCAGTCGTTCCAGACGCACGCCTTGGAGATTCACCAAGACCGGCTCGTCGTCGGCAGGTTCCTCCACGGCAGGCGGAGCGAAGAGAGACGGCTGCGGTCGTTGTTTGCGATCCAGCCGCCGGCCCAGCTCGGCCCAGCCGCTGCGTTCGGTCGGCCGGAGTTCTCCCAAATACGGCACGACGCGTTGTCGGGAGCCCTTCTTGGTCCGGTACGACTCCACCAGAGCCCAGTAGGTGTGGACCTTGCCATCCTTGCGACGTTGACAGCGGCGGAGAAACATGCGCACTTCCCTGGTGCCTTCGGCGACGACACAGAGAATCGCACATGCAAAAGGGCCGATGCAAGGGGGTAGGTCTTCACTACACGCTGATTTGCCGGAGCGCGCATTGCCAAATAAGGACTTGCGTCGCTAAACAGCCGGAAAATCGCGCTTTTTTCTTGTAACTCAGTAACTTGGGTTAGGCGCGAGTCAAACGCTACAGCTGCCTTACAACCGAACCCGCGCTCGCAATGTCAGCGGCGTTACATTCATGGGCCGGTCGATGCGGCTCTCGTGCCGGCCAGGGACGACGCACTTTGTTCCGTCGTCGTCGGCGTGCGTCGCCGCGGGCTTGTTGCAGCCGTTGCCAATACGTTTGCCGCTGTCGCGGACCGAGGTACATGCCGGTAACGTTGCGTATCTCGACGCGCATCGCCACCAGGATTTTGCGCGGGCTGGGCAACACGTCTGTGGTTGGTAAGGCGACCGCTCCTTGTGCCAAAAGCAACTGCACCGCCAAGAGCGAGCCTTCCAACTCGCGGTGGACCAGGGTCACGGTCCGACTGAGCAACTTGACCTTGCCGAACGTGCGCTTGTAGGTGCGGAACAGACCCTCGTTACGCCAACGCCAGCGATAAAACCGGCTGGCGCTTTTGCGCGACAAACGCTCCTCCGTCAAGACATTGGTGAGCAACCACACCGTCGCTTTTTTGCCCCGGATGCGCAGCAAGCGCACCGGCATAGGCGGCAACTGTTGCCGTTGTGCCCACTGGGGCCAGTAGTAGACCAGTCCTTCGCGATAGCGGTGCAACGTGGACTTGTCCGGTACATACAACGGCGCCCGCGCTGACAAACGCAGCAAGAACCATCGTCCAGAGCCCGCCAGGGTTTGCAACAGATCGTAGCCGACAAAGGCGGCGTCGGCCACGAGCAACGCCTGGCGCGGCAAGGTCCCCAGCAGCCGCCGTAAATGCACGCGTTCGTTGGCGTTCCCCTTGCCCAGATGCCACGACCAGAGCAAGCCCAACGACAAATGCACCAGCGCCGTCACCCAGACCTGCGGCGGCGCTTCGTCCCGAGCGCCGCTGGTTAAACGCTCTTCGAGTTGTTGACTGCGCGGACACTGCACGCGCGAGCCGTCACAGCCAAACGGAACAAAGCCGTCCACGGTCCAACGGTTGGCGAAGAGCTGCGTCAGCCGCCGGCGCACGGCAGCGGCGACCAACCGCAACGCGGCCAGCGGCACGCGGGCCAGCGCTTTCTGGAAGCCCTCGCAGGTCGTGCCGGGTCGCCGCCGTTTTTGGTACGAGGCGACGTAGAAGGCGCGGGCCGTCTCGAAACGCTCCGGCTGCGAGTCGCCGGCGCACCAGGTCATGACCAGCAACACAAAGATCAGCGGCTGAGCTTGCCAGCGCGACGCTTTGCCGGTGCCGAAACGGCCCAGGACTTGTTTCCAAAGGGAGGGTGTGAGAAGGTAACGCAAGCAATCGACGAACGATTCCGGCCGTGCCGGAGCCGAGCGGACATTCGACCGAGCCATAAGCCGTTTCTCCGTTAGCGATGGTGTCGTGAACAACTCCATCATGGCGGAGAACGGCTTCTTCAGCTGCGCCAACCGGCGCACATTTCTCCCTTTACCAGCTGGGGCTGGAAATCTCCCTAAACTGAAGAAATTAAAAAGGTTATTGCAAAAAGACCGGCACAAGTGTTAGTGGCGTTGGGCCAGATCGACACCGCGCCCGTATCGCCGGAGGAGGCGACGAAGCT
>JBGQHN010000355.1:0-3787 GCA_041497975.1 Planctomycetia bacterium | reverse complement strand
GTCAATGCGCAAATTCCTTTGACGTACTTATTATAGAGTGCGCTGCGGTCATTCCTGACTTAGTCGAACGCTTGTCGGCACAGCTCAATAACCGCCGGCCAATCGCGAGGCTGCTGGTCAAAGACTTCGCGGCACAGCCGGCGCATTTGATCGCGGCGTTGGCTATCGGATAGATACTCGACCGGGCTTTTCCCGTCCAGGCGCGCCCAGGCGCAGCCGGCAAAGTGTTGCGCTCCGCGGGCCCATAATTCGGCCAATTCCTCCGGCGCGATTCGGCGAGCCATGACGTCGCTATACGACTGGCGAAAACAATCGGTCAGGTCCAGGTACTCGGCATGCCGCGGCATTTTCAGGCAGGCCTTGAGCACCAGGTGACTCAGAAAGAAACCCAAGTCAAAGGCCGGATCGCCGAAGTGGCCCGTTTCGAAATCGACCATCATCAATCCGCCGGAGAACAGCAGCAGATTCTTGGGGCTGAAGTCGGCGTGGACCAGCGATAGCCGATTGGTGCCGAGCGAGGCGATGAGCCGCTCGATCGCGGGCCGAATTTCCCCGTGCGCCGCCGCCAGCGTGCGGTAATAGGGATCGATCCGCAATTGGTCGAACAACGTCCAGTCGCCCAGGCGGCCGGCGATGGCGGGGTCGAGCCAGCTCTCGGCGTGCAGCGCGGCCAACAGCCGTCCACAAGCCGCCGCGACCTGGCGGTCGACGCGGCCGGCCAGCAGTTCGTCTTTCCAAACCACGTTGGGCCGAGGCGCGGCGGTCATGGCGAACAGGTAATTCTCGCGATCCTCAAACAGGATCCGCGGCGTTTGGGCCAGACGCTCATTCACCACGCTCGCGCCGCCAACGTGCCCGTCGAGCAGGCGGGTGCAGATCGCGAGCACTTCGGCTTCGCGCCAAGCCCGCTCGACGCTGGAGAACCACTCATGCCGCGTGCGCAGCTGCGCGCGAGCTTGCTTGAGCACGAAGTCGCGGCCGGCCCGATCGGGCCGGTCGACGAGCAGCACCATGTTGGAGACACCGCCAGCAAGTTCGCGCACGCGAATCGATTCGTCGCCCTCGACGCGCAGCGTCTCGCGCAAGTACGCTTCCGCAGTCTGGGGGTCAACGAACCGCATGCCGTCCAATATCGCCCGTCGGTAGTGCGCGGGTCAAGCGACCGAAGCCGGATGCCTGGCGAGGCCCCTTGGGCGCGGATCGCTATTTCTTCTCGGCCGCTGCGGCCTCGTCGCGATCGACCAGTCCGTCGCCGTCGGCGTCCAATTTCTTGAAAGCCGAAAGCGGGCCGACAAATTCGCGCAGGTCGAGATCGCCGTCGTTGTTGCGATCCATCTTGCGAAACCAGAGCGGGCCGGTGGTGGCGGCCTGCGACGTGGAGCGCGTGGCGCGGCGAGTCATGCGCGCTTCGGTCTCGGAACGCTCGTCGACGCCGCGCACCAGCTCAAACTCGACCCGCCGGGGCACTTCGTCGCCGCC
Organism: Planctomycetia bacterium; assembly: GCA_041497975.1. Classification (GTDB taxonomy): domain Bacteria; phylum Planctomycetota; class Planctomycetia; order Pirellulales; family PALSA-1355; genus PALSA-1355. Next base: position 2,308 of record JBGQHN010000355.1, on the reverse strand, counting down.
CAGCGCGCCGTCGCCGTTCTTGTCCTCGGTATTCAAGATGTTTTTGGCGCTGCGCAGCTCGCGCGATGAGAGCACGCCGTCCAGGTCGGTATCCAGCACGGTGAACAGATCTTGGCCCAGGTCCTTGATTTCCAATTGCATGCGCGTGGCCGCGGCCGCGTTCTGGCGCGTCATGAAGCTCGTCAGTTCGCCTTTGAACACTTTGCCGTCGCCGTCCACGTCCATGGCCGCGAAGGCCGATTTTCCGATATTGTTGGCCGAAGCTTCGGCCGTGTCGATGTAACCGTTATTGTCGCGATCGTACGTGCGCAGCTCGACCAGGTCCGTTTGCTGCGGATCGCGATTGTTGCGGTTGAAATCCACGTCGGCCTCGCCCAATTTGAGCTCGTAACCGCCATTGAGCTTCTTGCGCACGCGAAAACCGCTTTGCGTCGCCGTGCGGTCGCGAGCGCGACTTTCGCGGGCCGGCGCGCGGCCCATGGCAAAATTCAACTCCAGGTCCGGTCGCCGCTCGGCGAAGGTGCCCAGCTCCGCGCGGTCCAGGGCCTGATCGCCGTTGGCGTCCAGGCCTGGCAACAGCGAAGGCGGCAGGCTGATTTCCGACTCTTTTGCGCCCGCGGCCAAACGTCCGTCACGATCGCGGTCGTAATGAGCCAGCAGCCGCTCGGCGATTTGTTGCGCGGTGGTCGAGGCGATGATCGCCAGCACGGGGCTGTCGTCCGAACTCAGCCGGCGCTCGGCGGCGGCGGGATCGGCCGCGGCGGCGATGGCGTTGGGATCCAAAATGAGCTCCGCTCCAGTGATGGCGACGTCATCGTCAAAGTCGCGCTGGCGAAGCTGTGCTTCCGCCGCGTCCAGTTCCGCGGCCGAAAGCCGGTTGTCCTGATCCGTATCCAACAGCGGAAACAGCGCCAAAGCCGATCCCTGGGCAATTACCGCGCGGGGGCGGACCGCAAACGGCGGCAGCAGTTTTTCGATGTGGGCCGCCAGCGCGGCCCGATCGACCGTGCCTTCGGTCAAAAGGTCCTTCAGGCCGCCGCTAGCACTGTCGCGCAAGCGGCCATCGGCACTGTCGCGCAAGCCGCCGTTCATGTCGCGGGCGATCGTGGCGGCCTCTTCAAGGCTTACCCGGTTGTCGCGATCGCGGTCCTCGAGCGCAAACAGCTCGTCAAACCGCTCCTGCCACACCTGGCGAAAGGGCTTGCCATCGATCGTAATATGCAGCCTTAACAGCAGCGGCCGCGTCGGGCCCAGGAAAATCAGGTCCTGAACGTCGTCGGGCGGCGCCGCGTTGGGTGACGCTGAGCCACTCGGCTCGTTGTCCCCCGCCTCGGCCGGCCCCCCTTGCAAGATTAAACAGACGAGCGGGCCGAGGACCAGGATCGTCAGCCCGCAGGCGCGCTTCATCGCACGATCTCCTCGATAACCTTGGCGGCCGGATCGACGAGTCGAATCGGGCGTCCCACGTTCGAGACGTTTTGTTTCATGGGGTCGATGCCCAGCGCGTGGCAAGCGGTGGCCAGCAAGTCGGGCACCGAGACCGGCCGGTCAAGAACCGTAGTGCCGTCGGCGCTGGTGCGTCCGACGACCTGCCCGCCGCGAATGCCGCCGCCGGCCAGCACCGTGGACCAGGCGTTGGGATAGTGGTCGCGGCCGGCATTGTTGTTGATTTTCGGCGTGCGACCGAACTCGCCCATCCACACGATGAGCGTTGAATCCAGCAAGCCGCGCGACCCCAGCTCGCTCATCAAGGTCGCCCAGGCCGGGTCGAGCGTTGCGCTGAGCGACTTGACGCCCTCGAAATTGCCGGTGTGCGTATCCCAGCCGATGCTGTTGATGCCGCCCAGCGTCACTTCGACGAACGGCACGCCGCGCTCGACCAGTCGGCGGGCCAGCAGGCAGCCCTGGCCGAACCGGTTGCGGCCGTAAGCGTCGCGCACGCCGGCGGGTTCTTCGTCCAGGTCAAACGCCTGGGCGGCTTTGCTGCGCATGAGGAGCACGGCCCGATCGTAGGCGGTTTTGTAGCCGACGGCCGGCGGCCCGGCGTGGGTGCCGATAAACCGATCGTTGAGCGAATTCAAGATATTGAGCCGCGCGCTGACCGATTGCGCGGAGACCGACTTGGGGGCTTGCAGGTCGGCAACCGTCAGATCGTAGCTGTCCGCGGACATTTCGCCGTTGGTATTTTGATTGCGCGCTTCGCCGACGAACAGCGGGGCGTACTGCGAGCCAAGGAATCCGGGGCTGAACGCGGCCGGATTGAAGTTGCGAAAGGGTGAAATGCTGACAAAGCTCGGCAGTTCGGCCC
>JBGQHN010000354.1:0-3817 GCA_041497975.1 Planctomycetia bacterium | reverse complement strand
TAGAGGCCGTCGATGTAACCGCTTTTGTCGAACTCTTCGACAAATCGCGCGTCGATGAAATCCTGCGGCTTCGCTGCTTTCGCTTTGGCATCTTTGGCGAGCTGGGCGATGGGCTCGGCTGCGGCCGCCGATGCCGCCGCGGCAGTTTCGCCAAAGTCCTGTGGCTGGCCGAATTTGGCTGCTTGGCACAAGGCCGTGAGCCGCGAGGGGTCGTAGTTCGCCTCGATGGCCTCGCTCTTCAGGCCGATGCCCAACAAGACGAACCGTATAGCCTCCGCCGTCACGGCCTCGATGTCGCCAAGATAGGGAAAGACCGACGGGCCGCAGAGCCGGCCATAGGCCATCTGGGCCGCCACATGTTGTGAGAACCAGAAGGCATTGACCGGGTCGATGCCATTGGCCGCCATGTCGCCCGCGGCGCGCGCAGCCGCGATGCTGGATGTGAAGACCGGCATGATTCGCTTGGCAATATGGGACATCAGAATTCGCGCGTATTCGCCGTCTTCGAGCAGGCTCTGCAGGTTCAAGCGCTGGCGGGTCTGGATCGTCGGCCGGTCGCCGAATTCGCCGAGAACGAGGTGGCGGAACATGGCATGGGTCATGAAGACCAATGTCGCCGTCGAGGGTTGCAGCGCCTCGAGTTGGGCCAGATCCGGGTCGCCCTGGCAGCCGATCTGCAAGATTTCCTCGTAGAGCGCGGCCTTGGTCGGAAAATGCCGGAACAGCAGCGCTTCGGACACGCCGGCGGCTTCGGCGATCTCCTTGGTCGTGGTGCCAGCGAAGCCCCGGCGGGCGAACAAGGGCGTGGCGATTTCGACAATTGCCGTGCGCCGATCCGCTGCGTCCATGCGTTTGATAGCCATGGCGGGGGAACTTAGTGATTACTTACTTACAGTCAAGGCCCCCGGTTTCGAATGTTCGGTCAGCAAGCGGTTCAGGCGATATTATCGCAGCCACTGTTGCAAAAAAGAACCGACCCAACCGGTCGTCGCGGGCGCCCGAAACGGCAGTGGGTCGGCGTTTCTCGCTGTCCTAGTTGCCCTTGGCTTCGGCCTCCAACGTGGCCTTCACCGCGGGGCGGGCGCCGACACGCTCCATATATTTGGCGAGCACGGGCCACTTGGCCAAATCGATATTGACGTGCTTGGTCCAGCCCAGGATCGTGAACAGATAGGCGTCAGCCGCGCTGAAGGCGCCCATCAGATAGTCTTTCGCCTGAAGCTGCTTGCTCAGGTAATCGAACTTGGGCCCCAGATTGTCCTTGATGATCTGCTTCCATTCGTCTGTCACCTTCGGATTGAACATGGGGCTGATCCCCTTGTGAATTTCCGAAGCGATATAGTTCAACCATTCCTGCAGGCGATAGCGCTCCAGCGTCCCGGCGGCGGGCGCCAGCTTCGTTGCCGGCCTCTGATCGGCGATGTATTGGACAATGGCCGAGACCTCGGTCAGCACCTGACCGTTGTCGAGCTGCAACGCCGGGACGGCGCCCTTGGGGTTGATGGCTTTGTAGTCGGCACCGGACTTCGTTTTCTTGCTGGCGAGGTCGACCGATTCGGCGTCGAAGGCGAGGCCGGCTTCGTTCAGCACGATATGGGGCGAAAGCGAACAGGCACCGGGGCTGTAGTAGAGCTTCATGAGGCAACTCCTCTATATGGCATGACGGATGGCCGGTATCGGCCCGGTCGAGAATCCGGAGCCGCGAAGTTGATCCGCAACTCGGATCGAGCGATGGCCTGTATAGTGATAATCCCAGGATGCCCGTTCAAGACCCGGCAACCTAAGCAGGAAAGCGAACTGTGCCTTGGTATGGGTTCAGTGACTTCGCCGGCGATCCCTTGCCGGTGAGCCGGATCTGGTAGGCCGGATCTTGGGCCGGCGCAGGTTCGGCCGTGGCCCGCAGAACCTAAATTCGATTTTAGGCAGCCGGCCAATCGCGTCCCTGGCATAGGCGGCGCGGGTCAACTACTATATTTGCGGGTTCGAACCGGCCTTCGTCGCCTGGGTTGAGCCGGCGGCACCGCAAGTCGCATCGGGGCATCTTAAGGGCATTGCGTGAGCCACCGCGCGGGTCGTCGTTGACGAGACCGAAAGCGCTGAGGTTGCGACTGTTGCAGGACGTCCGTGGAGATATCCGTTGAGTGGGCGTGGCCGAACGCGCGTCGTCTTTGGCCTGCTGGTGGCGGCTGCGGTCCTGGCATCCGGATATGTTCTTTATTCGACGCGTCTTCCGGCGACCAGGCCGGGCGATGACGCCCGAAAGTCGGTCGCCGCACCGGTCACGGTAGCGCCAGTCGTCCAGGGGCCGTTCGAGGTGCGCGCCCACACGATCGGCACGGTCAGTATCGATGCCACGGTACAGGTCAAGTCCCAGGTCGACGGGCGGATCATGGAAGCGACGTTCAGCGAAGGCCAGATGGTCCACAAGGGCGATCTATTGTTCCGCCTGGATCCCTCGCTGTTCCAAGCCCAGTTGAAGCAGTCCGAGGCGGCCCTTGCCCGCGATCAGGCACAGCTTGCCAATGCGCAATCGGACCTGAAGCGCTTTACCGATCTTGCCAAGAAAGGGTTTGCAACCGCCCAACAGGAGGACACGGCGGCTGCCCAAGCCAAGGTCCTTTCGGCCAGTATCGCCGCTGATGCGGCGGCGATCGATATCGCCAAATTGCAATTGAGCTATACCGAAATCAGCTCGCCGCTCGACGGCAAGACAGGCCGCATCCTGGTCCGCCCCGGCAATCTGGTGAAGGCAAACGACACCAACGCTCTGGTCGTCATCAACCAGTTGCAGCCGATCGCCGTCAGCTTCTCCCTGCCGCAGCAGAATCTGCCGGCCCTTCAGCACCGCATGGCCAAGGGCAAGCTCAAGGTTTCGGTCGCCATCCCGGGCGATCAGCACCCGCCAATGCAGGCCAACATCGATTTCATCAACAATGCGGTCGACGCGACGACCGGGACAATTGCCCTCAAGGCCTCTCTCGACAACGCTGATCTACGCTTGGTCCCGGGCCAATTGGTCGATTTGACGATCCTGCTCCAGACCATCGACGACGCCCTGACGGTACCGATCGAAGCCATCAATCAAGGCCAGACCGGCCAATATGTCTATCGGTTGATGGCGGATGGGACCGTCGCGGCCAGCCCGGTCAAGGTCGCCTATGAGGACGCTGGTCGCGCCGTGCTTTCGGAGGGCGTCAAACCAGGCGACAAGGTGGTGACCGACGGCCAGCTTCGCCTGGCGCCGGGGGTCAAGGTCGAGGTCAAAGCTATCGCCGGAGGCTCATAGATGGAGCTCTCCCGACTCTTCATCGACCGGCCGGTGACGACCACCCTGCTCATGGTGGCGCTCGTCATTTTCGGCGTTCTCGGTTATTCGCAGCTGCCGGTCAGCGAACTGCCCAATGTGGATTTTCCCACCATCACGGTTTCGGCAAATTTGCCGGGCGCCGATCCGGAGACAATGGCCTCGGCGGTCGCCACCGTGCTCGAGAATCAATTCTCGACGATTTCCGGCATCGATTCGATGAGTTCGACGAGCAGCCAGGGCCGGACCCGGATCACGCTGCAGTTCGTTCTCGACCGCAATATCGATGCGGCAGCCCAGGATGTGCAATCGGCGATTTCGGCGACGCTGCGCGACCTGCCGCCGGATATGACGACCCCGCCGACGATGCGTAAAGTGAACCCGGCGGATTCACCGATCATTTTTTTGGCGCTGAGCTCACCCACGCTACCGCTCTCGGCCGTGGACGATTATGCCGAGACCGTGCTGGCCCAGCGCCTGTCGAGCCTGCCCGGCGTGGCCCTAGTCAATGTC
>JBGQHN010000353.1:0-3820 GCA_041497975.1 Planctomycetia bacterium | reverse complement strand
CCCTGCTCAGGAACCTGGCCAGCAGCTTGTTCCTGACCGAGCGCGATGCCGACGACGATGAAAACAAGCCCAAGGTCAAGGGGCGCATCGTCACCACGGTGGAAAAAGCCAAGGAAGTCCGCCCCCTGGTCGAGAAGTGCATCACGCTAGCGCGCAACGCCTTGCCCGCTCAGCAGGAAGCCGACAAGTTCGGCACCACCGCGGCCCGCAACAGCCAGGCCTGGAAGGATTGGCGCAAGAGCGCCAAATACGCGCAGTGGAACCAGGCCATTGCGCCGTTGGTGGTCGCTCGCCGCCGAGCGTTGCGCATGTTGGGCGATAAGCAGGCCGTGCGGGTTCTGTTCGCTGCAGTCGCGCCACGGTTTGTCGATCGTCCCGGCGGATATACGCGTGTGCTGCGGCTGGCCAAACCCCGGCTCGGCGACGCCGGCACCCGCGCGATCCTGGAGCTCGTCGGCGTCCGCGACCGCGTTTCGCAACGCGCCGTGCGACCGACGTTCGAGGCTCCAGAAACCGCGAAGTAACTCAGCGATCCGGCTTGTTCGATCTGTTCGGGCCCAGTTATGCTGATGGGCGACAGCCGGTTCGTTACCGAACCTGCGCCAATTCTCGGGGTCCCTCGGGCCTATGGTCGCGCGCATCGCCGGCATCTTGTGCGTCATCGCTGCGCTGTGCGCCGCGATCTTCTACAGTCAGCATAAATCCGAGCCGTTCAAGGTCTCGGGCATGATCGAGGCGGACGAAATTCGCGTCGGCTCGCGCGTCGGCGGGCGCGTGCAAAAGGTCTCCGCGGTCGAGGGCCAGGCGATCCATGCCGGCGAGGTGCTGGTGGCGCTGGAACCGTTCGATCTCTTGGAGCGCCGCGCCGAGTTTGAAAAGGATCTCGAAGCCAAGCGCGCCGAATACGAGCGCATCCTGGCGGGTTTTCGCGCCGAGGAAGTCGCCCAGGCCAAGGCCCACCGCGATCAATTGGCCGCACGACTCGACAAACTAGTCCGCGGCCCGCGGCCCCAGGAAATCGCGGTCGGCGAAGCCCAACGGGATCTGGCCGAGGCCGAAAATCAACTGGCCCAATTGCAGTACGACCGGACGAAGTCGCTGGTCGAACGCAACGCCACCACGCGCGAAGAGATGGATCGCGTGAGCAGTGAGCTGCGCAAAGCCCGCGCGCAACTGCAGATCCGCCGTGAAGAGCTGTCGCAATTGAAAGAAGGCTCGCGCAAGGAAGACATCGCCGACGCCAAGGCCCAACTGGACGAGGCCGAGCAAGCCTGGCAGTTGCGCGTGAAGGGGTCGCGGATCGAGGAAATCGCCCAGGCCAAGGCCGCCATGGAGGCCTTGGAAGCCGGCCTGCGCACGATCGAAAAACAAATCGAGGAACTGACCGTGAAGGCCCCCGTCGACGGCGTCGTCGAGGCCGTCGAGTTGCACCCCGGAGATCTGGTCGGCGCCAATGCTCCGGTGATCTCGATCATGGACACTCGCAGCCTGTGGGTTCGCGCCTACGTGCCCGAGAACCGCCTGTCCCAGCAAATCGGCCAAAAGGTGCGCGTCACGACAGACAGTTTTCCCGGCCGCGAGTTTGCCGGCCATGTCTCGTTCATCGCGCGGCAAGCGGAATTCACCCCCGGCAACGTCCAAACGCCGGAAGAGCGCTCAAAGCAGGTGTTTCGCATCAAAGTCGTGCTCGACGAGGGACTCGATCTGGTGCGCCCTGGAATGTCGGCCGATGTCTGGCTCGACGATAGCGGGAGCCGGCCATGAAACCGGTGGTGATGGACGTGCGCGGCCTGTCGCGCCGCTTCGGCAACCTGGTGGCGGTCGACAACGTCAGCTTTCAAGTCGAACGCGGGGCCATCTTTGGGTTTCTGGGACCCAACGGCAGCGGCAAGTCGACCATGATCCGCATGCTGTGCGGCGTGCTCGAGCCCACTTCCGGCCAGGCCACGGTGCTGGGCTACGACATCGTGCGCCAGGCGGAATCGATCAAGCGCCGCATCGGCTACATGTCGCAAAACTTCAGCCTCTATGCCGACCTGACCGTACGCGAGAACCTCGAATTCTACGGCCGCGTTTACGGGCTGGATGACAAGCGGCTGGCCGAGCGCATGCGGGCCGTCCAAGAGCTGACGTCGATTGGGGATAAGCTCGATCAACTGGCGGGCACGCTCTCCGGCGGATGGAAGCAGCGCCTGGCGCTGGCTTGCGCCATGATTCACGATCCGGAAGTGCTGTTCCTCGACGAGCCCACCGCCGGAATCGACCCGGTCGCGCGGCGCGACCTGTGGGACTTGCTGTTCGCCCTCTCGGGCCGCGGCGTCACGCTGTTCGTCACCACGCACTACATGGACGAGGCCGAGCGGTGCAGCGATATCGCCTATATCTACAACGGCCGGCTGATCGTCTGCGGCAAGCCGGACGAGTTGAGACAGTTGCCCGAGGTGACTCCCCCGGGAACGCGGCGCTGGGAATTGGAAGTCTCTTCGCCCACCGAGATTCTCGCCCGCGTGCGTGAAGTCAACGAAGTTCGCGACGCCACGCTGTTCGGCCAGACGATCCACCTGCTGGCCGATGCCACGTTGGACGAAGCAACCTTGCTTAAGAACCTGGGCTTGGCGCGCGACGCGGCCACGCTACGGCCGATTGCGCCGACGCTGGAAGACGTGTTCGTGACGCTCACTCGGGCCACGCAGCGCGGCCCAGAGCGCGGCGACGAAGCAGCGCACGCGGCCGCGCCGCCCGCTTCGACGGCAGTCGAGGTGGCCCCCGAAGCCCAAAAGCCGGTGGAGCGCGGTCGAAGTCTGCACGGCTTTGGCGCGATCTTTCTCAAGGAGTTTTCACACATTCGCCGTGAGCCGGCCACGCTCTTGTTCATGTTCGTGATTCCGGTGTTTCAGACGTTGATCTTCGGATTCGCCATCCAGATCGAAATCGAGAACATTTCAACCGTGGTGTACGATCTCGATGGCCGGACTCGCAGCCGGGAGTTGATCGAAGCGTTTGCCAATACCCGTACGTTTCGCGTCGTCGGCCGCGTGTTCGATGAAGACTCGTTTCGGCACTACTTGACTTCCGGCCGGGCCAAAGTCGGGCTGCGGATTCCGCCGAATTACAGCGACCGCGTGTTGCGCCGCGAGCAAGTGGCCGTGCAGGTGCTGATCGACGGCAGCGATTCGCAAGTCGCCACCACGGCGCTCAACTCGACCAACCTGCTGGGCATCGCCCTGTCGCGGCGCATGATTCTGCCGATGATCGAATCGCTGCAGTTCGTGCCGTCGCGCAATGCCGTGGGCCGCGCCGCGACGCCCATCGACATGCGCCCACGGCTGCTCTACAACCCAGACCTGGAAAGCTCGCACTTTTTCGTGCCGGGTCTGGTCGGCATCATCCTGCAGCTGGTGACGTTGTTTCTCACCGCCTTTGCCATCGTCCGCGAGCGCGAACTGGGCACCCTCGAGCAACTGTTCGTCACTCCGGTCGGCCGCGTCGGCCTGTTGTTGGGAAAATTGATCCCTTACGCGATCGTCGGCTTCGTGGAAACGCTGATCGTATTGACCGTGATGATTTATGTCTTCGGCGTGCCGATTCACGGCAGCATCGGGTTGTTGTTGCTGTTGGCCAATCTGTTTCTGCTGTGCTCGCTGGGCCTGGGCCTGCTGGTTTCGACGCTGGCCAAAACGCAGTTGCAGGCCATGCAATTCGCGTTTTTGCTGATGCTCCCCTCGGTATTGCTGTCGGGCTTCATGTTCCCGCGCAATTCCATGCCGCTGCCCATTTACCTGGCGACGTTCGCGATTCCGGCTACCTATTTTCTCGAGAT
>JBGQHN010000352.1:0-3849 GCA_041497975.1 Planctomycetia bacterium | reverse complement strand
CAAGTTCTTAAGCGCTGCGTGACGGCTGGCGCGCCGTGCTGCCCTTAGACAAATTCTGGAGTCGGCGGATACGTGCCGATTTCGACGTGATGGCCGTCGGGATCGCGGCAAAAAATCTGCGTAATCCCGCGATCGGCGAACACGTTCTTGCGATACGCGACGCCGTGCTCCTTGAGCAATCGCTCGACCACATTCAAGTCGTCGCAGTGCAAGGCCAGATGATCGTAGCGCGTCTGGATTTCGCCCTGCGGGTCGCCCGCCGCTTCGTTGTAGATCAGATGGATCATCATTCCGTAGTTGTAGAGCCAGGCGCCTGGGAAATCGAAGTTGGGCCGCTTCACTTCGCGGAAACCGAGCACGTCGCGGTAGAACGCTCGGCTCTCCTCCACCCGTTTCGTAATCCGCCCCACGTGATTGATCGATTTGACCGGGAGAGGTTGAGGCACGATGGACACCTCTTTAGCTGGGCTGTGACGACTGCTGGATACTGCCTGAAATGACGCCAGCTGCAATATAGCCAATCTCGCGGGACGGACAACAATTTGAGCGAGTTTCGGCAAGCTGGCCAGTTTACAGGCGTCTGCCGGGCCCGCACGGATTCTGCCGATTTTCTCGATTCTAGCGGTTGTAGCGGCCGATACCACTTTCGAAGGCGTGCCTGGTCCGATTGCTAGCGGTCGAGCACGCACGCGGGTAAATCGTCGAAGGGGGGAGCCCATGTCGCTGCGTTACTGCTACGTGATGTTGCTGGCCTTAGTCCTGGCAGGCCAATCCGGATGCTGCGGCATTAACTGGGGCCCTGCGGGACCGCCCTGCGCACGCCGCTGGTGCTGTTCGCAATGCGGCGAAGTTTTCTGGAACGAATGGTTTAGTTGTCCGCCGCTGTGCCGCGATTTTTGTAGCTGCTGCGGTGATTTCACGGCATCCGACAACCCGTACGTAGCGACCGGGCCGCTGGAAGGCCGCTATGGGCCGATTTACGACGACGGCAGTCGCCGCGGTTCTGCACGCAGGGAAAGCGAATATTATCCGAAACGGACCGAGCCGACTCCCGCGGCGCGGCCGGCGCCGATCGAAGAGCTGCCTGCGGCCGAACCGACCACGGGAGTGTTCACTAACGAATTCGGCCACACGGTCTCTTACGAACGCCCGATTGATTCGCCCCGAGCGTACCGTAAACTTGGGAAGCCGCGGCGAGGCGAGGATTTTGCCAGATAGTCTGGCGCAGGCGCCGCGGACACCCGGCGGGCGCGACCCATGGGCACCAGCGGCGCTAGCGCGTTCTTGCAGATTCTGGCCGAAGCGGGTGTGTCGTACCTGTTCGGCAATCCCGGCACGACCGAGCTGCCGCTCAACGACGCACTGGTGCGCGAGCCGCGGATTCGCTACATCCTGGGCCTGCAAGAAGTGCCCGTCATGGCCATGGCCGATGGCTATGCCATGGCGTCGCGAAAGCTGGGAGTGGTGAACCTGCACATCAGTTGCGGCTTGGGCAACGCGATGGGCATGCTGTACAACGCCTTTCGCGAGGGCACTCCGCTGTTGGTTACGGCCGGCCAGCAAGATCGGCGGCTGAAATTTTCCGAACCGATCCTGTACGGCGACATGGTGGCCGTCGCGCGTCCTTGGACCAAATGGGCCGTGGAGGTCGAACGGCTCGAAGATCTTCCCTCGGCGCTGCGCCGCGCGGTGCAATTGGCCCTGACGCCGCCCACCGGCCCGGTGTTTTTGTCGCTGCCGATGGATCTGCAAATGGCCGAGGCCGACTTGGACCTTCGCCCGCCTGCGGTCGTCTCGCATCGCGTGCGTCCGCCGCTCGACGCCGTGCGTCGTGCGGCCCAGTTGCTGGCCGCGGCGGCCAATCCGGCCATCCTGGTCGGCAGCCGGATCACCGAGGCCGACGCCGTCGGCCAGCTCGTGTCGGTGGCCGAGCGATTGGGCGCGCCGGTTTACTCCGAGCCGGCGCACTCCCACGGCCGGCTGGGCTTTCCGGCCGATCATCCGCTGTATGGCCAGACCATTGGGCTGTGGGCCCCCGACATCGCCAGGCGTCTCAAGGAATTTGACGTGCTGTTGGTCGCCGGGATGGATCTGTTGCGAGAATATGTCTATCAGGGTCCGCGGCCGGCGTTGCCCACGCATTTGCGACTGGTGCATCTGGACGAAAGCCCGTATCAAATCGGCAAGAACTATCCGGTCGAAGTCGGAGTGCTCGGCGACTTGAAGGAGAGTTTGGCTGAATTGGCCGCCTCGTTAGCCACCGGCATGTCGCCCGGCCAGCGCGACGTTGCCGCCAGCCGGGGCACGGCGCGAGGGAAGCTGCACCGCGAGATCCAAACTCGCTTGCGCGAGCAAATCGCCTCGCGCCGCGACGCGCGGCCGATGGCCCCTGCGGTGCTGATGGAAAGCCTCGCACGCCGGCTGCCGGAAAACGTGGCCGTGATCGAAGAAGCGGTGACCACCACCAACAGCACTTTTCAGCGTTTGGGGGCGCTGCGCAACACGAGCGGCTATTTTGGCCACCGCGGTTGGGCGCTGGGTTGGGGGCTGGGCTGTTCGCTGGGCGTCAAGTTGGCCTGGCCCGAGCGGCCGGTCTTGGCGCTGGTGGGCGAAGGGGCCGCGATGTACGGCATCCAGGCACTGTGGTCGGCGGCGCATCACAAGTTGAACGTGACCACGGTCATTTGCAACAACGCCCAATACCAGATTCTCAAGGCCGGCGCGGCAGGACTCGGTTTGCCGGAAGCCAAGGCGGGAAACTTTGTAGGCATGGACTTGACCGGACCCGAAATCGACATGGTCGCGCTGGCGCAGGCTTTGGGAGTGCACGCCGAGCGCGTGCGCGAGCCCGACGAACTGGCCGAAAAGGTTGCCGCGTCGCTGGCCGCTGGCGATGCGCCTCGCCTATTCGACGTGCCGATCGAACGCACGCTGGCCGGACCCGGCTAGAGCGCCTGGCAACCGCGCGTCGTTGCGGGACCCAGCGCCGTTGGGTGCTGGCGTACACGACCGCCTGGAGGGAGCGTACGGTTGGTTGCGGCGTTGGCTTGCAAGCGCCCCTCGAGCAGGCGGCCGCAGGCTATCGTCGGTCTGGACCGCGACGATCGCTATGTCGGCGAGTCGCGACGTGGAGGTGATGGACGCCCCGGCACGAGTCCTTCGCGCATCGCCAGGTGCACGAGCTCCACCGTCTTGTGGACGTTCAACTTTTTCATCAGCCGTGTTTTGTGATTGCCCACCGTGCTGGTCCCGATGCCGAGAGCCTTGGCACATTGTTTGACCGAATTGCCTTTCGCCAGATTGACGAGCACGTCGGTTTCCCGCGGCGTGAGGCTGGCCAGCGGGTTTTTGTAGTTGTCCGCGGCCAATCGGACGCCGTCGGGGAGCAGCACGAGCCGGCGTGCAATTTCCGGCGCGAAGACCAGTCTTTCGCGCCAGGGCGTGAACGGTTATCTGCCGGAGTCATTTCCATCGCGAGTGTGCAGGGCGTGCCAAATTTCCACGTCAATTTCGTTGGTGATGAATTGCGCCGAGCCATCGCACATCAGCACGTTCACTCCGCCCGAGTGCATTGAAGCCGCGGTCGCTTGGATATTTCTTTCGTCTACAAGTAGGCCCGCAATGCACGTCATGCACTCGGCTTGCAGGGCTTGTGGGCCGAGCTTTGTCGTCAATCTCCCGCACCCCACGAACTCCGAGCCTGGAGAGCCGCAACGGTTCGGCCCCCCGGCGTCACCGTATTTCCCATGGCGTGCGATCAGGCTGGATGCAACCTGCCCCAGCGCCCAAACGCCGCGCGGATCGAGCGGATCGAGGCCAGCGCGAATCTCGTCAACGGCGACGGTCTTT
>JBGQHN010000351.1:0-3851 GCA_041497975.1 Planctomycetia bacterium | reverse complement strand
GCTGTTCTCCATCTTCCCGCCCGGGGCAAAGCAGGGGACGAGCGTCGAAGTGACAATCGCTGGCATCGATTTGGAAGGGGTTTCAAAACTGCATTTCTCGACCCCCGGAATCACGGCCGTGCAAAAAACCGTGCCGCCCGGCCTGGGAGAAACCGCGCCGCAAGGCGTTCCCGGCCAGTTCACGCTCACCATCGCCCCCGACGCCAAAGCGGGCATTTGCGAAGTTCGCACAATCGGCAAGTACGGCGTCTCCAATCCGCGCTCGTTTGTGGTGGGCACCGAACCCGAGATTATTGAGACCGAGCCCAACAATACCCCGGACAAGGCCACCGAAGTTCCGCTGGGCAGCACGGTCAATGGCCAGTCGAACGCCGCCACGGACCAGGACTATTACAAATTGACAGTCAAGCAGGGCCAGAGGGTGATCGTTGACTGTTGGGCCTATCGCATCGACTCGCGGATGGATCCAACGCTGGTGTTGTACGACTCGACGGGTAAGGAACTGGATCGCAATCGCGACATGAATCGCCGCGACTCGTTGCTGGACTTCATCGCTCCTGCTGACGGAGTGTACTTTGTCGAGGTCCACGATTTTCTATATGCCGGCAGCAGCGAGTATTTCTACCGGATGTCGGTTGGAACTTCGGCGTATTTGGATTTCGCGTTCCCGCCCGCCGGCCAGCCGGGCTCGAACGACACGTACACGCTTTACGGACGCAACCTGCCGGGCGGCCAGCCGAGCAAGGTGATCTCGGCCGACGGCAAGCCGCTCGAAAGCACCAGCGTGCAAATTCCGCTGCCGGCCGATGGCAGCGTGCAAAACCTGGACATCGCCTCGGTGATCGAACCCGAGGAGTCGGGCATCGACGGCCTGGCCTATCGGCTTGCGACGCCGCAAGGTTTGACGAACTCGACTTTGCTGGGGTACGCCACGGCGCCGGTTGTTGCCGAACAAGAGCCCAACGACACGCCAGCCCAGGCGCAAGCGGTACAGGTCCCCTGTGAATTCGTCGGGCAATTCTATCCGCAGGCGGATCGCGATTGGATCACGATCCAGGCCAAGGCGGGCGAAGCACTGTGGATGGAAGTTTTTTCGCAGCGGTTGGGGCTGCCCACCGATCCCTACCTGCTCGTGCAACAAGTCACGAAGAACGACAAGGGTGAAGAGCAGGTCAAAGACATTCAAGGAGTCGACGACTACTTGGAAGATCCGCCCGGACCAGGCCGGCGCGGCATGAGCATTTACGACATGAAGACGGATGATCCCGCGGCGCGTTTCGTGGCGCCGGCCGATGGCACGTATCGCATCCTGGTGCGCAACCTGTCGAACTATTCGCGGCCCGATCCGCGGTTCGTCTATCGGCTTGCGATCCATCCCAGCAAACCCGATTTCCGCGTGGTCGCCAAGCCGCGGTTGCTGCCGTTCAGTCCCGACCCGAATCAGAATCCGCCCACGGTCTGGAGCCCGCTGTTGCGCAAAGGCGGCACGGAGCTGATCGACGTGCTGGTGTTTCGCAGCCAGGGGTTCGACGGCGCGGTGCAAGTCAGCGTCGACGGCTTGCCTGCCGGCGTAACCTCGGCGCCGGTGACGATTGCCGCGGGACAGAACGTGGGCGAGGTCGTGCTCACGGCGGCCGAAGACGCGGCCGAATCGATGAGCCTGATCACGATTTTAGGCAAAGCGAAGATCGGCGACGCCGAGGTCGTGCGTCCGGCGCGGACCGCCACGATGGTGTGGGGCGGACTGCTCAACCAGGTCACGCCGCGCACGCGGTTGGCGCGCAACCTGGCGATCGCGGTCAGCGGCAACGAAACGGCCCCGTTCTTTGTCGATGCGGGCCGGAACACGGTTCTGGAGATGTGCAAGGCCGGCAAGGTGCAAGTGCCGCTCAAGCTGGTGCGCCGCGGCGATTTCAAAGGCAACGTCGTGCTAGCGCCTTCGTCGCTGCCGCCCAACGTGCGCCCGGCGAACATCACGCTGGACGGCAATACGGCGACCGGGAATCTGGAAATCAACTTGCCGCCCAACGTGCCGGTCGGCACCTACACCTTTGCGGTGCTCGGCACCACGCAGGTCAGCTATTCGCGGAATCCCGAAGCGGTCAAAGAAGCCACCGATCGCAAAACGGCCGTCGACAAGATCG
Organism: Planctomycetia bacterium; assembly: GCA_041497975.1. Taxonomy (GTDB): domain Bacteria; phylum Planctomycetota; class Planctomycetia; order Pirellulales; family PALSA-1355; genus PALSA-1355. Next base: position 1,707 of record JBGQHN010000351.1, on the reverse strand, counting down.
TGACTGAGTTGGCGGCGGCTGCCAAGGCGGCGGCTGACGCGAAAGCCGGGGCTGAAAAGAAAGTGGCCGACATGACCGCGGCCATGCAGCAGGCGAAGGAGCTGGCGGCGGCCGCCGACAAGGCGGCCCAAGAAGCGGCGGCCAAAGCCAAGGCCGCGGCCGATGCCAAAACCGCGGCGGACAAGGCCATGGCCGAGGCCGCGGCTCAAGCCAAAGCGGCCGCCGATGCCAAGGCGGAGGCCGAAAAACTGGCGGCCGGCGCCGATGCCAAAGTCAAGGAGGCGACCGCCGTGCAACAAACCGTCGACAAGGCCGTGACCGATGCCAGCAACCAGGCCAAGCCCAAGAACATCAACCTCGCCGCCCCCTCACCGACCATCACGCTCAAGATCACGGCGGCACCGATCACGATGAACGCGATGCCGGGCGGCACGCTCAAGCAGGCCGGCACCTTGGAAATTCCAGTAACAATCCAGCGGCTGTACAACTATGCCGACGCGGTGCAGCTCAAGACCCAGGTGCCCGAAAATGCCAAGGGACTCAAGGCCACCGAGGTCACGATTCCCGCCGGTCAGTCGCAAGGCAAGCTCGTTCTCGAAGCCGCCAAGGACGCCGCTCCCGGCAGCTACACGCTCGGCGTGCAGGCGGTCTCCAAGTTCAACGGTCAGGATCTTTCGGTCACCGAGAATGTCACGGTCGTGGTCGAGGCCGAAGCGGCCAAGTAGAACTGGTTTCAAAACTGGCGGGGACTGTCCCGATTTTGCGGTGCCCTGGGAGCAAATGGGACTGTCCCCCTCTCCCGAGGCCATTTTGTTAGATGCTCTAATCCACTCTCGCGTCAAAATCCAAACGCCGAGGAGTGAGGCGCTGGGTACGCGTCGTCCGGCCATTTCTTTTCCGGGCTCGAGCACCACGGATAGCGCGAACCTTCGGGAACGTCGCGAAAGACCCAATGACGATTGCGCATCGGCCGATCGCGCCGCGTTTCGTCGATCATCAGCAGATAATTGGTGACTTCAATGCCGGCGATCGTGCTGGGGACGTCCGGCGTCACCGGGCAGATAAACAGGCTCGGGCGGTTGGCGGCCGCCTTCAAGTTGCGCCGCGAAGTGAATAGCTGATCGGTGTCAAAAGCAGCCGCCAGCGCATTCTCCTCGAAGAACGGCAATAGCGCCACCGCCCAGCCGCTCGGTCGATTCTCGTAAGGTGGCAGCGGAACACATCCGCGCGTGGCTTCCATGTAATTCTGCATGGCGATCGAAAGCTGGTGGATATTGTTGTCGCAGCTCGTTTTGCGGGACTCCTGCACGACCATGTGGATCGCGGGAAAGAGCAGGCTCATCATGATGCCGATGATCGCCATGACGATGAGCAGCTCCAACAGCGATACGCCGCGCCGGCCGCCAGCGGCGGCAGACCCGACGGCACGGCGGCCTGAGCGACACATGCCTGCGCCGGTCATGGGACTCTGCTCCGAGAATTCGCGTGACAACGCATCTTGAGCATATCCGGGCTGGCGCGGCGCGGCAATGGAAAAGAATTTCAACGAATGCTGGGCGAGCCATCGACCCTGGCGGAACGAACGATGACCCTGCCGGGCGCGGAGTGCTTGATTTGGGTTCGGCGGAGCAGTACAAAACGGGCTTGCTGCTTCAGCGAAAACCGTTAAGGGGGCAAGCCATGCTGAAATGTATTGCGTCCGCAATG
>JBGQHN010000350.1:0-3879 GCA_041497975.1 Planctomycetia bacterium | reverse complement strand
TTCGGCCAGCCTGGCCGAAGACTTTCTTGATTTGTGGAACGAAGACGTGTTCGAGTTTTTCTTTTGGACCGACGAGCGGTTGCCGATCTATTTCGAGTATGAAATCTCGCCCTTGGGCCGCGAACTGCCGATTCTGATTCCCAACATCGGCGGCAAGTTTCTCGGCTGGCGCCCCTGGCATTACGAGGGCGATCGCAAGACGCGCAAGGCGGTCGCGATCAGCGGCGGCGAGCAAACGTCGGGCGCGCAAATCTCCGGCTGGACGGCCGAGGTGTTCGTGCCCTACAAGCTCTTGGAACCGCTGGCCGGCGTGCCGCCCAAGAGCGGCTCGCGCTGGCGGGCGAACTTTTACCGCGTCGACTACGACGACGGCCGCGAAACCAGTTGGGACTGGGCCCGCGTCGGCCCCAGCTTTCACGAATATCAAAAGTTCGGCACGCTGGTTTTTGACTAGCGAATCCTCCGCACGATCCGCCGCCCTTGGGCATCTCGCCCATAGCTGGCATCTGCCCCGACGATCCCCCATAATGGATTGCAAATTGCTACCCGCGCGGGCAGATGCCCTTGCGGGCGGGACCGGTGGATCTCGATGCGAGCGTCGCAGGTCATGAGCTACGTCAGATACGCACTGCTGGCCTTGCTTGCGATCGCTCACGCGGTGCTCGTGCGCGGTGCGTCGGCCGAGGAGCCTTGGACGGGACGGTCCGTTTTTCTCAAGAGCGAAGCCAAGATCGCGGTCGGCAAGACCGCGGTGCGCCGCGACTTGTTGCTTTCACCCATGTACGTTTCGGCCGAGAAAGGTGATTACGTGTGGGTCGGGCGCGGGTGGGTTCCAAAACGCGATACGATTTCCGTCGACGCGGCATCCAGTTACTTTTCGGTGCGGATTCAAGAGGATCGAAAACGCTTCCAAGACTATTGCGATCGAGGAATGGCGTACCATCACCTCGGCGAAATGAACGAGGCGATCGAAGATTTCGACGAAGCCATCAAGTTGAAGCCAGAAGCGGCGCTGCCGTACGCGCTGCGAGCGCTAAGCCACCAGAAGCTGAATCTGATCGCCGAGGCAAAGAGCGATTGTGAAATCGCGATCGGAACCGATCCCAAGTGCGCGCGGGCATACGCTGTGCGAGCGGGGATTGCCATCGACGAGCAAGATCTGGATGGCGCGCTGGAAGATGTCACCCGCGCGACTCAAATCGATCCGGGCGATCCGTATTACCGCTATTTGCGCGCAAGCGTGCAATACGATCGAGTGGAATTGAAGTCGGCCGAAGAGGAATTGAGCGAGGCGATCCGACTACATCCCTTCTTTGCCAATGCCTACGATCTGCGTGGCGTGGCCGCTTTCGACCTGGGGAACGCGCGGCAAGCCGGCCGCGACTTTTCCACGGCCATCAAGCTCGAGCCGCGGCTGGCACAGGCTTTTACGCACCGCGGCATTGCCTTGGTCGCTCTCAAACACCCCATCGAGGCGCTGCGGGAGTTCGACCGGGCGCTAGCCCTCAATCCCCAGGATCCTCAGGCATATTCGCGGCGCGGCGCCGTCTTGTTCGACATGGGAAGGCATCGAGAGGCCGGCGAAGACGCCCAGCGGGCGATCCAGTGCAATCCCCGCTTCGCCGAGGCATACCGGCTGCGGGCAATCGTGAACGACGCCGCGGCCCTGCCGGACCGCGCTTTGGCCGATCTCGATACGGCGATTGCCTTGGAGCCCAAGGCCCCTGGGGGCCACTCGATGCGCGGCCGGCTCTACAAGGCGCACGGAAAGATCGACCTGGCGCGGAAGGACTTTCAAGCGGCGCTTGCGCTCGATCCCAATCACGCCGACGCAAAGACGGGCTTAAACGAGCTTGACGAGAACCTGGCCCAGGTCGACAAGTCTCGGTCCGAAGTGGACGAAACGATTCGCACCCATCCCACGGCCCGGGCTTATCACGAGCGGGGGTCCGCCCGCCTCGCCGCCGGTCAGCTCGACGAGGCGATCCGCGACTTGAACGCGTCGCTACGGCTCGACCAGACGGTGGCTGGCGCCTATCAGGATCGAGCCTTGGCCTGGTTCTTGAAGGGTCAACGAGCGATCGCCTTACTTTCGAAGGTGGAATTCGTGCATGCAGAGCACGACGCGTCCGAGGCGATCCGGCTCGATCCCGCGGTGCCCGCCGCCTACATTCTGCGCGCGCGATGCCGAGCCGGCTTGGGCCAGAACAAGGAAGCGCTCGAAGATTTTGCCGAGGCGATTCGTCTCGATCCCAATTCTTACGACGCGCGCTGTCAACGCGCCGAGTTTTGGCTGGCCAGGGGCCAAGTCGACCGGGGCATGGTCGACTTGACCGCGGCGATTACGCTGAGACCCAATCTTGCCGGGGCCTACTTCATGCGCGGCAAGGGCTGGACGCTCCGGCACGAACCGGCCGAAGCGATCAAGGACTTTTCAACCGCCATCGAACTTAATCCACGCTTTGCTTCGGCCTATCTCGAGCGCGCGAGCGCGCGAATCGGGACCGGCAAGGACGACGAGATGCTGGTGGATGTCAATAAGGCCATCGAACTGGACCCGGATTTGCCGCGGGCCCATCTTTGGCGAGGAGACATCTACTTGCGGCGCGGCGATCTGCAGCGCGCCCTGGCCGATTTCGACAAAGAGATCAGCCTCAATCCCAAGCTGGCGACCGCGTTCGTTCATCGTGCGGCGGTCCGCGAACGCTTACGCCAATGGAGCGAGGCATTCGCCGACCTCAACAGCGCGGTGCAATACGATCCCTCGTCGCCCGAAGCCTATTATGGCCGCGCCCATTGCTACCGCATGACCGGCCAACTTGCCAAGGCAGTCGACGATTACACACAGGCGATTCGCCTGCGACCCGAGGTGTTGTCGGGGTACTTGGACCGAGGTATGATCCGGGCGGCGATGGGACAATTCACCGAGGCGCTCGCCGATATGGACGAGGCCGTCAAACGCGCGCCACAGAATCCGGCGGTCTATCTATCCCGTGGCAAGGTGCTCAGGCAGCAAGCCCGGCTTGGAGAGGCCGCGGCCGAGTTCACCAAGGCCATCGAGCTGAATGGAACGTTCATGCAGGCGTGGGACGCGCGTGCCGGCGCTTTGTTGGAACACGGGGAATTTGACGGCGCGATTGCCGACTATTCCGAGCTGATTCGCCTCGATCCAGGTCGCTGCATCAGCTACGAACGCCGCGCCGCGGCCTACGGCCGCAAGCGCGAATTTGACAAAGCCATGCAGGATTTTGCGCAAGCCATCCGGCTCAGTCCTCAAAGTGCCGACGTCTACAGCGACCGCGGTTACACGTGGAAGCTCATGGGCGAGCCTGCCAAGGCGATCGAAGACTACAAGACCGCGCTCAAACTCGATCCGAAACTGATCCCCGCATATATCAATCTCGCCGACCTGCTGGCCACGTATCCCCAGAACGAAGTTCGCAACGGGCAGCAAGCTCTACAGATCGCGCGTCGCGCCGCCAACTTGACCAGGTTTCGCAATGGGGCCGTGCTCGAAGCCCTCGCCGCCGCTTATGCCGAGACGGGCCAGTTCGATAAGGCCAAGGCCAGCCAGAAAGAAGCGATCGAGCTGATCGGGCAGGGCGCCAGACGCGAACAAGCCGAGCGGCGGCTCGAGCTGTACGAGTCTGACCAGCCCTACCACGAGCCCGAAGCTGAGCGCGCCGTGACGAAACCGGCGGCCGAGATCACGGGATAGCTTGCCGCATCGTTGTTCCTTTGCGCCCGGCTGGCCCAACTGCCCGCGACAGGCGATAATCGGATGGCGGCCGGGCCATTAGCCGTCTCAATCTCAAGGAATTGCAATGTCCGCGGATCTTCACCTCTACCTCGAGCCGACCTGGTTCGTGAATTCCGACG
>JBGQHN010000349.1:0-3948 GCA_041497975.1 Planctomycetia bacterium | reverse complement strand
GCAAAATCGGGACAGTCCCCAGCGGTTTTCAAACCGCTTGTAGCCGAAAGTTCGTGATTCACGAGGCACCGCCCTTCATGGCTTGGGCCGCTTTTTGAATGGCCGACACGATGCGCGCGTAGGTTCCGCAACGGCAGATGTTGCCTTCCATCGAGTCGAGGATATCCTGCGTCGTCGGAGCGCCGTTTTTGTCGAGCAGCGCGACGCCCCCCATGATCATGCCGGGCGTGCAATAGCCGCACTGCATCGCCCCGACGTCCAAAAAAGCCTGCTGCAGCGGATGCAGTTTCCCGTCGCGCTCGAGCCCTTCGATCGTGGTGATCTGTTTGCCGGCGTAGTTGCCCACCTGTGCGATGCACGATCGGGCGGCCTGGCCGTCGATGACGACCGTGCAAGCGCCGCAGCGGCCCTCGCCGCAGCCGTACTTGCTTCCGCTCAATCCCAAGTCGTCCCGCAGAACGCTCAGCAGGCTGCGCTGAGGATCGACGTCCAGCGGGTACTTCGAACCGTTGACGTGAAGTTCAGTGAGTCCAGCCATATCGGTTTCCCCCCATGCACTGCCTGGACGCCGCCGTTTCGGTATTATCCGCGAAAAACCAGCGTCGTCAATTTTTTGTGTCGCCAGGAGCATGTCCAGGCGAATAGACTACCGGCTACCCAAAAACCGAGGTCAAACGATTGTCACCGTGAGCGCGGACCAGGGCAGGGGAGAAAAAAGCCGTGGCTGGATTGCTGGACGGGATCCGCGTCATCGATTTTGGCCGCTTCATCGCGGGGCCTTACGCGGCGATGATGCTGGCGGATTTCGGCGCGGACGTGATACGGGTCGAGCGCCGCGACGGCGGCGAGGATCGCCGCGTCGGCCCCCTGACCGCCAGCGGCGAAGGCGGCCTGTTTCTCAATCTCAATCGCAATAAGCGGGGGATCACTCTCGATCCTGGGCATCCGAACGCGTCGGCCATCATCGATCGCCTGGTTCGCTCCGCCGACATTGTCGTCGTCAACCTGCCGCGGGACGTGATGAAGAGGCTAGGGCTCGACTACGACTCTCTGCGGGCTATCAAAGACGACATGATCCTGGTGATGGCTTCGACGTTTGGGCCGGATGGTCCCTACCGCGACCGCGTGGGCTTCGACGGCGTGGCGCAGGCGATGTCCGGGGCGATGGGCTTGAGTGGCTTTCCCGAGGCTCCGGTGCGATCGGTCGTGCCCTGGGCCGATTTCGGCACCGCGCTGCACGCCGCGTTCGGCGCCATGGCCGCGCTTGTGCACCGCGCCCAAACCGGCCGCGGCCAGGTCGTCGACGTGTCGCTGTTTGCCACGAGCGTGATGTTCATGGCCTCGCTGCTCATGGAGCGAAGCGTGACGGGCATTCGCCGCCAGCGGCAAGGCAACGCCGCATACTACACGGCCCCCAGCGATGCCTACCCGACCCGCGACGGCTGGATCATCGTGCCCACGATTGGCGATCCGATGTTTCGCCGCTGGGCGCGGCTGGTCGGCCGAGAGGACCTGGTCGACGATCCGCGCTGCAAGGACGACATTACGCGGGCCAACAACTATGCGCTGGTCAACGAAGTGATGACCGCCTGGTGCGCCACGCGCACGCGCGACCAGGCGCTAGCCGAGCTCGAGCGAGCGCGCGTCCCCTGCGGACCGGTCTACGAACTGGAGGAAGTCTTAAGCGACGCGCAAGTACTCGCCCGGGGCTTCTTCCACCCGACGGCGTTCCCTGGCAGCGATCAATTCATTCCGCTGGTGAGTCCCGCCGTGCGGCTCAGCGAGTCGCCGGGCGGCGTGCGCCGGCGCGCTCCCACTTTGGGCGAGCACACCGGCGAAGTGCTCGGCGAGCTTGGCTTCACGGTCAGCGAGATCGCGGCGTTTCGCGATCAAGGCGTGGTGTAAAAGTTCTTCAACGAACGCCGCGCCGCCGCGATTTCAGCCGCGCAATTCAGCAAGGCCCCGGATGCCACATGGGGCTATGGTCGTCATGGAAGGCAGCGCGGCTAAATACTGTTTGCGGCGATCAACAGTAGCCGTTTGCCGTGGCAGCGCCTACTCCACGCTCGGCGACGTGCCGGCCGGCGTCGTGCGGGTTGGGTCTTTGCGCCACACGAAGTACGAGTAGGCGACGATCCAAACCAGCGACACGCCGCCCACGGCGATGGTCAAGCCCAGCATCCAGTCGGTCCGCAGTACGCCCGTCGCCGCGATCAACGTTCCCAGCAGGATGAACAGCCAACCTGCCAGGCGATGCGTTTTGGTCCAGGAAAGCTTGCTCGAAAGGGTCCAGGGAGTTCGGACGCCGACAAACCAGTTCGGCCGAAGTTTCCCCATGAAATTTCCCATCACGACCAACAGTGCGCCCGTGGCAATCGCGACCACCGCTGTGACGTCGATTCTGTATCCCAGCGCGACCAGGACCGTAACCGCGTACACCAGGGCCATGAACAGCGTGAGCGAAACGCGAATGACGTGGTAGGTCGTGGCAAAACTCTGGTAGTTGCGATAACCCGGATCGAGACGCGGCAGAAAGAGCAACAACAGGTACAGGCCGAGCGTCATTAGCGGCAACAGCAGCAAGCCCGCGAACTTTCCGCCGTAGCCGTCGGCTTCGCCCTGTAAATTCCAATGGATCGCAATCCGCTCGGGCACGTGCGACCAGGCGAGCGCCGCCACGGCAAACATGGCGGCGACGAGCAACCAATGGATCAGTTCCGTGTGCCAGGTGATCTTCATGGTTTGGCCCCCTTCTTTTGCTTGCCCACGTCGAACAGGTCGAAAATGACGCCCAGGGTTTGCTCGACCGCCGAGACGTTCAGGCTGTAGACGATGCTGGTGCCGTTTTTTTCCGCGACGATCAGGCCCGCGTGTTTCAGCACGTTGAAGTGTCCCGACAGCGTGGAGCGCGCCAGGGGAAACCGTTCGGCGATTTCGCCGGCCGTCATGTCTCGCCGGCCGAGCAGGCGCAGGATTTCGCGGCGTGTCGGATCGCTCAAGGCTTGGAAGACTTCATTCATGCGCTATTTCGTTATTTCGCCAATTAACGAAATATAGCTCGGAGTGCGGATTTGCGATAGCCGGGGTCGCAAAAAGCAACGAATTCTTGGCGTCCACGCAAGCGGCAATGCCGGATGCGCTACGACATGCTCAACAGCAGCCAGCAGAGATAGGCCACCGGCGCGGCGAACAAGATCGAATCGACCACGTCCAGCACGCCGCCAAAGCCGAGCAACCAGTTGCTCGAATCCTTTGCGCCCACGTCGCGCTTCAGGAGCGACTCGGCCAGGTCGCCCAAAAGACCTGCGATAGCCACGGCCAGGCCAAAGACGATCCAGCCCCAAGCGGGCTGTGAAAGCGATGAGCTTGTCCAGCGCGGCATGAGCGTGAACGAGAGCCAGGCCCCCAGGCAGCCGAACGCCAGCGCGCCGGCAGCGCCTTCCAGGGTCTTGCCGGGACTGACCAGGGGCGCCATTTTGTGCCGGCCGATGAGCCGGCCCACGGCATATGCGCCCGTGTCGCCGAACTTGACGACCGTGATCAGCGCCACGACGCCGATCATGCCTTCGGTTGGCCCGCCCAACACGCGCAGTTGCATGGCAAAACTCAAAAGCAGTCCCACATAGGCCACGCCAAACGTGGCTAGTCCCACCTGAACCATCGACCGGCCGGGCCGATCATAGCGGTGGGTCTCGACCACCAATGCCGCCAGGAAACTGATCGTGAAAGCCACGAGCGGCCAGCCGAGTCGAGCCAGGGGGCTTTCAGCGGCCGTATCGAGCCAGAAGAGCGGAACCGCGTTGCTTGCGATCACAAGCAACGTGCCGCCGTAAATGACGCCCGGGTGCGGGTGATATCCGCCCGACGCCAGCAGCGTGACCACCTCGTGGGCGGCCGCCATCGCCACCACGACCACGAGCGCGAACAGCCAAGCGCCCGGCGGGGACG
>JBGQHN010000348.1:0-3990 GCA_041497975.1 Planctomycetia bacterium | reverse complement strand
TCTGCTCCAGCACGGGCAGCAACGAGCAGAACACCTCGGCGGCGTAGTCCGTGGCCTGCTCGGGCGTAACGCCCGGCAAAATGTTGCGCTGTGCCGGCGACCCGAGAATCATTTTGGATCCGCCCAGGTCGCGACACAGCCGGGCCAGGTCTTGCAGGTAGGCCGCGGTGTGGCGGCGCACCTGGGCATCGGGGCTCGTGAGATGAAACCCGCTCGTTTTGGCCAACAGCCAGTGCAGCCCGACGACTTCCAAGCCCCAGGAGTCCGCCTGGCGGCAGACTTCCGCGCGGCGGGCGGCGCTGATCTGCCGCGCGTCGAATTGCCGGTCCTCGGGGGCGATCGTGAACGGCGCGATTTCGATGCCCGTATATCCGCACTCGGCGGCGAAGTCGAACGCCTTGTCAAACGGCCAGTCGAGAAAAGTTTCGTTGCAGATCGCGAATTTCATCGTATCGCTCGTGGCCTTATTAGAACAGTTGTTTCGCTTCGCCGTTGCGCTTCCGACGGCCGATGCGCTTCGCACGTTGGACATCTTCCAGCTTGCGCCCATTGGCCGTGCTCGGGGCGCTGACTACGGGCTCGGGCGCACCGTCGAGCCGATCGCCAGGCTCGATCGTCTTCAGCCGCGCTTCGACCCGCTTTGCATATTCTTGCGAAAGCTCGAAGCCCAGGTAGCGCCGCTCGAGCTTTTTGGCTACCGCCAAGGTGGTGCCGCTGCCGGCAAACGGGTCCAGCACGAGCTCACCCGCGTTGCTGCACGCGCGAATTATGCGGCCCAGCAGTTGTTCCGGCATTTGACAGCCGTGCCAGCCGGCGCGCTCCTTGAAGGTGCCGCAAACCCGCGGAAAATACCAGGTGTCTTCCTCGGGCCCAAAACTCTCGGGAATGTCCTGTGGGCGCAGCACCCAGGTGTCGTCGGGCAGCCGGCCCGTGGGGTTGGCGCGGCGGTCGCCGTACACGAGTTGCCTGGCGGAAGGAACGCGAATGGCATCGGCGTTGAACGTGAAATTGTCGGCCTGCTTGACCATGTGCAGCAAGTGAGCGTGCGAGCGGCTGAACTTCGTCTTGCAATTGACGCCGAACGTGTAGTACCAGACCACCCAACTGCGGCAAGTCAGCTTATGCTCGCGTTGCAGCATCACTTTAAGTTCTGCTGCATATTCGTCGCCGATCGCTAGCCAGAAGGTGCCATTCGGCTTTAGAACGCGGATCACTTCGGCCGTCCAATCGCGGCTCCAAGCCAGGTAGTTTTCACTTTCCAGCTTGTCGTGATAGACGTCGTAGTCGTAGCCGATGTTGAATGGCGGATCCGCGAACGCCAGGTCGACGACACCGTCTTCAACGTCTCGCAGCCCCGCGATGCAGTCCTGATTGCAGATCGTGTCGAACTTCCGTGCCATGAAGATACCTCGCGGGCCGTAGCGAATCGATCCCGTCAATTGGGCGTTATCGTAACAAGTCCGAGGCCGGGTTTGAAGCGCCGGAGCCCGCGTTAATCCAGTTCCAGGACGCGGTTGATCTTGGGATGTCCGTATTCGGCCCCGCCGGTGATGACTTGCAAGTTCCCGCGCGGTTGGGTCTCGCCTTCACCGTGCGTGTGGCCGCACAAGACCGTGAGCCGCTTGTCGGGACGTTGGGCGAGGCAATCGAGGATCGCCTGCCCGACGGCCTGGCAAGTGAAGTGCGGCGCCCATTGATCGTCCGAAATGTGCCCCTCGTGCCAACACGCTTCGCGAAAGGGCGGCACGTGCGTCAGCAGGACCACGTCGCGATATTTTTGAAATGCCAGCGGAAGCACGCGGCGAAAATGACTGGCCGCTTCGTCGCCCAGCGCCTGGAGAACGTCCCAGCGCGCCTGCTTATCCAGCGGCGACAGTTCGGCGATCAATTTGTGGTCGTTCATGACGACCAGCGAGCGGGGATAGTCACCCAGGCGTCCATCGGCCCAGCCGTCGTGGCCGACCAGAGCGACGTGGGCGGTCAGCGGCACGACGTCTTCGCAGGTGAGATAGTGCAATCGCGGCCGCTGGGCGCAGAATTGCGCGACGCGCTGGCGCGTTTCCACGATCGATCCGAAATAATAGTCATGATTCCCCAAAACAAAATAGATGGGCGCCGAAATGGCGCTGTGCATCCGCTCGAGATAGTCGCAGATCGTGGGCGACTCCCCGATATCGCCGCCAACAAGCAACGCGTCGGGGAGGTCGGCCGCCACGTGCTCGAAGAACTCGCCGACCTGCGCGTCCGACAAAAAATTCAGATGCAGATCCGTCAACCATACGATGCGCTTCATCGGTCGGTGCCGGCCGGCTTCTGACCGAGGCAGTAGAGCGCCTGGCGGCCGCGAATGAACAACTGGCCGTCCGCGATGGCCGGCGAGGCCAGCGTACTGTCGGGCAGTTGGTTTTCGGACAGCTTTTCGAAGCGGTCGGAGGCCGAAACCACGGTGCACAAGCCGGACGTATTGAGAAAATAGATACGTCCCTCGGCGGCCAGCGGCGAAGCTTTGTAGTCGCCCTTCAGGCGCTGGATCCAGTGCAGTTTGCCGGAGAGCGCGTCAAAGGCACGGGCGACGCCGTCGTCGGTCACGGTAAACAGCAGATCGCTCCACACCACGGGACAGGGCGTGTCGGGCGTGCCCTTGTCGTGCTTCCAGGCGATGTCGAGCGGCGTGCGTTTTCCCGGGCCGGCAAGCTTCACGGCCAGTAACGCGCCGCGCATGCCGCGGGTTACATAGAGCAGCCCGCCGGCTGCAGTTGGCCCGGTCACGGTCCGTCCGCCCACCAGGTCCGTCAGGTACCAAAGCTGCTCTCCTGTGCGGGGGTCGTAGCCATCGAGCTGATTGGCGCCCATGACCACGAGCTGCGTTTTGCCGGCCGACTCGACCAGAACGGGGGTGGTGTAGGCGTCCCCTTCTTCCGCGTTGGCGCCGGTCATGCGCGTCGACTTCCACCGCTCTTTGCCGGTTTTCAAATCGTGAGCGACCAGGTAGCTGGCCGAGTGTTTGTCGGACAAGTCGGCCAGCGAGTCTTGCATGCACACGGAAATCACCATGCCATCGTACAGCACGGGGCTGTTGGCATGCCCCCACCAGATCGTGTACGTGCCGTAGTCCTCCTGCAAATTGCGGTGCCAGTGCCGCTTTCCGTCGAAATCATAGGCGGCCAGGTCTCCGTTGCCGAAATGCACGACAACCAGCTGGCCATCGGTCACCGGCGAGGGGCTGGCGAGATTGTGCAGTTGATGGAATTTTTGCTTTTCGCGCTTGGGTCCCGTGCGCGCGGTCGATGACTGGCCGACGGTTTGGGTCCACTCGATCGCGCCGTCTTTCCGATTGAGTTTCAGCACGAGAAGATCTTCTTCGTGCTGCGTCGTGACGAAAATCGCGTTGCCCCAGATGGCCGGCGTGCTGGTGCCCCACTGCGGCAAATCCGTTTTCCAGATGATCCCGGTGTGGGCATTCCAGGCCGCCGGCAGCCCGGTCTCGCGACTCGTGCTGTCGCCTCGTGGTCCGCGCCAGGCCGGCCAGTTCTCGGCGCGAGCCGGACCTTGGACCACGAGCCAGGCAAGTGCCACCGAAAGGGCCAGTCGCCTGCGGTAAGGTGATGCGTTCATGCCTGGTCTGGACGTGCTCGCGTGGGCGACGTATCACCAAGGGGATGGAAGGCGTGGAACCGTGAACGTCAGTGTATCCGAACGACGAGCCGGGTTAAACCCGCGTCCACGAGCGCTCGGCGGAGGCGAATTCAGGCCAAGGGCAGCTTGCTGGCCGCGCCGGCCGTTTCTTGCACGTACCGCGGCACGGCGTATCCCGGCAATCGTTCTCGCAACTCGTCCATGAGCAAGCGGCCGCGCGACCGTGGCACTTCAAAGTGGGCCGCGCCGACGACGGGATCCAAGTGATGCAGATAGTAGGGCATCACGCGCAGGTCGACCAGCCGCTCGCACAGATCGGCCAGCGAGTCGACGTCGTCGTTGACTCCCCGCAAG
>JBGQHN010000347.1:0-4002 GCA_041497975.1 Planctomycetia bacterium | reverse complement strand
TCTCGCGCGACCAGTGGTATGAAATGCTGTACAAAGCAAACCAAATGGAGCGGCTAATCAGCGACCAGTGGGACGTCATGGCCGAGTTCGACCGCGAGCATAAAGTGAAACTGGTTATCGACGAGTGGGGCTGCTGGCATCCCAAGGGAACCGAGCTCAACCCCAAGCATCTCTTTGAACAGCAGTGCTGCCTGCGCGACGCCTTGGCGGCCGCCTTGACACTCGATATATTTAATCGACACGCCAACAAGTTGGATATGGCCAACGTCGCGCAACTGGTCAATTGCCTGCATTCGCTGTTCCTGGCCGACGGCGATAAGTTCGTCACCACGCCTAATTATCACGTCTTCGAAATGTACAAGCCCCATCAAGGCGCCACGTCGATCCGCATGGAAGTCGAATCGCCCAACGTGGATTTCCACACCTCGGAGGGAAACAAACAGGTCTTCCGCGTGGCGGGGTCCGCATCGCGCGCGGAAAAGAACGTGACGCTGACGCTTGTTCACGCGGAGGCCAGCCAGGCGGCGGAAGTTAAGATCGCGCTCGGCAAAGGCTCGGCCGAAAGCGTGCGTCAATGCGTCCTTTCGCACGAGCGGCTCAACGCGCACAACACGTTTGAAACGCCCGACGAAGTTGCGCCGCGAACGGAGGCCACCGAGCTGCGGGGCTCGACCTTGATCTGCCAGTTGCCGCCGGCCTCGGTCACGCGGTTGGACATCCGTTTGCAATAACATCAAGGGAACCAACCATCGACTATCGAAGTGGGAGAGTCGTGAATCATGCAGATCAAGTTTTCGCGATCGCCAGCGATCGCCGTGGCAATCGTGTTAATTTTGGGCATCTGTACCCCGGCGATGGTTCGAGCAGCCGACACTCTTGAAGTGGGGCTGGGTGTCGCGGACATCACGCCGCAATTAGACGCGAAGCAGCCCATCTGGCTGGCCGGCAAAGAACTCAACCGGCCGGCCGCCGGCGTGCACGATCCGCTCTATGCCCGCGCGATTGTCTTGCGCCACGCGGGGCGAAAAATCGCGCTGGTCAGCGTCGATTCGATCGGGCTAGCCCGGCCGGCGATCGAAAATGCGCGGGCGGGACTGAAGGACTTTTTCTACGTCCTGGTCGCCAGCACGCACTCCCACGAGAGCCCCGACGTGATCGGAGTATGGGGACCGTCGCCGGAAGTCTCAGGCGTCGTGCCCGACTACGTACAATTGGTGGAGAAAAAAATTATCGAAGCCGTGCGGCGTGCCGACGCGGCCGCGGTGCCCGCGCGGGCCGATTACGGCACGGCCGAGGATGTGAGCTTGTTGGGTGACTATCGTCTGCCGGAAATCTATGACGGCGTGATCCGAGTGCTGCGGTTCGTGCGGCTGTCGGACGGTAAAACGCAGGGACTGGTCGTGCAATGGAACAGCCATGGCGTCGAGCCGGCCAAAAACTCGCTCGTTTCGCGCGATTACATGGGCGCGACGGTCGATTCGTTGGAAAAGCGGCACGGCTGCCGCGCCGTGTTTTTCCAGGGGGCCATCGGCGGGCTGATGGGTACGCCCAAAAAGCTCGTCGACGATGCCAAGTCCGGGCGGATCGCCAGCGAACCCTTCGCATTTATCAGCGCCTGTGGCGAAGCCGTTGCCGATCTTGCCGATCGGGCCCTCGAGCAAGCCCAGCCGATCGTGCTCACGCCGCTGGCGGTTTTCGCGCGCCCCATTATGGTCCCGCTCGACAACGAGGGTTTCCGCGCCGCGACGGCCGCCGGTGTGATCACCCGCCCGGTCTTCGCTTGGAAGGGGCGGCGCGACCAGCGCGGCGAGCCGATTGCCAAGGGCACAACCGACGGCGACCAGGCCATGGAAACCGAAGTCGCCTATCTCCGCTTGGGCGAGCTGCACGTCGCCGCGATTCCAGGCGAACTGTACCCGGAATTGGTGTATGGAAAGTTCCAAGAGCCCGCCGATAAAGGCGCCGATTTTCCAACGGCCCCGCTCGAACAGCCGATTGCCAAGATCCTTCCCGGCCCAAAGATGCTGGTGCTCGGGCTGGCGAATGATGAAATCGGTTACATCCTGCCGAAGCGCCAATGGGACGTCGCGCCGCCGTATGCCTACGGACGCACGAGCGCCCAGTATGGCGAACGCAACAGCGTCGGGCCGGAAACGGCACGAAATTTGATGGAGGCATTGGCCCAGCGGGTCGCGGAGGCGCGGTCGGCAAAATAGCGACAACGAGAAGAGTGAGCCTCGCCATGTCCATGCTGGAAAAGCTCGTGTTGCCGGAGATCCGCGAGCTGATCAACACCAAGGATCTGTCCACCTTGCGCGAGATTCTCGGCGAGTGGCTGGCGCCCGATCTGGCCGCGTTGATCGAGGACCTCGAGCCTGACGAACAAGCCTTGGTGTTTCGCTCGCTCGAAATGTCAAAGGCGGCGGAGACGTTCGCCTACCTCGACTTCAACATTCAACAGCAGCTCGTCGAGTCGCTGCCCATCGGCGAAGTCGCGAAGATTCTGGCTGGCATGGCTCCGGACGACCGGACGCGGTTCCTGGAAAGATTGCCGCCCGATCGAAAGCAGCGGCTGTTGTCGCTATTGGATCCCGAAGAGCGGAGAGTCTCGGAGGCGCTGCTGGCCTACCCTGAAAACAGCGTCGGCCGGCTGATGACGCCCGACTATATCGCCGTCAAAGAGCCTTGGACGATCGAACAAGCGCTTGATTTTGTGCGCACTTACGGGAAAGACAGCGAGACGCTCAACGCGGTCTACGTGACGGATGACCATGGAAAGTTGATCGACGACATTCGCATCCGGGAGGTTCTCCTCGCTCCATTGGCTTCCACCGTTCATGACTTGATGGATTGGCAGACGGTCTCCCTGCGCGCCACGGACACCAAGCCGGATGCGGTCGACGTCTTTCGCAAGTACGACCGATCGGCCCTGCCGGTCGTCAACGACGGGGGCATTTTGGTCGGCATCGTGACGATTGACGACGTGTTCGACGTCGCGGAGCAGGAAGCTACGCGAGAGATTCAACAGCTCGGCGGTCTCGAGGCACTGGAAGAACCCTATAGCACCACGCCGCTTTTGGTTATGGTCAAGAAACGGGCCACCTGGCTGGTCGTGCTGTTTCTGGGCGAGCTGTTGACGGCCACCGCCATGGGATACTTTGAAAAAGAAATCGAGCGAGCGGTCGTGTTGGCGTTGTTCGTGCCGCTGATTATCTCCAGCGGCGGAAACTCGGGTTCGCAGGCCGCGACGCTGATCGTGCGGGCCCTGGCGCTGGGCGACATCTCGCTGGGCCAGTGGGCCAGGGTTCTGTGGCGAGAACTTGCGTCCGGGGCGCTCCTGGGTTTGATCCTGGGCTCGATCGGATTTTTGCGCATCGCCCTGTGGAGCGCGTTTTCCGACATTTACGGCCCGCATTGGATGCTGGTCGGTCTGACCGTCGCCATGTCATTGGTGGGCGTAGTGTTGTGGGGCACGATTTCCGGATCCATGTTACCCATCGTGCTCAAGCGATTCGGCCTCGATCCGGCCACTTCTTCTGCACCCTTCGTGGCCACGTTGGTCGACGTCACTGGATTGGCTATCTACTTCTCCGTGGCGTTGTTCCTGCTCTCCGGCACGCTCCTGTAAATCGCGCGGCGCCGATGTCCTATGGAAACGCGCCCGCGCGCAGCCGCACGCGATCGCCGTGCCGCGCCATCTGCTCGTAATGTCCGCGCCCATGTAATCACAAAGAAACGTCAGGCAGGCACGGCACAAGCTCATTTTTGCCACCGAGGTCGCCGAGGTCACGGAGTTCGCGGGGCCTCGATTCGTGATTTTCCCACGGCTCTGTGTTCTCTGCGACCTTGGCAAACTTGATCACTCTTGAAACTAGGCCAGCACTTCGTGCACAATGCGCCAAGCTGATTCGGCCGGAGCATCGTCCGTCGCTCAAGCGACTAACGGGGCGTGAACGGGCGGCGGCGGTTGTTCTTGACCGTGCGTCGTCCTAGGGACTCTTT
>JBGQHN010000346.1:0-4007 GCA_041497975.1 Planctomycetia bacterium | reverse complement strand
GATCGCCTAGACCGGTTTTAAAAACCGCCGGGGACTGTCCCAATTTTGCGCAGTCCTCGGAGCAGGGCACCATGGTCACGCCTTAGCGTGATCCATGGTCGGGACTGTCCCCCTCTCCCCGACGGTTTTGAAACCGCTTGTAGAGAGTGCGGCGCTGTGCAAGCGCGCTTGCGCGGCCGCCAGGCCATGAACCGAGGTCGACAATGGCTACGCGGACCGCCGGCGCCGTCGATACGCAGCGACTAGCGCCCACGCCATTGCCACTCCACCGAGCGCCAAGGTGCTCGGCTCGGGAACGATCGGCAGCGGTGCGAGGCTGTCGACCATCGTCGTGCTGCCGTTGATCACCGCCGCCAGTGTCGGCTGCCACAAAACGGCGTCGGTTTGCACCACCAGTGCCGCCGACGTTTCCCCGTGAGTGATTGGGCCATTACCTACGAACAACCCGGGAATTGACGTCGGAAAATTAAAGCCTACCACGTCTCCCGGCAGTGGGTTGCGGTCCGCGGATGTAGGCAGATGGCCCGAAGGGAGCGACGTCGAGAAGTTGACGTCCGTCTGAAAACCGGCAAAGCTCGAGATCGTCAAGCGATGCAGATCGTGCAGGCTGGTGGGCGAGTTCGACAAGATGTACACAAACGTCAGCGATCCGATGCCATACGGGTTGGTCAGGTCGCTGTCGTTGGTATATACCCGCGAAATCAACGTGCCTGAATACGTGTTTTTTTCCGACGCGTACGGGACGGCCCCGGTATCGGCGACGAGCGTATAGCTTCCGTCTGGTTTTGCTATGCCGGATGATCCAACCAAGTTCACGCCCCCGGGGACCGGCAGGACGACCGCCTCGCTGCGCGTGGCGGTGCAAAGGATTGCGAATATAAAAATCGCACCCAACAGAATCCTTCCGCGGAAGCGGTTCGTTTGTGGTCTCAACACGCAGTGCTCTCCTAAGTTCTGCACGCGTGACATTCGCGGTGGACGGCGCGGCAAGACGAGTCGGGCCGATCGATCGCGCAATCACGAACCGTTTTGTTAAAAACGGCGGGGATCGCGCCCCGTCCGAGGGAAGTCGAGAGACCGCGCAGGAAAACAACGATGAAAACTGCGCGAATCGGACGGGCGAGCGGCGGACCGTTGGTCCGCAGGCCGCATGCACCGAGATGTCATGAGCCAATGTCAGTTAAACTGACAAACGACTCACTTTCGCGTGCATTAGCTGGCCTTTGACGAGAGATGTATCGATCTCACCGGTAAGTCTAAAGAAACGGCCCGGGCTGTCAAGTAAACGCACGAAATAAATTCAAATTTCTTCGCGGAACAGCCAGTGACATGCTCGATTTTAGGGCGGTTTCGCTAGCAATCGGCAACCGCTGGTTACTCAGCCAGGCGAATTCCGCAGAGAGGGTAAGAGCCGTCAAATTGCGGCAGTCGGCCAAGCCCTCAGCCAGCCAGCGCGGCCCTCAACGACACGACCACCTGGAAGAATGGGCAATTCAAGAGCTGGCAAGGCGCACTTGTCCGGACCAGCTTACTTTGCGGCTCAACTCGGGCCAAGACACGGACCGATATACGGCCAGCGTCCTTTGTCCGATTTTGTCCGACCGGTGCACACTGCCATGCGATTTGAACCCAAGTCTGCCGGCCCTGGTGTCGTTTCCCGGCGCGAGGGAGTCGGGCCAGACGCAAGCGCGGCAAGCCGAGTGGTACTGAAAGGCCGGCTTAACGATCTAGCCCGGTTCCAGCCAAACGTCGTGCGGGGCGTGCTCGAGTACTGGCTGGCGCCGTGCGCCGCCGAAAGCCCGTCCTATGTCGACTGTTGAAATCCGCAAGGCGGCCGTGCTGTTGGGCAGTCTTTCCGCGGGCGAGGCGGCATCGATCCTCGCTCAACTGGAACCGCGGCAGATCGAGGCCGTGGCGCGCGAGATTGCCAGCCACGAGGGGGTTTCGGACGAAGCGCGCCGGGCGGTCATCCATGACCTGGAGGCTGTCAGCGCGTTACCGAGCCAAGTTTTGCCCCACGCCGCGACAGCCGGTCCAGCCGCCGTCGTTCAAGCAACGCTCACGTCGAACGAAATCCGCGAGCCGACGCCGTTCGCATTCGTGCCGCATACTGACAGCCGAAGCCTGCTGCGCGCGCTCGTCGACGAGCATCCGCAAACGGTCGCGCTGGTACTTTCGCACATGTCCAGCGCAGAGTGCGCGAAAATCCTGTCCGGCCTGAACGCGGAGTTGGCCCGCGCGGTCATCGGCCGCCTGGCGACAATCGGCCCAACAAGCGCCGACGTCGTCGCGGATGTCGACGCTGGACTTCGACGGCGCGTGTCTCGTTTGGCGCGGCGGTAACTAGAACTGGTTTCAAAACTGTCTCGGAGAGGGGGACAGTCCCATTTGCTCCGCGGACTACGCAAAATCGGGACAGTCCCCGCCAGTTTTGAAACCAGTTCTAGGGCCCGGTCCGAGCCATCTTTCGCCCAATGCGTCGGCACACCGCTGGCCGGCGCCTGCTGGCCTGTCCCCCGGCCGTTTGTTAGCATTGCGGCTCCCGATGCGGAGCTTAGCGGATGCTGGCCACACCCATGATGAGGCAGTATGAGGACGCCAAGGCGGCGTGCCCCGATGCGCTGCTGCTGTTTCGCATGGGCGATTTCTACGAGATGTTCTTCGAGGACGCCAAGACGGCCTCTCGCGTGCTCGGCCTGGCGCTCACCAGCCGCGACAAAGGCGAAAACGCCACGCCCATGGCGGGCTTTCCGTACCATCAACTGGAAAGCTACCTCGGCAAACTGATCGCCGGGGGATTAAGGGTCGCTATTTGCGACCAGGTCGAAGATGCCCGGCAGGCCAAGGGCCTCGTGCGGCGCGAAGTGACGCGCATCGTCACCGCCGGCACCGTCACCGACGAGGCCCTGCTCGATCCGCGCCAGAGCAACTTTCTGGCGGCGATCGTGATCGCGCATCACACGGCCGGCCTGGCCTGGGTCGAGCTTTCCACGGGCCGGTTTCAGGCGGCCTGCTTTCCACGAGCGCGGCTGGGCGACGAGTTGGCGCGGATCAACCCGGCCGAGTGCCTGGTAAGTGATGACGCGGAAATCCCCGGCGAGTGGCTGGCCTCGTTGGGATTGCTCACGCGCCGCGCGGCCTGGGCTTTTTCGACCGACACGGCGCGCGACGTGCTGTGCAAGCACTTCGGCACCGCCGGGCTGGAAGGGTTCGGCTTCGAGGACGCCGATGGCCCGGCAATCTGCGCGGCGGGCGGCGTGTTGGGCTATCTACTGGAAACACAAAAGGCTTCACTCGCGCACATCGACCGGCCGCTGCGCTATTCGACTGGCGGCACGCTGGAAATTGACGCGGCCACGCGGCGCAGCCTGGAGCTGACCAGCACGATCCGCGACGCTCGCCGCGAGGGTTCGCTGCTGGAAGTCATGGACCGCAGCGTGACCGCGATGGGCTCGCGAATGTTATCCGACTGGCTGGCCAATCCGTTGACCGACATCGCGCGGATCGACGAGCGGTTGGGCGCCGTGGCCGAATTGGTCGCGGAGACAGCCCTGGCCGATGCGCTGCAAGACCGGTTGCGCGCGGTCTACGACCTCGAGCGGTTGCTGGCGCGCGTCACGACCGGCCGGGCCAGCCCGCGCGATCTGAGCTTCATCGGCCGGACGCTCGCCGGCTTGCCGCAAATCAAAGCCAAGATCACGGCTCGCGCGAGCGCGCTGCTCGGGCAACTCGAAAGCCAGCTCGATTTGTGCTGCGAGGTGCGCGCCGGCCTGGACAAGGCTCTGGCCGACGAGTGCCCGCTCGTCAGCCGCGAAGGTGGGTTTATTCGCGACGGGTTTTCCGCCGAGCTCGACGCTTTGCGCGAACTGACCAGCGGCGGCAAGCAGTGGATCGCCCGCTACCAGGCCGAGGAATCGCAACGGACCGGCATCCCCAACCTGAAGGTCGGCTTCAACAACGTCTTCGGCTACTACCTCGAGGTCACGCACGCGCATCGCGACAAGGCG
>JBGQHN010000345.1:0-4091 GCA_041497975.1 Planctomycetia bacterium | reverse complement strand
CTCATACCCCCCGCCCGGCCCGCCGGGCAAGACCAGTCGGCGATGAACCGGCAATTCCGCGCGGCGGGGCCTGCCGAAGCTCAGCTAGCATCTAGCGCCGCGGGCCGGTTGCGTCTTCCATCTGCGCAATATACTGCCGCAGCCGCTCCACCTCGTCGGTCACGTGGTGCAGCTTGAGCATGTTTTCGACGCGCTTCAGAAGCTCGAGCTTGTTGACCGGCTTGCTCAGAAAATCATCCGTCCCGGCCTCGACGGCCCGTTCGATGTCGCCCAGCTCGTTAAGCGCCGTGACCATCAAGATCATGATTGCGCGGGTCGCCGGATCGGCCTTCAGCTTCTCGCAGACCTCGAAACCGCTCAGCTTGGGCATCATCACGTCGAGCAAGATCAAGTCGGGCTGGAACGAAGCGACCTTGACCAGCGTATCGCGGCCATCGACGGCCACGGCAATCTCGCAATCCAGCCCACTCAGATAAGCTTCCAGCAATTCAACGTTCGGACCGTTGTCGTCGGCGATTAAGATCCTGCTTCTGGGACTCGACTGCGACATCGCGCGCACTCGCAAGGCTGATCGATTCGGACCATAAGTCACTGGGGGGAAGTAGATTATAGGGGGGGCCGCACCGATCGAAAATGCCAACCCGCGCCCGATAGCGCGGGCCGGAGCAAGGATGGTGCGGTCGCGAGGGAGGTCGCGCTACCTGAAAAATTGGGACAGGCACCTCGCGGACGTGGTTTTTCACGGCTTCCGGCGATCTGGCTCGGAGCCAGTCCCATTTTTCAATGGCTTGCTAAAACGCCATGACGCCAAACGGGCAAATCCTTCCAGGCAGCCCACTTTGACCGGCGCATAAAAAGCAAGGACAGCCCTTTCCTGTTTCGACCCGCAGGTCGAGTACCCGATGTTGGCCCGCGTTTTTTGACGTTGCATGTTATTGCAACAAAGCGGCCTGGCGTTCGGGAGCGGGGATAGTGCTGCCCTTGTTGACTCTCGATTGGTGCAAGCACCGTGCCAATGCCGCGAATTCTAAATCGGCTCAGCCGCCCGCGCGTTCCATTGTCAATCGGGCACAAACTACGAGCCTTTTTCGCGCGGGCCCGCTGACAGATGTCAGTTCGCCAGGGCGGTTGAATCGAGGATTGGTCGCATGGCTCTCACCGGCCTGGTCATCTGATGGCCAGGCATGGCGCCAGATTGCCATCAAGCGTCCTCGGTGTCGACTTCGGCCCATCGCGCGGCCGGGACGGGAAACTGCTGGCAAACGTCGAACACTTCGCCAAGAATGCGCGTATGGAGCCGAGCGTCGTCCGGGGCCTTGAGGGCCGAGAGCATCCAGTCGGCGATACGCTTCATTTCGGCCACTCCCATGCCTCGCGTCGTCAAAGCCGGCGTGCCGATGCGAACGCCCGACGGGTCCATCGGTTTGCGCTCGTCGAAGGGAATCATGTTCTTGTTGACGGTGATTCCGCAACTGCCCATGACGGTTTCGGCCTGCTTGCCGCCCAGGCCGAGCGTGGTCACGTCCAAGAGCAGCAGGTGGTTGTCGGTGCCACCGCTGACCAGTCGCACGCCCCCGGCCAGCAGGCCATCGGCCAGCGCCTTGGCGTTGTCGATGATCTTTTGAGCATAGCGCTTGAACTCGGGTCGCAGGGCCTCGCCAAAGCAAATCGCCTTGCCGGCAATAACGTGCATCAGCGGCCCGCCCTGGATGCCCGGGAACACCGAGCGGTCCAGGTCCTTGGCATACGGCTCCTTGCACATCGACAGCCCTCCGCGCGGACCGCGCAGGGTCTTGTGCGTCGTGGTCGTCACGAAATCGGCCAATCCCACCGGGTTATCGTGCAAGCCGGCCGCGACGAGTCCGGCGTAGTGCGCCATGTCGACGAACAGCAAGGCGCCCACTTCACGCGCGATATCGGCAAACTTGCCGTGCGGGATCTCGCGCGGATAGGCGCTCGCGCCGGCCACGATCAATTTCGGTTTGTGCTCACGGGCCAGCGCCGCCAGCTGGTCGAAGTCGATGCGGTTGGTGTCGCGCGTCACGCCGTAGCTGACAAAATGGTACAGCATGCCGGAGATATTCAGCTTCATGCCGTGGGTCAAGTGACCGCCATGCGCCAAGTCGAGCCCCAGCACGGTGTCGCCCGGCTGGACGGCGGTCAGATACACCGCCAGGTTGGCCTGGCTGCCCGAGTGCGGCTGAACGTTGACGTGCTCGGCGCCAAACAGTTGCTTGGCGCGGTCGCGGGCCAGGTTTTCGACGGTATCGACGTGCTCGCAGCCGCCATAGTAGCGACGGCCGGGATAGCCCTCGGCATATTTGTTCGTCAGCACGCTGCCGACCGCCTGCATGACGGCCGGGCTGGTGTAGTTTTCGCTGGCGATCATTTCCAGCCCGTCCTGCTGACGTTCGATTTCAGCGGCAACGGCAGCCCAGACTTCGGCGTCTTCTTCAGCAATAAAATTCATGGCACTCACGCAGCTCGCAGGGGACGGGCAGGTGCGGAATTCCACATTTTCAACTGCGCCCGCAAGCGAGTCAATTGCGAATACCAGCGCCACTGCCGGCGCGACACGGCCAAAGCACGCGCACCCGCGCTACTGCCGTGTAATCTCAACGGCCAGCGAGCCGGCATTATCGCTCAAACTGCCGGCTGAGTCGTTGATGCGCAAGTAGAGCGCGCCATCGCGAGGGGTTTTTAGAGCCGTTTCCAGTCCCACGACGATCGGCTTCAGCAGCCCGCTGGGGACTTGTGCGCCGGCGTCTTCGGAGCGGACGGCCGCCAGCAGAATCCCCAGGGGGCGGCCGCGATAATAGCGAATCGTCACGCCGCCCGGCTCGCACTCCCATGCTCGCGGCTCTTGGGCCACCTGGTATCGACCGCTGGCGCGCAAGCGATATGTCGCGCCTGCCGCGAGTTTCACTCCGCTGGCTTGCCAGCCGCGATCGGCGGCGACAACCACCCGCGTGCTCGCGGCGGCCAAAGGCGCCGCGGCCGAGTACTCGACGTTCATCCGCCCGAAATCGTAACCGTAGTCCAAATTGGCCACGAACAATTGCCAATCTTCGTTCAAGCGCGCCCAATCGTCGGCCAATAGCCGTGTCACCCGCTGGGCAAAGTCTGGCTCGCTGGCCAGCAAGTGCAGTTGGCGAAAGCGCGCCTGATAGCGCGGATGTCCGTCCAGGAAGGCCGCCGCCGCCCAGCACCAGCCATAGGCATCGTTTTCCAGATGCGCGCGATTGTCGTACGCAAAGATCTTGGTCAGGGTCATCGCCCGCCGCGCCGCGTAGCCGGTTTGCACGATTTCGATGCGCCCCCACTTGGACACTTCGTCCCGCGATCTGGGGAAGACGTTGAGCGTCAGATTGCCGCTGTCCAAGCGGTGCGTGGCCATCAGCTCCGCCAGGCCCTCGGAGAACCAAGGCGGGCCGGAGCCCCCGGCCAAGTCGTACATGAACGCATGCGTTCCCTCGTGCAACAGCAAGTGCAGGCGATAGTAGGCGCTGGTTTGATCAAAGAACCACAGCCACTCGCCGCGGGTGTATCCGTTGGGGAATTGCGGCAGATCGGCCGGCACCAGGCCGGCGGCTTGAAATCGTTCCCGCGACTTCATCAGGCAGCCGTTCATGTGCCAGTCGGCATGTTGTTTCGCATCGACGCCGAAATATGCGCACCATTGCGGGAACGCCTGGTCGAAAAGGGCGGGCAGCGCGTCGACTTCCTCGCTCGTGAACAGATCGGTGTACAGCGTCAGGTGCCGCGACGAGATTTTCCGAATGCCCGCGGCGCTGGCCGGGGGCTCAGGCTCGTCGCCGGCGCAAGTGGAGGCGGCAAAGCCGGCGAGCGCCAGCGCGCAGAGCGAGCGTACAATCCATCTCACCATCATGCTGTTTGGCTTTCGCGCCATGAAACCCCTATCGCCGCAACGAAGATCCGCTATCGCTATTCTAAAAGGGCATGGTCTGGAAAGCGGAAGGAATTGCCTTGCGCGCACGGTGTTTACAGGGCGCGGCGAATTCTGCGCGGGGGCCGGCCGCCGCGGCCGTACATGGGCGCCGGCTTTTTTGGGGCCTCGGGCTCGCCGTCCG
>JBGQHN010000344.1:0-4104 GCA_041497975.1 Planctomycetia bacterium | reverse complement strand
TAGTATGCGACGCCTAATGTGTTGGAGAGCTGATCGTTCTTGGGATCCAGCTCGGTTCTTTGGCGGGTGGTCGTCGCCTCGTCGCCCTGGCCCGCCTTCACAAGCGCCTCGATAAGCATGGTCAGAGCGCTGGCCATCCGCTGACGATAATCCTTATTGTTGGGAAAATCTCTGGTCAGTGCCTCGGAGATATCGACACGTTTTCGCGCCGCGACTAACGCCTCCTGGGCGTGGCCGCCGGCGGCGAGGATCGCTGTCAGTTGAAGCAGGATGTCGACCTGGAAGGCTCGATAGAGTTCGGCGCTCAAGGGATGCTCGGCGGCCAGCGTGTCGAACGCGTCGATCACTTTGTGAAGCAACTTCACCGCCTCGTCGGCCCGACCGCTCTTTACAAGTTGCTCGACCTGCTCCGTCAAATACTGGCGGTAGTCTCCAAGCGCGTAAGGGATCATAAACCGTTCGTCAATGGCCTCAAACGAACGGATCGCGCGGAGCCACATCTCGTCGGCCTGGGCGGCACGATTCGTCCAAGCAAGAAACATGGCCAGTTTATATTGGGTCTCGCCCGCATGATGTCGATCGTTCTTTGGGGCGGTGGGATCCGCGGTCAGTTTGTCAAGAAGGGCAACGTCCTTGATCGTTTGCTCGACGATGGGGGTCGACCAGGTCATCATTTGTTCCGCTTCTGGACGGCGTTCGGGTTCCTTGAGTAATCGTTCTGCGTAGGCCCGCACCGCAACGGCCAAGAAGGCTCGCCGTATCGGATCCTCCTTAAGTCTGCCGTCCAGAATCTCGGTCGCGCGAAGGCACAGCCGGCACGTTTCTTGAAGGTCCGTCGTTCGGGCGCCGTACGCCATAATCCTCGCAAGATGGATAGTCATGATCGCAAAGAGACGCGTGTCGTCAGGCTGCGCTGAGAATTTGCGGGCCCGTTTTTCGAGGATCGCGACGGCGGCGTGATAATGCTCGGCAGCCTCGTCCGGCTGGCCGCTGCTCCACAGACGTCCAGCCGCGGATCCGTGGTACTCCACCACTTGCCCGACAAGATTTCGATTGTCTGGGAATTCACGGACCAGGGATTCGGCAAGCTCGTTCGCGCGGCGATGCGCCTGTTCGGCCTCCTGGGCGTGGCCGCTGGCCGCCAGCACCTGCGCCAGTTGACTGAGGGCGCCGGCTTGCCAAGCGCGATCGTCGCGCTGTGGGAGGTTTTTACCCGCTGCGGTCTTCGCGAACGCGTCCGCCGCCGCCTCGATGTGCTCGCGCGCTTCGTCCAGCCGACCGGCGCGGCGTGCGTTTTCGCCAAGATTCCGACAAGAGTGTCCCACGTGCTGCCAATACCACAATTTGTTGGGGAAATCGATGGTCAACTCGCGAAAGATCGCTAACGCTCGTCGCTCCAACTGCTCCACGGAAGCTGCGTCGCCTCCGCCGTAAAGGGCTTTGCTGGCGAGGCCGTGATAGATCCAACCCAAACGTTGCCGCGAGATGCGGTCTTTGGGACTCACTTTGATTAGTGCATCCAACGCCTCGGTCGCCCTTCGCACGAGTTCCTTGCCGTTGGAATCATTGGTCTTCGTGGACGGGCACTGCACCCACGTCACCGCCGCCTCGACCCAAAACTCCTGGTAAACGGGATGGCCAGGGAAATCGCGGACCAGTGATTCGGCCAGTTCCAAAGCGCGACCAAGCATCGGTTCAGCCTCTTGTGGTTTTTCCCACATCAAATAGTCGCCCAACTGGGCGAGACTTTTTGCCAGCGCCAAGCGGTAAGCCGGGACATTGGGGTACTCGGCCACCAGCCCGTCGCACAGTTGCACGGCCTGGCGTGTTAGCGCAATGGCTTCGTCCGACACCGCTTCGTTACGCAGCCACTCGGCCATATACGTGCACATCATGGCCAGACCCTCTCGATACTGCGGCACGTCGGGATTCTGGGCAACAAGCCTTTTGCTGATGGCGAGCGCGCTACGGAAGTACGCAATGAATTCCTTTAAACGGCCGGCGCTGCGGAGTGAGCTTGCGATCAGAGCCTGCACCAATACCAGGTCACTCTGAAACTTGATTTCGGAGGGATACTGCTCGGCGAGCTCTTTCCAAGTTGCTTCCAACTTCAATAAGGTCTGAAACGCCCCCACGGGATCGCTCGGCCCTTTCATATCGGACTGCGTCCAACGCATGCCCTTCCAGAAGCCGGCCAGCTTGGGGAGCTGTTCGCCGGCGCCCGGATGATCGCGGCGAAGTCGGCCGACGATATCCAAGGCTCGGCGAATCGCCACGATGCTGTCATCGACCCGGTTCAGAGCGTAGTAGAGTTGACTCAATCGCAGGTGCGTCGCGGCCAAATCAGCCAAGGGGGCCGGATCATCGGTTCGTTCCAGCGCGGCTCCTTCGTAGAACTGCATCGCCGCTTCGAGCAGGTCTTTGCGCAGTGGTTCCAGGCCCGGCACATCAAACAAGGTACTCTCGCTGACCAACGTAAAATACTTGTCGACGGCCGCTTTGGCCTTTTGATAGTTCGCCTCGGCCTCGGCCTGCTTGGCTTCGGCAATAGTTCGTTGATCGGCCTCCGCCGCGCGAGCTTTGTCAGCTAACTGGCGGGCCTCCGTCTCCGCGCTCAAACGTGCTTCAGCCAGCTCTTCAGCCCGCCTGGCGCGAATGGCCTGAGCGGTGCTCACCACGGTACCAATGATGAGCGCCACCGCGACCAGTCCGATTGTGAGCAACGCGGCTTTGTTGCGACGGGCGAACTTGCCGAAGCGGTACGTGGCCGAGGGCGGGCAGGCTTGCACCGGCTCGTCGTGCAGATAGTGCAACAGGTCCGCCGCGAAGGCATTGGCCGTTTCATAGCGCCGGCCGCGGTCCTTGTCCAGGGCCTTCATCACGATCCAGTCCAACTCGCCACGCACGAGCTTGCTGAGGCGAGCCGGCTCGATGTGACGACGGGCGGCGATCGCGGGAAGCGTGTGGCTGCCGCTGATCCGCGCGCTGGGCGTTTGCGGCTCGTCTTCGCGGATGATCCGGCGAACTTCGTCGAAGGCCGCCTGCTTCATTTGCTCCGCGTCCACCGGCGTCGATCCGGTGAGCAGCTCGTAGAGCAGCACCCCCAACGAATAAATGTCGCTCCGCGTGTCGATATCCACGCCGCTCCGCTCCGCCTGCTCGGGGCTCATGTACAGCGGCGTGCCGATCATCTGAGCAAAGTTGGTAAACAGCGTCTTCTCGGTCAACTGCTGCCCCATCGCCTTGGCCACGCCGAAGTCGATCACCTTCACGACCGCTCTGCCGTCTTGGCGCGTGACCAGGACGTTGGTCGGCTTGATATCGCGGTGGACGATCCCCTTGGTGTGGGCGTGCTGGATCGCCTCGCAAACCGAGGCGAACAGTTCCAGGCGCTCGCGGACCGCCAGATTGTTCTCGTCGCAGTGCGTCGTGATGGGAACGCCGCGGACCAGTTCCATCACGAAGTAGGGGCGGCCCGAGTCGGTGGCCCCCGCGTCCAGCACGCGCGCGATGCTTGGATGGTCCATCACGGCCAGCGCCTGCCGCTCGGCCTCGAAGCGGGCGATGACCTGCCGCGTGTCCATGCCGGGTTTGATCACCTTCAGCGCCACCCTGCGGCGGACCGGTTCCTGCTGCTCGGCCATGAACACGACGCCCATGCCCCCTTCGCCGATCTGCTCCAGGAGCTTGTAGGGGCCAATGATCGTGCCTGGCTGTTCGCTCAGCTCCGCTGAAACGACCGCGGCGGTCAGGCCGGGAACTGGCGATTCGAGAAAGCTCCCCGCATCGGCCTGCGCTGCCAACATGCGCTCCACGCTGCCGCGCAGCTCGTCGTTTCCCGCGCAGGCCGCGTCCAAAAAGGCCTTACGCTCGGCGGAAGATTGCTTTTCCAACGCGGCGAAGAAAATCGATTCGAGGGGTGATGGATTGCTCATAGCAGGCTCTCTAGTCAACAGTGCGACAAACGGCCCGCGAACCCCTCACAAAACCTCCAGATTTCATGGGTCGGGGTTCTGCGAATGGTCCGCCAGTTCGGCGTACAGCCACGAGCGGGCGAACGTCCAGTGTCGCTCGGCCGTGGCAAGGGAGATTCCCAGGGCGGCG
>JBGQHN010000343.1:0-4113 GCA_041497975.1 Planctomycetia bacterium | reverse complement strand
CCGTTGTTCGCTTGTGACAATCGGCTCTTCTCCACCGGTACTGCTCGGCTCCTAATCCAGCTCTTCCAGCCACACGCGAATCTCGTTCTGATATTCGCTGGCCAGGTCGCCCTTGATCAATTGCCGCTGGAAACTGGCCGCGCCTTCTTTGACCAGGTCGGCCGCCTCGGCGCTGGGAAAACGACGCGTCGGATCGGGCGCGATCAGGCCGCGGCAGAAATTCATCAGCAGCTCGTTGCAAACCACCTCTTGCGGCAGAATCTGCGGCAACCGTTGCGGAAGCAGCCGCTTGGCTTCGAGCAAATCGCGATACGCGACCAGACCTACGAAGGCCGGCCGCCCCGCCAACAGCTCGATCAGCACGTATCCCAAACTGGCCAGGTCCGAGCGCGCCGAGCAATCGCCGCCTTCCAGCACCTCGGGCGCGGCATACGTGGGAGTACACGTGCGCTGCTGCGGCGCGTTGGTCAATTCGAACGCCGAACCGATGTCGACGATCTTCGCGTTGCCCGTCCGCTTGAGCATGATGTTCGAGGGCTTCATGTCGCCGTGCACGATGCCTTCGCGATGCAGCGCGGCCAGGCCGGCCAGGCATTCGCGCACCACGGAAATGGCCACGCCCGGCTTCAGACGGGGCTGCATGGGACCGGCGGTCACGATCACGTTGTTCAAGTAATCCCAGCGGCGGTTGCTCACGCGCTCGCGCGTGCGCTCGAGCATCTCGCGCGTCAACAGCCGGCTGAGATCGTAGCCGTCGATCCACTCCATTTCCATGATCCGGATGCGGCTGCGATCGACGAAGTTGTGGACGTCGAGCAAGTTGTCTTGCTGAATCTGGGCCACGCGGACCGCGATCTCGGCAATCCGCCCCATCGCCTCGTCGTAGCTGCGAGCGTCATCGTATCGTGCGGGTGAAAAGATCTTGAGTGCCACCGGCAGCGTGAAGTTGTCCGTCCCGCGCCGTTCACTCAGATACACGACTCCCTGGCCGCCGGCCCCCAGCCGGCGGGTCAAATGCAGGTGCTCCGTCCAGCTCATGCGCTGGTCACCGATCACCGCATCGTATCGCGCGAGCAATTCGTCCGGACAGCGCGTCGCCGCCTGCCCTTCAACGGTCAGCGTCGGATTACCGTAGTGAAATGTGGTCGTCGACATGGCAATGGGCCTCGTGACGAAGAATATGGATGATGACTGGTTGCCGATTATCTTAGATGCATTCGACTTTTGACTCTAGAGGTTCGCCAAAACCCTAGGGCATGGACATCGCTTCCGTGGCAGCTTGCGCACATAACGCACACTTTCCCGCGCGCTTGCGCACGCCAGCTATCGCCCCGCCGAGCGCGCCATGCGCACCGGAAAACCCAATCGCTTATCGACGAGATTCAAAAGCGGCTGGCCGGACAGGTAGCGGCCCAGGTTGCCGCAAAAGAAATTCGTCATTTGGTCGATTCGCGTCCGGCTTTGCCCCCCAACGTGGGGCGTAATCATGACATTGGGCAATTCCCACAACCGGCTCGAGGGTGGCAGCGGTTCGATCTCGGTCACGTCCAGCCCGGCCGCCGCCAATGGCCCCGATTCGAGCGCCGCCACGAGATCCGTCTCGACAACCAGGCCGCCGCGGGCCACGTTGACGAGGAACGAACCGGGCTTCATCTTCGCCAAACGCCGCGCGTCGATCATGCCACGCGTGCGATCGGTCAGGGGCGCCGCCAGGAACAAAAAGTCGACCTGGCCCAGCAAGTCGTCCAGTCGCTCGGCTTCCCACAGGGCCTCGACCCAAGGCGGCTTGTCGACGGGAAATACGTCGGTGGCCAGGATGCGCGTCTTGAACGGGCTGACGAGTTCGGCGATTCGTCGGCCCACGCCCCCAAAGCCCACGATGCCGACCGTGCTGCCGTGCAAATCCCGCGTCGGACGCCGAACGAACTCGCGCGCCTGCTGGGCTCGAAAAAAAACGGGCAGCCCGCGGGCCAATGCCCCAGCCAGAACCAAAGCGTGCTCGGCCACCTGGTCGGCCAGAACGCCCGAGGCGCTAGTGACCGTGATCGCCGACTCGACTACGGCCGGCACCAGACAGTGGTCGAGCCCGGCGGCGGAGGACTGGATCCACTGCAAGCGTCCGCCGCGCACGACCGCCGGCCAATCGATCGGCACTTTGGCGTGACCGCAAAAAATGTCAGCCTCCAAGATTTTCTCGGCGATCCGCTCCTGCCCGGCATCAATGATCTGCGCCTCCGGCGCCACGCCGGCAATCTGATCGCGGTGCCGTTGTTCGACCGGATAGCAAAGCACGATGTTCATCACGCAGGGGGACCCTCGTCGCGCAGTTCTCAAAGCAGCTCGTTATGCCAATCGTACCTTCGCTCAAGCGTGACAGGAACTTCATCTTGAGACTCGGTCCCACGGGCGAAGTTCACAAGCGGGCCAGCTCCAGCAAGCAAAAACCGGCCATAATCGCCATCCGGAAGGCTAGCTGGAAGCGGCGGCGGTGGTTTAGAATAAAGGTCTCGGAAGATCCGCGGCCGCTAGCGCGTCTTGGCGCCGCCCAAGCGCGAAAATTCAGCGTCAGAGCCATTCAACCGGCTTCCGCCCGCCCGTTGCAGGAGAATTCTCCCCCGTGCCCCCACGAATTCCTATTTCCACTGCCACGGTCGTGATGCTCGTCGCCTTGCGGCTGTGCATCGGCTGGCACTTTTTCAGTGAGGGCGTAAAGCATTTTACAGACCCGCATTGGACGTCCGAGCCCACCCTGCGTAGCGCCACGGGGCCGCTGGCGGAGCTGTATCACTCCTACGTTCCCGACGTCCACGGCTTCGAGCATTTCCTGCACGCCGAGCCGTCGCAGTCCCCCGAGCATGCCGTCCAAGCATGGATCGACGAAATCCAGAAGGACTGGGACGACGACCGCCAGCAATTCGCTTTGCACTTTGATTTCGACGCACAGCGAAATAAGCAGGCCCTGGCGGTCCTGCAACAATATCAGGCCAGGCTGCGATCGTGGGCGGCGGACAATAAGGACGCGCTTGCGACCCATGCTCATGAGTGGCAGCGCAAAGCCTCGACCCGCGAAGCGCCCGACGGCAATTTGCCGTTCCAGCGCAAACGGCTGGCCGAAAAACAGGCCCTGCTGACGGCCGAAGCCGGCGGCTGGACCTCTCAGATCAGGGCACTTGGTCGGGACTATGAAAACGCTTTGGCCACGTTGGCCGATGACGAGCGGCCGCCCATGCCGCCTCGCGCCAGTTCGATCGACCTGGTCGATGGCACGATGACCTATGTTATTTTGGGAACAGGGTTGCTGTTGCTCCTGGGGCTGCTCACGCGCGCGGCGTGCGTGGCCGGAGCGATTTTCTTGTTCTCGGTGGTGATGATGCAGCCGTTCTGGGTCAGTGGCACGGTGCCGACGTACAACCAATACGTCGAAATGTTCGCCTTGCTCACCTTGGCCACCACGCAAGTCGGCCGTTGGGCCGGGCTCGATTTCTTTCTGGCCAATCTGATCTCTCGACCGTGTTGTTCCGTGAAAGGCAAGACCGATGTATCTGAATCCTGAAGAAAAGACCGTCGGCCAGGGAAACTTTCAAAGCGCGATCGGCGTCACGCGGCGCGATTTTCTCAAGACCGGCATCGCCGCGGGCGCCGTCTCCGGCGCCGGGCTGGGGGCCATGTACTTCGGCTACGAGGCCGCCATCAGCAACCCGCTGCGCGTCGGCGTCATCGGCACCGGCGACGAAGGAAACGTGCTGTTGGGCGCTATCACTCCCAGCTACATCGACGTGGTGGCCATCTCCGACATCCGCCCCTACAACGTTCACCGAGCGTTCCACGGCGATCACTCGAGCGACAACGCGCTGCGCGTCCGCTGCGGTCTCATGACGAAGTACGGTTGGCCGAGCGAAGACGAAGCCCGCAAGCATGTCAAAGTCTATGACCAGGACTATCACGATCTGTTGAAAGACCCCGCGGTTGAAGCCATTGTCATCGCGTTGCCGTTGCACCTGCACGCGGCGGTGGCGATCGAGGCCATGAAAGCCGGCAAGCACGTGCTGACCGAGAAGCTGATGGGCCATAGCGTCCACGAATGCAAGGAAATGGCGCGCTTTGCCCAGCAAT
>JBGQHN010000342.1:0-4123 GCA_041497975.1 Planctomycetia bacterium | reverse complement strand
CTTGAATCAAACCATCGCGCCGTTCGAACGCGTCTTCGGCTTCACCTTGCTCAGCACGCAAGCCATCCAAACCATCAACCGCTTCCCGCTGGGCATCAGCGGACTGGGCAGCGGATTCTAAAAACCGTGTAGTGGCGGAAGTTCCGTTGAGTTCACGATTACGAAGCATTCGGAGATCAAGGCCATGCAAACGTCACCCAGAGCGCTTTCAAGATTGCGGGAACGGTTCCGATATTGCCGAGGTCCCGCTGCCAAACGCGACGGTTGCACCGTGGCAGTCCTGACGATCGCATGTGCCGGTTTGTGGCTGCAGGTGGAGAGGCCGGCTGTTGCTCAAGGACTTGGCGTCAACGGGGCGAACGCGTCCGTCAGGCGAGATGCTTACGGCAGGGTCACGTACACGAACCCGCCGGTAAGTCCGTATGTCAACCTGGGCTTCAATCCTAACGGGCTGTCGAACTATCAGACGCTCGTGCGGCCGATGATCGATGAGCGTGAGGCTTTGCGGTGGCAATCCGAGATCCTGCAGCCGTCGCGGCAAACGCGCAACGACCCGCGCGATGGGCACGATCGGCGCGACTCCAAGGCGGAAGACTCGAAGCCCGGCGCGCCTGGCAGCGTGCGATTCATGCACTATTCGCACTTCTACGGCGGACTGCGCTAGCGCGCCGGCAGGCCGCTGGCTTGCCAGCGGGCTCGTAGGGCGACTGCGCCGGTGACCAGGAAGACCGCCAGGCCGATAAAACTGGGTGCAAGAAGAAGCCACCACGCCAACCCCATGCCGCCGATCACGAGCACTGGCTCGAATTTGGGCAGCAGACGGCCTCGCAGCAACATTGCCGCGGCGCTGCCGGCCAGAAGTATTGCGCAGCCGAAGAGCAGCCGCAGCCAGAAGGCATCGGAGGCCGATTGCGGAAATCGCACTTCGAGATCGTACAGTTGGCCGGCGGACATGAAGTGCGCCGGCAACGAACTGGTTCGCGCATCGGCCAGCAGTTCCGTGGACGGGGCCGCCAAACTGACCTGGCTCGCCGACGGACTTGCCGTGCCGAGTCGCGCGTCGACCGCGACAATCTGCTTGTCAAGGTCGCGCGCGGCGGCGTCCGCTTCGAATCGCCCATCGTTGTGTCGGCCGGTGGCCACCGTCCAATCGAACGCCGCGCGAGAGGCCAAAAACCGCTTTTTCCAAGGTCGATACCAA
Organism: Planctomycetia bacterium; assembly: GCA_041497975.1. GTDB lineage: Bacteria > Planctomycetota > Planctomycetia > Pirellulales > PALSA-1355 > PALSA-1355. Next base: position 2,922 of record JBGQHN010000342.1, on the reverse strand, counting down.
CGCAGGATTTCCTCGGGCAGATGCTCGCCGACTACTTCCGCCGGCAACTGCACCAACGCACTAAATATCTTAAGGCGATGCAACTCCTGTTGGGCTGGGCTCGCCGACAAAGCGGATTGCAGTGCTTCGCCGATACCGAATCCGGGCGGACCGTGAATCGTCCACATCGTGCGGCCGACCTCGAGGTCCTTCAAGCGCGGCGCGCTGAACTGACGGCGATTGCCCGCGCCGGCCAACGGTCCTGAATAGACCACTTCGATGCGCTGGGGCAGTTGTTGCGATTCGAACGTCAAGCGCCAGCGATTCGCATCGAGCGCCACCAACAAAGCCGGAGAGTTTTCGATGGACGCGTGAAGCAATCGGCATTCGACCGGAAGCTCGAGCACGCAACTGGTCGCGCCGCCGGGTTCCAGATCGAAGATAGCTACTCCCTCACAGTTGCCGTCGCCTTGCCAAATTACGTGCAGATCGGCCAGGGCGACTTGGGCCGTGGCCCCCGCCCGCTCCACCGCTTTCAGCGAGGCTTGAAACCGCTCGCCGGCAACCTGATAGACTACATGCGATGCGGCCTTCGGCATCGCGGCGTCGAATTCGGCCGGCAACGGCGCGCGGGACAGTCCAAACGTGTCCCAAGTGACGCGCTGCAAATCCAAGCTCTCCGGCAGCACGACAAAGCGCTCGATTTGTTGAGCTCGCAAGGGCAGAATGTCCCCCACGCGCAACCGATCGCCCGCCGAAAGCGCCACGCGACCGCGGATTTTCAACTGATATTTGCCTGCCACTGGCTTATCGGGGTACACGATCAATTGCCGTCGTTGCTCGCCCGGAATCGATACGACGCGAAACGGAGCGGCCGGTTCGATGCGGTAGGGCTCGGACCACTGCGGCGGAATCTCGAATTGTAACGAGTCGACGATCCCCTCGAGGACTTCCAGATGGTAGTGAAAATCCGCCATCCAGCGATCCGCGTCGCGCTGCAAGTAGGTCATGGCAACCGCTCGTGACTTGGGAACGTTGGGCGCCAGGGTGATGGTCACGTTCGCTTGTGGGTCTTCCAGCAGATAGCGTCCGAGCAAGGCCCCAAAATCGTCGAGGTCTTCGTTCTCGTCGGCTTGAACCTCGCTTGCTGACGGGGATCTTTTGATATCGGCCAGCACGGCCGGTTGGCGATAGAGTTGCAATTGGCTCTTCTTGGTTTCCGCGCCGAGCAGTTCGAAGCGCGGAGCTTGAAACGCGTCGCTATGCACCGCGTCCCAGCGCCCGCGCAACGACAATCGCTGGCGGCCGTCCACCGGGGCATTCAAAAAAACCGTGATGCGTCCGTGGTCGTCGACTGACCACCGCGTCACGCGTTGCAATTCGTCCTCCAGCATCGACACCTTTTCGACGACCAATCCGCTGGGCCCTTGCAGGCCCAACTGCAACAGATGTCCTCCGGCGATCGACAACTGTGCGTCGAATTGGACTGGCGACGCGCTGCGACCGAGGCTCACCGCCAGGATTTGCTCCACGGTCGTACGTGGCTCGTTGGGCTGGGTGGCCAGGACCCAAACCGGCTCGCCGCGGGGAATGGAGTAGGCGGCTTGCGGCCGGGAGTCCGCCGCGCCCCAAGCGGTTGCAAAGTCCGGGATGTCGATGGTCTTCGAGTCTTCGCCGGCTTGTATCTTGGGCTGTAGCGCCGCGTCGACCGTAACGGCCAGCCAGCGTTTGGACGCCCGCGCCGAACTCGATTCCAAGCGCGGCAGCCGCAGGTTGCCGACGCCCGAGGTGTTGGTCACCAAAAACGACAGGTCGACCACCACCTGATCCGAAACGGGGCGAGCGAGTTCCAGATCGATCCGTTGCGGATCGCCGGGAATAGTGTGCACCGCGGCGACCGGCGACTCGGGACTGGTCGATGGCAACAGCCGCAGCCGGGGGTCGGTCAAAAGACGAATCTGCTGCACTCGCCCGCCCAGAACGCGATACTTGAACTTCGCGTCCAGCATTGTGGTTCCCGGTCGAACTTTGACCCAAATCAGCTCTTCCACTTCCAGATTGGGCGCGGCTCCCAAGCCGACACCCACGGGCCAGCGAACCGCCAGGCGATCGGACGACCCGAGCTGAGCGGACAATTCCCCGCGTTCTTTTTGCACTCGGATCTGTCCGCGCGCGGTGGGCAACTCGATCGTTGGCCCATCGGCGGGAAACGTCAGCTCGAGCGTGGCATTGGGCAGGGGGGGAATCGCCATGTCGAAGCCCGCGCCGCTTGCATCGGCTTGTAGTGGCGGCTGCAAATCGAGCTCGAGCCGATACCGATCAGCCAACAATGTACCGACGACGAGGGCATCGCCCGCGGCGTTCCACGCGATTGGAATCGGACGGCCTTCGAGACGAGCGCCGACAATTGTTTTTGCCATCCCCTCGCGGGCCAAGGGCAACTGGACTTGCGCGTTCGACTGAAACACGTGCAAGTCGAAGTGAGCCTTGAGATGCGTCAGGCCTAACCGATGATTGACCGCATCGCGCGCGAGTGTGCCTTGATAGACGCCGCGCGTGATGAGCCAGTCATTCTGTTGGCCGCTCGCGCTGGCGGCCAGTCGATGAAGTTGGCGATAGAGTTCCTCGGGGACGTAGTATTTCCCACCGACGGGGTTTTGCTGTTCGTCCGTGGGAACCAATACGCGGTGGATTGGCGCGGACGGAAGTCGTTGCTCTTCGCCGTTCGTCGGCGCTGGCTTCGAGTGTTCGTTGTCCGGGCGTTGCGACCCGCCGGCAGCCTGTGAGGGCGGCGCCTGGGGGGCCGAAGCGCCGGGGCTTGACTCCTTCGGCGGCACAGCCGGGGATCGTGCCGCCTGCGGCGGCTGCGCGGCATTCACGGCCAGCGCAATGTTCACGACCGCGGCAAGAAACGCGAAGCGCGCCAATTCATGGGCGACGCTG
>JBGQHN010000341.1:0-4130 GCA_041497975.1 Planctomycetia bacterium | reverse complement strand
GCTCGGCCACCTCGGCCAGTATCTCGCCGGCCCGGACGGCATCGCTCTCGTCCACGTCCAGGTGCGTGACGGCGCGGACTTGCTGGGCGCCGATGGCCAGCATCAACAGGCCCTGGTCCTTCAACCGCTGGCAGAATTCGGCGGCCGTGCCCAGCGACGCCTCGACGCGGAAGATCACGATATTGGTGTCGACCGTATCGCCCACCACCTCCAGGCCGCGGATGCCGCGCACCGCTTCAGCCAGGCGGCTGGCGTTGGCATGGTCCTCCGCCAATCGCTCGACATGGTGATCCAGCGCGTATAAGGCCGCCGCGGCCAGCACTCCGGCTTGACGCATGCCGCCGCCGAACAGCTTGCGATGCCGGCGAGCTTCTTGCATCAAATCCTTCGGGCCCGTCAGCGCCGATCCAACCGGTGCGCCCAGCCCCTTGCTGAAGCAAACGCTGACGGTATCGAAATGCTCGGCCCAGCGCCGCGCGTCGATGCCGGTGGCCACGACGGCGTTGAACAACCGCGCCCCGTCGAGATGCGTCCGCAGATCGTTGGCGTGGGCCCAATTGCAAATCGACTCGACGATCTCAAACGGTTGAATCCGCCCGGCGCCGCGGTTGTGGGTATTCTCCAAACACACCAGCCGCGTGCGTACGAGATGTTCGTTGTCACCGCGTATCAACCCGGTCAGTTGCTCCACCCGCATCACGCCGTCCCGACCTTCGACGGTGCGCGCGGCCACTCCGCTCAGTTGCGCATAGGCGCCTTGCTCGTAGTTGTAGATATGGCAGCCTGCTTCGCAAATAAACTCGTCGCCGGGTCGGCAATGGATGCGAACTCCGATTTGATTCGACATCGAGCCCGAAGGGACAAACACCGCGGCCGCTTTGCCCAACAGGTCGGCGATCCGCCGCTGCAGAGCGTGCACGGTGGGATCCTCGTCAAAAACATCGTCCCCAACCTCGGCCTTGGCCATCGCGGCCCGCATGGCCGGCGTGGGTTTGGTGACGGTGTCGCTGCGAAAATCGAGCGGTTTCTCCGGCATTCTTGACTCCTTGCCGAGCTGCAAATAACGTCTGGGCTGTTCCCCGGCTGCGCCACCAGACAGAATGGATGTTTCGACGACACGAAAGCACAATTGCCGATTCATCGTATCCCGGCCACAAGGCCATGACCAGTGGCGGGGGGTTTTCGACAGGGCTGTCGGTTTTTCAAATTGGGTGCCACTGCTGGCTTGTCCAGCAGTGCTTTGATGTCGCGAAAAGACGCGGCGACGAGACCCAATGTGAAATACTGGAGAGCTGGATTGTTCGATCAACTTGCCGCGTACCGACAGACAAGAGATGACTTTCGATCCCATCAAAATTCGGCGCATCGACAGCCGCCAGAGCGACGCACGCGCGGCCCTGGCCGCTCTGCGCGACCGATTGAGCCCGCGGGGCCAGGTCGTCAGCGAAGCGGGCCGCCGTCGCACGATCGAAGTGTTCGGCCGAGACATGACGCCGCTGGAAGTGGCGGAACGCATCTGCGCGGATGTTCGGCAACAAGGGTTGGCCGCGGTTCTCGACTATTCGGCGCGGATCGACGGCGCGCGACTCACCGCCGACTCGCTGCGCGTGCCGCCCGCGGAACTCAAGGCTGCCCATGACCAGGCCGATGCCGGGTTTCTGTCCACGATTCGCCGCATTCGCGCGAACATACTCGAATTTCAACGCGCGCTTGTACCCGCCGACGTAAGAATTGCGCGGCCGCACGGCGGATACCTGGTGCAGCGATACTTGCCATTGGACCGTGTCGGCATCTGCGTGCCGGGGGGGGCCGCGGCGTATCCGTCGACCGTGTTGATGACGGCCGTTCCGGCACAAGCAGCGGGCGTACGGGAACTCGCGGTGGTCGCGCCGCCCACGCCCTACGGCGCGTACAATCGAGACCTGCTGGCCACGTGCCATGAGTTGGGCATTGGCGAAGTTTACCGGATGGGCGGCGCCCAGGCCGTCGCGGCATTGGCCTACGGCGTGCAGGGAATCCGGCAAGTCGACAAGATCGTCGGTCCTGGCAATCTTTTTGTCGCGTTGGCAAAAAAGACCGTGTACGGCGACGTCGACATCGATTCGATCGCCGGTCCCAGCGAAATCGTCGTGATCGCCGATGCTACGTCGCGGCCCGATTTCGTCGCGGCCGATTTGATCGCGCAGGCCGAGCACGCCCCCGGCGCCAGCATTTTGATCACCTGGAGCGAGCTGACGCTGGCGGCCACGGCCGCCGAACTCGAGCGCCAGACGGCGCACCTTGAGCGCGGCGATCTGGCGCGGCAAAGCTTGGAGCAGTTCGGCGCCTTGATTCTTGTCGAGAGTGCGCACCAGGCCGCGGCGCTGGCCGATGAAATTGCGCCGGAACATTTGCACCTGGCGATCGACAATGCCGAAGAGCTGGTCCCCCAGATCCGCCATGCCGGCGCCGTGTTCGTGGGCCCGTACAGCCCGGTGGCCGTGGGCGACTATGCGGCCGGGCCGTCCCACGTGCTACCCACCGGCGGCACGGCGCGGTTCGCCAGCGGCCTTTCGGCCCGCGATTTCCTGCGCACTGGCAGCATCATCCATTTTTCGCCCGAGGGCCTGGCCGCATTGGCCGGCGACGTGCGGACGATGGCCGACAAGGAGGGTTTGACGGCTCATCGGGCGAGCATCGACGTGCGTTTTACGGATTCGAGCGAACCGCCCGGCGGTCCGGCGCGTCCCACCTAAGCCGATTCGAAGGGTTTTAGTTGTCGCCGGAACGAATTCTCGCAAACGGTCACCTGGTGCATGTCGTACTTTCGACCTGAAATCGAGCAGATGCAAGGCTATGTTCCCGGCGAGCAGCCGCAGGTCGGCAAATTCATCAAGCTCAACACGAACGAAAATCCTTATCCGCCGTCGTCCGCGGTCAAGCACGCGATCGCCCAGGTGCTCGAACGTGGACTGTCGCGTTACCCCGATCCCATGGCAAATGCCTTCCGCCAGCGGGCCGGCGAGGTGCTGGGGGTGGATCCCGATTGGATCCTGTGCGGCAACGGCAGCGACGACATACTGACGATTGTCACCCGCGCCCTGGTGGGGCAAAAGCAATGCCTGCGGCTGCCGTACCCGAGCTACATCCTCTATAAGACGCTGGCCCAATTGCAGGGCGCGCGGGCGGAGGAAATACCTTTCGAACCCGACTGGTCGCTCTCGGACAAGTTCGCCGCCAGCGCGCCGGATCTGAAGCTCGCGTTTCTTCCCAATCCCAACAGTCCCTCGGGCACGGTGCTTCCGCCCGAGCGAATTCTGGAATTGGCCCAGCGGCTTCCCTGTCCCCTGCTGGTCGACGAGGCTTATGCCGATTTCGCGGACGGTAACTGTTTGTCGCTGGTCGCCCGGTGCGACAAGATCATGGTTTCGCGCTCGCTGAGCAAGAGCTATTCGCTGGCCGGGCTGCGGTTCGGCATCCTTGTCGCGCAGCCGCGCCTGATCGAGCAATTCGTGAAGGTCAAGGATTCTTACAACGTCGACTCGCTGGCAATCGCAGGCGCCACGGCGGCCATCGACGACCAGGCATGGCTGGCCGAAAATCGGGCCAAAATCGTGAAAACTCGCCAGCGTCTGATCCAGGCGATGCGCCAGATGGGTTTTGCAACCGAGAATTCGCAGGCTAACTTTGTATGGAATCCGCACCCCAGCGTCCCGCTGCGGCCGATTTATGAAAAGCTGAAAGCCAACCGCATTCTGGTGCGATACATGGATTATTCCGGCTGGGGGGACGGGCTGAGGATTTCCGTCGGCACCGACGAACAAATCGACGCCTGCCTGGCCCTGCTGAAGACGATGATTTGACTATCGCCGCTGCCGACGTTTGTTCCGCCTGTTTTCGCTCCGCCCGATGTATCGAGGGAGCACGAGACCAATCGCCATGCCACGCACCGCTCACATCCGGCGAAAGACGACGGAAACCGAAATCGAATTGGAGCTGAATCTCGACGGCTCGGGCCAGTCGCAGATCGACACGGGCGTCGGCTTCTTCGACCACATGCTGACGCTGTTGGCCAAGCACGCCGCCTTCGACCTGACCGTGCGCGCCGCCGGCGATCTGCACGTCGATCAGCACCACACGGTCGAGGACGT
>JBGQHN010000340.1:0-4137 GCA_041497975.1 Planctomycetia bacterium | reverse complement strand
GTGGTTTGTAACGCGACCGATTGGACGTGAATATCCGGACAATCCCCGGGGCAGGATTGGCTCGGCAAATGCATCGCGGATACAATCGAGCGCGGTGCTTGGTGCATCCCAAGGCGCCTCGCGCAGGAGCGTGTGGGTTCACGTCCCACCTGCGGCACGCTGTTCCACAAACGGTCACGCTTGATCCCATGAAGCCGATCCGTCACCACCGCGGCGCCCTGCCGATTGCTCGCCGCGCCTTTCTGGCCGACGTGGGAATGGGATTCACGGGCCTGGCGCTGGGCGACATGCTGCTTGGCGACGGAATCACTCGGGCCGGCGCGGCCGAGACGCGAGCAGCGCCCGGCGCCCTGCCGCACGTAGTGCCTCGGGCCAAGCGCGTCATCTGGATCTTCCTGGTCGGCGGCATGAGCCACCTGGAAAGTTTTGACCCCAAGCCGGCGCTTGTCGAATTCGCCGGCAAGGAGATCGGCGAGACCCCGCACAAGGACGTGCTGACCGCCACGTTCGTGCACGAGAACCTGCGACCCTTCGTGCAGAACAACGCCAATGGCACGATCCGCCACAAGCTGTTCCCGCCGCAAGTCGGGTTTGTCAAGCGGGGCTCAAGCGGGTTGGACATGAGCGACTGGTGGCCGCACCTGGGCGAGTGCGCCGACGACCTGGCGATCGTCCGCTCGATGTGGACCACCGACAACGATCACGGCGCCCAATTGCAGTTCCACACGGGCCGCCACGTGCTCGAAGGCCAGTTTCCCACGATCGGGTCGTGGATCCATTACGGACTGGGCTCGTTGAACGACAACCTGCCCCGGTTCGTCGTGCTCGGCACCCCGATCGCCGATTGCTGCGGCGGCATCGGCGCGCACGGCGCCAATTATCTCGGACCCGAGCACAGCGGCGTGCGTTTGGGCGTGGATCCCAAGAGCCCCCTGCCCTTCGCCGTGCCGGCCGACATGTATCGCGAAGAACAGCAGGGCGAATTCGAGCTGCTGGCGCGGCTCAACCAGTTGACGGCCGTCGAGTATCCGCGCGACGCGGCCATCCGGGCCCGCATCAAGTCGTACGAGCTGGCTTTTCGCATGCAGACGGCAGTGCCGGAGGTGGTCAACTGCGACCAGGAAACGGAAGCGACGCGGAAACTATACGGCCTGGACCGTAAAGAAACCGCCGACTTCGGCAGGCAATGCCTGGTCGCGCGGCGGCTGGCGGAGCAAGGCGTGCGCTTCGTGCAGATTTTTCACGGCTCCAACGGCGGGGCCGGCGCCTGGGATGCCCACGGGGGCTTGCGGGCCAATCACAGCAAGACGTGCACCGAGGTCGATCAGCCGATCGCGGCACTGATTAAGGATCTCAAGCAGCGCGGCATGCTGGACGAGACGATCGTGGTGATTGGCACCGAGTTTGGCCGCACGCCCGGCACGCAAGGAACGGACGGGCGCGACCACCACCCGTTCGCGTTTTCGGTGGTGATGGCCGGCGGCGGGCTGAAAGGCGGCATGGCCCACGGCGCGACCGACGCCTTGGGCTTTCACGCCATCGAAAACCGCCACTACGTCACCGACGTTCATGCCACCGTCTTGCACCAGTTGGGCCTGGACGCCAAACGGCTCGAGGTGCCCGGCCGCAAGCGCCTGGCCATCGACTTCGGCCAGCCGATTCGCGAGATCATGGCGTAGCGTTGCCTGTTGAAAAATTGGGACAGGCACCTCGCGGACACGGTTTCTCACCAATTTCGCGCCGACTGGCTCGGAGCCAGTCCCATTTTTCAACGGCCCGTTAGCCGACCTCGGCGGCTTGTGAAATCTTAGCCAACAGCTCGTCGATCAGAGTTTCTTCCGCCTCGACATGATGTCGAAACTCTCTCGAGAATTCGGTCCGGTGTACTTCGACGCGTTTTTGCTTCAGCTCGGCGCCCAACAAGCGCACCAGTAAGTCGCGCTCGCTTGGGGAAAGCTTCACGGGAACTTCCGACATAGGACTTCTCCTGCCGGCCGAAGCCGGCCTTAATTTACGCCACGACGATTGAAATCATCCATTTGACAAAACTGACGCTAAGCGCCGCGTACCGCATGGCGTGTGCGATTACCTCCCTTCCTTGGGCGACGAGCGATACCCCTCGACCCGATTTTACCGGCAGCGGATGCCGGGCACGCGCTCGCCCCAAGCTGCACGAACGGCCTTGCCTTGATTCTATACATTCTCGGAACCGTGGCACGCGGTTTTAGCCGAGGGATGTCAGGGAAAGACCTGCGGGACTGGCCACAGATCTGATCTTCCGGCGGACACGGACGCGTCATTCAAGTCGCCTTACTTCCGTAGTTCATAGCACAAGATTGCGTCGCCTTCGCGGAGGTAGAGTTTGCCGTCGGCGATCACCGGATGCGACCAACCTGGCCGATCGCCACCGTGGGGAATCTTGAAGCTGCCGACCTCCTCCAATGCCTCGGGCGAAGCTTTGACCAATGTCATCGTGCCATCGGCATAGCGCACATAAAGATGGCCGTCCGCGGCGGCCAGCGAGGCAGAATCGCGCCCCGATCCGCGTGACTTCCATTGGAGATCGCCGCTCATCAACTCGGCGCAAAAGGGAATGCCGCGATCGTCCGAATCGCCATACACATAATCTCCCACGAGGACGATTCCGCCGTGCTTATTGGCCAGCTCTCGCTTGAGGGGATACACCTCTTGGATGCTCACCTCGGCGTCTTTCGTGGGCACTTGCCTGAGCAGCGCGCCCCCGCGGACGTACCCGGCCGAGAAAAATACCAGGTCGTCGCGGACGATGGGCGTGGGAATGACCGCCGTGGTCTTATCGATATCGTACGTCCACAGCAGCTTGCCATCCTTGGCGCGCACTCCCATGGGGCCGCTGCCGGTGGATTGCACGTAGACGCGCGTGCTGCCCGCCATGGCAACCACGATCGAGGCATGCCCGGCCCCGCGGTCATCAGGCCGCGACGCCGACCACACGGTGTCGCCCGATCGTTTATCCAGGGCCACAAGCGTGTGCCGCTGGCCGCCGGGCGTGCACACCACCTTGTCGCCATCGATCAATACCGACTCGCTGTATCCCCAACCGTCGGCCTTCTTCCCCTCGAAATCCTTCGTCAGGTTTTTGCGCCACAATTCCCTGCCCGACGTCTCACAGCAAATCAACTCGCCGTGCGCGGTGAGCACATAAATCCTTTCGGCATCGACGCTGGGAGTGCTGCGAGAGCTTTGCCAATTGGGCTTGCCCGTGGCCCAGGCCGGACCGAGTTTCGCCCTCCACAGCTGTTTGCCATCGACCTGGTCGAAACAAAGCAGGTATTCGTCCTTGTCGTCGGCGGTCGAGGGATTGTCGCCCAGCGTGTAGATACGCTTGCCGGCAATTGCCAGACTCGAATAACCGCGCCCCGCTCCGACCGTTTCCCACACCAGCGTGGGTCCATCGGTTGGCCAGTGGGTCAGCAAGTCGGCGTCGGGCGCAATGCCGTTTCGCTTGGGCCCGCGAAAATTGGGCCAACTGTTGTCGGGCGAATCGGCCATCACGACCGCGTTGATGAGCATCAGCACCGCGCCGGCAGTCACCGACTTGATCGCGAAACGCAACGTCGCCCGAGCCTCCCAACGCTGCCCTGACGCTGATTGAGACAAAATCGTGATAACTCCCCGCGATGCCGTTTGCCAGCCCTGTTTATTAATCGCTGCAATGCCAATGTCCGGAGTATCCAACGCTGGCACTCGTATTTCCGGGCCTCCCGTTGGTCGGCCCTGCGACATTGGCAAGGCGGCCATCAGTAGTTTTAGCAACGGATAATACACGTTGGCAGGTCGTGCAAGCGGCATTTCGCCCGGCAATCGAGAAATCTCCGCGACGGTTGAAACATTCAGCTTCGCCGGGCCGCGAGTCGCGACAGCATTATACTTTGAACCCTGGGGGATAGCTCCAGCCAGGCGAACTGCTCCGATCCGAATCAGGCTCGCCGCGGGCGTGTTTTCGGCTGTCGTTCGTTGGGGAATTGGCGGTAGTGATGCCGTTTGAAAAGTGAATTATCGCGTTTGGCACGCGAGTTATAGAACAGCCTTAATCAGACTGCCCTTTGTTGCGATAACGGACAGCACACCCGCGCTCGTTATTTGAGCAACGAATGG
>JBGQHN010000339.1:0-4148 GCA_041497975.1 Planctomycetia bacterium | reverse complement strand
GATCCCTTGCAGGCCAGCATTACGATCGGCGGGTTTTTCTCCAGGCAATCGCGCGAATAGTGGTAGGGCTCGGCCGGTTCGAAACCGGTGTCGATCAGCGTCTTGTCGACCCGCAAGGGCGGGCCCCCATCAGCATGTTGATACTCTCTGGTGATAATGTTTGCGTGGATCCACTCCAGGTTTTCGTGCGTGCCATAGTCCAGGACGTGGCACGTGCTGGCAGGACCCCACGCCAGAATCACGAACACGTAATGATCGGTCTGTTTGTCGATGCCCGCGGCCAGAAACGTGCTCCACACCGGGCATAAAAAGCGCGGCACGTCGACGATCAGACGCCGGCTGACCGCTTCCCAGTCCTCGGTCCGCTTTTCGATCTTCCACGTCTCGCCCAGCCAGCCGTTGATGAAGCCCCATAGATTGACAGGGTTGCCCTGCACCGAGAGCCATTTGGCGGCGATCCGGCCCCAGGTCAGCGAGAGGGCGTACAAACTCGAAAGCTGATAGCCGGCCGCATAACCGTCGCGCGCCGGCGTGCCCAAAACGTACTCTTGCCGCCAATAGGGCCCCGGCAGGATTTTTGAAAACGTGTCGTTGGCCAGTTGCTCATGCCGCTCTTGAGCGACGGCCAGGGCTTTTGCGTGGTCGAGCCCGCAACCCTCCGGCAGCCACACGCCCATGCGGATCATGGCGGCCCGATGCTGATCGCGGATTTCGCCATTACAGTGCTCGCATACGTAACGGGCCGTCTTGAAAGCGACGTCCAGGTCGGGCTCGCCGTTTTCGTCCTTGTCCCATTTGAGCCGGGCCAGCTTTAAGGTCTGATACTTGCGGCAATGAGGACAGGGGACATGAAAGCTGCAATTGCTGCTGGCCAGCCGGGCCCGTTCGACGCGCGAGCCGTGCCACTTGCCCTGCTGATCGCGATAGGGGGCGATCGTGGGCGTGCTCTCGAGAATGAATTTGTAGTTGGGATAGTTTTTGGCCCGCTCCAAGAATAGTTCCAGCGGGTCGCCTTCGGTCGACGTCGACAGGCGTTCCCACTTGTCGATCTCATTGGCATGCCCGATCTTGATATCTTTGTCGGCCAGGGTGCCGATGGCCCGCGCCCAGCCGCCGTAGAGATGGCAATCGGCCAATTCGATTTCGTCGCCGGCCCGCCGGTTCTCAGGCAGCAGCTCGGCGGCCAGGGGCGGACACTTTTCCAGCATCGTGTAGCTGCGGGCCATGATGTCGGTGGTCAGCTTTTCGCTGAGACTCACCAGCATCATGGGTGCCGGAGCCGTCGCGGCCGTGAACAGGCAGGCCGCTTGCCCGAAGAAAGTTTTGGTCAGTCGCGAGGCGTATTGCAGCACGATTTCGCGGATCGCCGGATCATCGAAGGCGTCGCATGGTCCGCCCGGGGCGCCGGCGTGCGGGTAGGCGTTGTGGTCGTAGGGCCGGCCGTTCTCGTTCTGGATCCAACGGCGGCACCAGTCCAACATCCGCACCCGCGCGGGAGGCGCAAACTTGGGGGTTGAATTGTCAAACAACATTGGCAGGAAATGACGAAGGCCGAATGACCAATGACGAACCGCAGGCGGACCGCTGGCGGCTTAGCAGGCTTCGTTCAAAACCGGGTCGTCAACACCGCCAAACCGGCCGGGCTGAGGATTTTTGCGGAGCCGTGGGCGTCGTAGCGTGGATCCTCGGCTGTCAGATCGAACATTTGGGAGGCGAAGAGCGTTTCGGTCTCGTTGGGCAGACCGCAGAACTTGCGTTGCACTTCGGCCGAGTCGTCAATGAGGAATTCACAATCGTGAATTTTGGCATGATGTATATTGTTGGATTGGAACGGACAGCCCCATTTCATCAGATTCTTGATTTGCCGGTTGCGGAGAATGTCGAGGAACCAAGTGTGGGGCGCACATGCGACCTGGCGCAGCGGATAGCCAGTAGTCATCAAGAACGCTCGATCGATCGCGCACAATTGGTCGACGATCGGCGCCTCGGGATCGGACCAGGGAGTGTGAATCCTATCGCCATCGCCGAGCATATTCCCGCGGCCGCAGTTGGATAGTGGCACGCCTAGCAGAAAAGCAGCCCAAACTTCGGTCGGCGTGGGTGGCGGCAACACGGCCAGTGGAGACTGGACGCATTGATTGAGCGCGTCGGCCAGAAAACCTCGAAAGTGCATGCCATGCTTGCGCATCACGCGCAGCAACTCGATGGTGAACAGATGGTCGAGCCCGTCGCCGATTTCGCAAACGAAATCCTCGCCCGAATGTTCGTGCTCGCGGTCGGCGTGGTATTCGAGATAAAGGCTGCCAGAGGCGCTTTGCATCGGAGTAAGCTGATAGACTTCCCGGCGAATGTCCAGGCGAACGATCGGAGCGTCAGCAGACAGGTAGGCGACAGGGACCGGCGCGGCGACGTCGACTGCGATGGCGGTCCGCCAGCGAACGCACTCATGGCGGTTGTGCCACGGTCCGCCGACGAATCGGATGTAACCGGTCGATTCGCTCATAGGTTCACAGCATGGTCGGCTTGTCGTGATTGATCGCAATTCTAAGCAACTCGTCCATCAGCATGCCATTTCCGGGCCGCGCGCCCTGTGGATGCGCGCAGGCCCAGACTGCCGCACCTAGCAAGTCTGGATTGGCGCAAAGGGCCGAAAATGGCAGCAGGAATTTCGCATCCGGCGCCAGTGAAAAAATGGGCTCTCGGATCGGCTCGCCGTCCGAAAAGTCGACCGTGAACACGCCATCCGCGTTGATGGAGAACGAGATTTTCGTCGCATAGCCGCGGGCACAGATGTTAAGAATCGCGCCGGCTAACTCGTTCAGGTTTCCGCCAACGAATTTGATCATCTATGTGCTCTACCTATGGGCTACAGCAGCGACGGCCGATCATGCCAGGTCGGGCCCGGGGTCGAGTCGACCGGGCCGCCGTCGCGGGCGTGCGCCTCGATCGCGCGCGCGGTTTTGGTTTGAATCGCTTCATCGACGACCTTGATGGCCAATAAGCGTCCGTCGGGCAGCCGCGCGAAACCGGCCATGGCGTTGAAATCTAGTTCGATCCGCGAGTCTTTGGGGATTGTTTCGCCCGAGCAATTTTCAATCAGCAAGATCATGCTCTCGATAGTGAGGATGTAGGCGTGATCGCCCGGCTGGAAGGCAGTGGACACGTGTGGTCCCCTCCCAGCGCCATTTGGACCTTGAAAAAATGTTCTGTACGCGTGTTCCATGTCGATTTCGTCGACCAGCTTCTCGACTTGTTCCAAGGTTTGGGCGTCGGCCGCGGTCGACTCGCGCAGCTCGAGCGGGAGAGCGTTGGCGAGCGTTTCTTGAATCGCCTTCTTGACCCCTGCGTGGCTGGGCAAATCATCGCGGCCAAAGGAAGCAAGCGCGCTGCCGACGCCCGGAATCACATCGCCGACGGCTACACGTTTAAATTCGAAATCGCCCACGACTTCAACCTCCCATCGGATGCGTCGATCGCGCGATAGCACCCAGCCCAGACGAGTTCGCGACAGATCGAGTTTTAATTCTGATCCGGCCGCGATCTCCCCGTTGCACAGATTTTTCAACTTCAAAATATAGCCGTTGACCTCCACGCAAAAGAACGCGAACGGCGGGATGTTTTCGGTAATCTCCAGGCCAGGCGACCTTACGACTTCTTTTGGCCGTTTGCCATGCCATTCGGAGAGCGGAACGATCGGCTGCAGTCGGCCATTTGCATCCTCGGGTCGGATCGCGATTCCTTCCTCCGCGATCGACGCCAGCGGGATCCGCCGGAATTCTGCGAAACCGATGTGACGGCGGCGCTCTGCCTCAGCGCCATCCGCAACGAGGCTATAGCTGGGGTGCGAGACGGCCATGAACAGGCCGCGGCTGCATCCGTCATACCAGATGCGATCGACAACGGCCCCGGCGGGGATTTCTTCGTCGATCGGCAGGGCATGGTAATGCTCCGGCAGCCCGTTGAGCATGGCGACGAGCCGGTGCGCGGCATTGTCGGCGAGGTGCGGATAGGCGGTGTGGCCTTGCACGCCATGCACGGTGAGGTAGCCGTTGAGGCTGCCGCGCCGGCCGATCTTGATCATGTCGCCGAGCCGCTCGGCGCTGGTCGGCTCGCCGACGACGCAGGCATCGAGCTTCTGGCCCTTGGCG
>JBGQHN010000338.1:0-4174 GCA_041497975.1 Planctomycetia bacterium | reverse complement strand
GCCCTACGTCGGCCTGTCGCCCAAGATGCAGCACACGCCCTACAACTCGGGCAAGCCGGGTTTTTTGGGCCCGGCCTACGCACCGTTTCAACCCAACGGCGAGGGCAAGGACGATCTCGTGCTGCAAGGCGTCTCGCTCGAGCGGCTCGACGATCGCAAGGGGCTGGTGCGGGCTTTCGACAACTTCAACCGCCAGGCCGACACCACCGGCATGATGGACGGCATGGACGCCTTCCAGCGGCAAGCCTTGGGCGTGCTCACCTCCAGCCGGCTGGCCGAAGCCCTCAATCTGGAAAAAGAGCCGCGCGCCCTGCGCGATCGTTATGGCTACGGCACGCCGCGGCATCAAGGCGACGGCGCCCCGCGACTGATGCAACATTTTCTCACCGCGCGAAGACTCGTCGAAGCCGGCGTCCGCGTGGTCACTGTCAGCTTCAGCTTCTGGGATTACCACGGCTCGAACTTCGCGCTCGCGCGAGAAAACCTGCCGCCGTTGGATCAGGGCGTCAGCGCGCTGGTCGAAGATTTGCACCAGCGAGGCTTGGACAAGGACGTCAGCGTGGTCGTATGGGGCGAGTTCGGCCGCACGCCCAAGATCAATGCAGCGGCCGGCCGCGACCACTGGCCCAACGTCTCGTGCGCCCTGCTGGCCGGCGGCGGCATGCGCACCGGCCAGGTCATCGGTTCGACCGATCGCACGGCCTCCGAGGCCAAGGACCGCCCGGTCCACTTCGAGGAAGTGCACGCCACGCTCTATAACCGGCTGGGCATCGACGCGGAAAATACCACGGTCACCGACCTGTCCGGCCGCCCGCAATATCTGGCAGATCACTACCGGCCGATCGCCGAATTGGTCGGCTGATTGCGCAACTCATCCGAAGGTAATTCGCTGGCCTGCGCGCGGACACTATAATCGAGCCGTCGAGCCGTGCTCATTCATCCTGGCCTCGCTGGAGATTCTGTATGCGGTTATCAGTTGTCGCCTTGGCGCTGGTGTCGGTCCTGTATCTCCACGCGGCGCGAAGCTGCGGGGGCGACGAAGCGACCCCGAGCGCGCCAACCAGCGCACTGGCTCCTTCCGCGGCGAAGCCGGCCCGCACCATCCGCGTCGCGGCCGTGCAAATGCGCTCGACGCGCAATCTCGACGAGAACATCAGCAAGACAAAGCAACACCTGGAGCGCTGCGCGCGGGACGGCGCGCGCGTGGTCGTGTTTCCCGAGTGCTCGCTGAGCGGTTATTTCGACCGCGACACCATGCAGGCCCTTTCGCCCGAGCGATTAGCCGGCGCATTGCAGCAGGTGGCTCAGGCCTGTCGAGAGCACGCGGTGTATGCCGTGATCGGCATGCCGCACCGAGACGGCAACAAGCTGTACAACTCGGCCGTCGTCATTGATCCCCAGGGCAACGTGATCGAGCGCTATCACAAGATTCAGCTCGCCGAGTCGTGGCCCGACGGCGGCGACCATCTTTCGGTGTTCAAGGTCGACGGCATCCCCTGCTCGATCATCATCTGCCACGACGAGCGCTATCCCGAGCTGGTTCGCCTGCCAGTCCTGGCGGGCGCTCGGGTGGAGTTCTATCTGTCGCACGAGTCGGGCGTCGACCAGCCGACAAAGATCGACCCGTACCGGGCCCAGATCCAGGCTCGGGCCGTGGAAAACACGGTCTACGTCGTCCAGGCCAACGCGCCGGCCAACCCGGATGCATCGGGCTCGCACGGCCAAAGCCGCGTGATTGCTCCCGACGGCAACATTGTTCACGAGGCCAGCATGTACGGCGAAGAGGCCGTTATCGCCACGCTGGACCTGGAGCGCGCCACCGGCAAAATGGCCCGGCAAAGCATCGATCGTGGCCCGCTGGGCGCTTGGTGGCAAGAGGCCGTCAAGCGGGTACGGATTGTCGACTGATGTCGCGCAAGCGGGGGGCGGTGGACGCCGAGCAAGATTTGCCTTCGCGAGCAACTCTGTGTTAGGATTCGTTAGGGGCGAGGTCTGGCCTGCCAGTCTTGGCAGCAACGGAACAGAAACGTCATTTCTACGGACCGTCTCGCGGTCCGGCCGATAGAGGAGGCCACCAGATGATTCGCTTCGCATTCCTGGTCGTCGTTGCCCTTTGCGGATCGCTCGTCGCCGATGCTTACGCGCAGCGCCCGGGCGGCAGCATGGCCGGAGGCTGTCAACGCGGGGGCATGACGACTTTCGTGCCCCCAATGTCGCTCGGCATGCCTTTGACAACCATGCCGTCGATGGCTACTGGCTTGACCATGGGCACAAGTTCCATGGCGTCTGGATCGCTGCAGCAGTTCAACCTGCGGCAAATGCAGCAAGCGCTCACCATGCAACAAATGCAACAGGCGGCATTGCGGGAGCAACAGGCACTTGACGAGCAGGATCAATCGCGACAGCGGAAGCTCGCCACGCGCCAGCGACTGCGCGAGGAACAGCAGGCCAAGCGGGCCGCCGCCAGGGCGAAAAATGCGGAGCCGAAACTCGCTTCGCAAAAGTGACCCCGGCCGAAGCTACCCTTGGGCGATGCGGTCCAGGATATTGCGCGTGATGCGTTGCACGCGCGCATCGGGACCTTGCGGTTCGGTGTACACCTTGGGCCGAACGTATCCGGGCGGCGCGCTCAAGCCGTCGGCCCACCAGCACGTGGCCGCGTTGAACACGAAGTTCCCCCGGGGACCGGGATAGACGGTCGCTGTGTATTGTCCGCCGTTGGGCATGTCGGGCGCCGATTGCGTGGCGCCGGTGGCCACGACTTCGAGGCCCGGAATCTCCGCTGGATCGCCGTGCCATTCCCATCCGATCAGCCCCCCAATGCGGTCGCCGGATTGCATCAGCGTGCCCTCGTAAATCCAATGCTGGGGCAACGAGCAAACCCAATCGGCGCCGCCGGTCACCGGGCCGGTGCTGTGGGCCCCGATCAATTCGTTCGCGTAGGGGCGAACGTGTTCCAGCGATTTCATGTTTTCGAAGTCGCGCATTCCGCCCGGCGGCCCGAACACGCCCACGCGCTCAAACGCCCTGGACGTTTCGTCGAGCTTGACACGCCCGCAAACGGCGTTGCCGGACAAGAACGCCACGTTGATTCCCGAGCGGATCGCGGCACGAACGTTTTCGAACATCTCGATCGTCCAGTATTCGTCGTGGCCGACGCTCAGAAAGCCCTTGCCCCGCCGCAGGCCGGCGGCGTCGCGGTGCGTGTCCAGGTTCGAGATATACGTCACGTCGTAGCCGAGCGATTCCATCCAGAAGACAAGCGGAAATTCCCACAGAAAAAACTCGCCCGATCCGGTGGACAGTGGGGCGTCGAGAATCTGGCAGTACTTTCCATAGGGACGATTGAAGCTGACCTGCACGCAGCCGCCCCAGTACCAGACAGTTTTGCCGTCGTCATACAGCGCAAATTGCGAAGGCCAGCGGTTATAGGCCTGCCACGTCATGTCGCTGGTTTGAAAAATGAAATCGGCCGCTCGATTGTCGCGCACGACGAAGATGACATAGCTCTGCCAACCGTCAGGCACCGCGGTGAGCTTGCCGACGTACACCCCGCTCAGCCAATCCTGGGGAATGCATAACTCGGCCGACGCCAGCCACGCGCAATCGCGCAGCCGCTTCGGACCCACCGGCGGATCCGCCTGGGTCATGCCATCCAGCGGACCGAGGCGCTCAACGAGCCGGCCGCCCTGGCCGCCGTACCAGCCGAGCCGGTAAACATCCAGCGTAAAACGCGCCGCGGGGTTGGTGCTGACGTAAAAGCGAATGGTTTCGCCGGCGCGCACGCTCGTGTGCGACGTGTAACCCTCGATCCACGGGCAGCGATACTTGGACTCGGGTTCGACGCCGGTCTTCTCCAGCATCCAATCACGCGTTCCGGGTTTGGCGTTTTCGTCGAGAATTGGATTCGACGCCGCGCCTGCGCCCCGGGCCGTCAGCGGCAATCCGGCCAGAGCCAGGGCCGTGGCGCCGGTCACTTGCTTGAGCGCGTCGCGTCGTGATGTCTTGTGGTCAGTCATGGCACGACCATTATACTAGTGCTCTGTCAGCCTTGGCATGATGGATGGTATTCTCCCGACCGTGTCGGGGAAATCCACGGTTCGATGCCAAGGAGGGTGTCATGGATAAGCGGTATCGTGTGACGTTGACGGAAGGAGAACGGCAAGAGCTTCAG
>JBGQHN010000337.1:0-4189 GCA_041497975.1 Planctomycetia bacterium | reverse complement strand
GTTGACGATGAAATTGCCGGTGCCGGTGCAGGGGTCGAGAATGTGCACGTCTTTGTCGCCGAGCTTCTTGCCGAACTCGGTCTCCAAAACTTCGGCCACGCTGGCGCACATGAAGTCGACGATTGCCTGCGGCGTGTAGACGATGCCGTGCGTGTCGGCCACCTTGACCGAATAGCCCTGGAAAAACCGCTCGTAGACCGTGTTCAAGAAGTGCTGCTTCTCGCTGAAATCTTCCAGGACGCGCGCCGCCCCCTCGATGGCCCGATAGAAACGGTCGAGCGACTTCAAGAACTCGTCGCGGTTGAAGCTCTTGCGCGTGAGCGCGGTGATGACTTTCTCAATCTCGGCGGCAATCACATTGCGACGGGTAAACTCCTGATCGTCGAATATCTTGCGGATCAGCCGCTCGGTCAGGAGGTGCTGGACCAGCATTTCGTCGACCGCCGCCACGCTGATATTCGGATTGAGCGCCGTCTGGCAGAGCGTGAAAAAGCTGTCGAACGCGGCTTGAAATGTCGGATCTTTTTGATGCGCCTCGGCAATCTTGCCGGCCAGCGCCCGGGCCAACTCGGGCACCCGCTCTTTGAACTCCTCGACCGCCGCTTCAAAGCCCTGGATGTCGGGCTCGGTGTGGGCGTAAAACAGATTGAGCAAGTCGGCCAGCGCCTGCCGATCGGTCAGGTCGGCCGCCATTGCCCGGCCGCCATTTTGAAAGAGCACGGCCCGGCGGGTGTCCTCGAAGATGGTGTTGGCGAGCGGATAGCCCTTGGCCATCTTCTTCTTGATTTCGACTTCCAGATCGTCGAGTGTGTCTTTCGCTTCCCAGAACCCGCGGTGCAGGTTGAACTCGTCGCGCAGCGTGCCGTCGGGAATGACGTGTTTGCCCTTGATACGGATGGATTCCTTGGGCACCAGGAACCAGCGCCGCGGCCGTGCGGTTTGATCGAGCAGGCGTTGGAAGGCGGTTTCCAGCGCGCCTTCGTGCGTTACTCTTTCATTACGATAGTCTTGAAGCGCAGCGTAATATGTTTTGATGGCCTTATCGGTCGGCTTGATGGACCCAGCCATGGCGTTGCTCGTTGCCATTAGGAGACGACGGGACTCTTCGGGCGTGGCGGGCATTGTACCGTTCGGCGAGCGGTCGAACGACCCGAAGTGGGCCGCAGGGAGGCACGGGCAGACAAGCCACCCATCGCGTACTGAGCACTGGCGCTCGCGCCAGTGCCCTCCGACGACAATTACGATGCCTTCGGCGCGGGTCGAACTGCTCCCCGCGTGGCCAGCGTGCCGAGATCGACAATCTCCGCCCGGTCGCCCGCGTCGGCCACCATCTGGCAAATCATCTCGATGGTTTGAAACTTGGGATCGGTGACATACAGGCACGACGGATGTGCCAGAAAATCAAAAGCCGCGCCGTGATCGATCGTCCAGGCCACGCCGCGCTTGATAGCCTCGAGAAACGATTCCAGCTTCCAACGCCCGCCACGAAAGGCTCCGATGTCGCTGATCGGGCTCATCGGCACTTCGACCAGTCCGCTGGGATAAACGAACGGCTGGGCCGCGGCCTGAGCGGCTACGATCGAGTCGAACACCGCGGGCGTTGGCTCCTGCATCGGCTGGCCCACGGCATGCGCCGGATACAAGCTGCTGACCCACTTGAAGCCCAGGTCCAAGAGCATTTGTTGAATGTCCGGCCGATCGACAAGGCCGTTGGCAAACCCGCCGGGAGTGCGGAAACCGGCCGGGTCGATGCCCAGCCGCGTCTTCATTGCCGTGCTGGCCAGGCGGATGTTTTCGCGGATGACCTCGGCCGGCGTGCGACCCTCGATCAGCCACGGCGAGCGGCGAAACCGAAATTGAATGTCCTCGCTCTTGGTGGCCGTCACGTTCACGTGGTCGTACGTATGATTGCCGACAGGATGCCCGGCCTGAACGATTTGTTTGAGCCAATCGACGTTTTCCTGTTCGAATACGCGACCGACCGCGAACGTGTGCAGCACTCCGCCGTGGGCTTTGACGCGGCGGCAAGCTTCGACGGCGTAGCGCTTCGTCTCGTCGTTCAAGTTGCCCTTTTCATAATCCCAGCGCATCTCTTCCCATACCGGAAAGTTGCGGCTCATTTCCAGATCGAGCGTAATCGCGACTTGCGCCTTGGCGGGCTCGCCGCGACCAAGGGCCTCGTCGGCCGGCAACTGTCTTCCTCGCAGCAAAGACGCGCCGGCGATCGCGCTTGTCGCCAGAAACTCTCGACGCGACGCGCGCCACGATTCGTAGTGCATGGACTTGCCTTTCGTTCGCGATTCACTCCGCGCGCGACCGATGCACGCGCGGCTACCGGGCGCCGCTCGGAGCGTCGCTTTGCAAATAACTGAACAAATCGCGCAGCTCCTGCGGCCGAAGCGGCGCGAGCAGGTTGTCGGGCATCAGCGAGGTGGGCGACTCGTCGATCGATTCGATTGTATCGCGGGCGATCGCGGTGCGCTCGTTCTTGGCGCTCAACAGCGTCACGCTGCTGGGGCTCTGTTCGACGAGCAACCCAGTGAGCACGCGGCCGTCGGTCGAGTGAACCAGGAAACTCAGGTACTCCTTGCGGATCGTGGCGCTGGGGTCGACGATGGTCGCCAGCAGTTCGTCGGTGTTCTTGCGGTTGGCGTGAGTCAGCTCGGGCCCAACCTGGTTGCCTTCGCCGAACATCTGGTGGCACGTGCCGCAATGTTTTGTAAACAACAGCTTTCCCGCCAGCGGATCGCCGCGGCCGGCCCGCAGGTCGTTGTTGATCCGGCGCATTTCGGCCAGCCGCTCCTCGGGCGTTCCTTGCTGGATGCTTCCCCAATGCTTCTTGACCAGCGCGTCGAGCTCGGCGTCGTGGTGCAGGGCGACGAGCCGCAGTTGGTCGAGCGCGACGTCCTTGGCGGCAATTTGCCCGCGGTCGACCGCACCCAGCAACCGCGCGGCCCACGCCTTGCGGCCCAACAGCACGTCGCAGGCTTTGGTCCGCGCGGGCGGCGTCAGGCGTTGATATTTTTCCAAAAGCGTCGGGGCGATCCGATCATCGTCGAATCGTGCCAGCGCATCGAGCGCGGCTAATTGCAGCGGCTGCGGCTGTTGACCCGCGAACAGGTCCAGCAAGGGGGCCACGCACGATGGCCGGCCCACTTCGCCCAACAAGGTGACGGCTTCAATTCGACTGGCCGCCGCCGCGCCTGGGTCGTGAGCGATCGTTACGGCCCGCTCCTGGGCAGCCGCTCGTCCCAATCGGGCCGCCAGGCGAATCACCGACAGATCCGTCGTTTCGTCGCTCCAGGCCAAATCGATCTCGCGAGCCAGCTCGGGTGGAATCTCGTCGACCGGCGCGCGTGAAGTGGCATCGGCGGATCTCGCGGCGCCAACGACTGCCAGCTTCGCAAAAAGTTCGCCGGCGCTGCCGCCGCGCTTGGTCGATCGGTCGCCGAGGCCTTGATCGAGCGCGGCCAACATTGGGCTGCGGTCGACCTGGGGCGCGGCGGCCAGCAATTTTGCGCAGGCACGATAGCTCGCCGTCGTGGCTTCCGCGGCATAGCGCCGCACCAGGCGCTCGAGAATCTGGTCGTGCACGATCGACTGTGTCCACATCTCCGGCCTGGTGAACATGGCCACCACCGCTTCGCGGTCGGTCACCGCGTGTCGTTCCACGGCCCACCAAACGAGCAGCGGCAGAAACGGATCGTCTCGATCTTCGCCGCGAGCGGCAAGCTGCTCGATAATCGGCAGCGCGTCGCGGCCGGGCAGCCGTCGGGCCGTCGAGGCCAACTGGCTGCGGACGGAAATCGACGGATCGTGAGCCGCTATGTGGGCCAGTCGGGCGGCAATGGCCGGCGAAACATGCTCTTCGTCGCCCAGCAACCGCACGCTCCACCAACGCACGTCGGCATTGTCGTGGTCGAGGGACTTGTCGGCAAACTCGTCGTCAAAACCGCCGCTGACGTACAGGGCCCAAAAGGCCTCGAGCGCCAAGTGCCCCTCGCGCGTTTGCGTCACCAAAGTGCGCAGCGGCAGGATCACTTCCGGATCGCGGCGATCGGCCAGGATTCGCCGGGCCTTGCGAACTTGCCAATCGTTCGACTGGCCCAACAGCGCCACGAGCTTGTCGCTGGCTAGCGACCGAAGCTCGATCGCGGGCCGCTTGGACAATCCCTTGGCTTTGATCCGG
>JBGQHN010000336.1:0-4234 GCA_041497975.1 Planctomycetia bacterium | reverse complement strand
GTCATCGGCACCGGCGACGAAGGAAACGTGCTGTTGGGCGCTATCACTCCCAGCTACATCGACGTGGTGGCCATCTCCGACATCCGCCCCTACAACGTTCACCGAGCCTTCCACGGCGATCACTCGAGCGACAACGCCCTGCGCGTCCGCTGCGGTCTCATGACCAAGTACGGTTGGCCGAGCGAAGACGAAGCCCGCAAGCATGTCAAGGTCTACGACCAGGACTATCACGATCTGTTGAAGGACCCCGCCGTCGAAGCAGTGGTCATTGCATTGCCGTTGCACTTGCACGCGCCGGTGGTGATCGAGGCCATGAAAGCCGGCAAGCACGTGCTGACCGAAAAGCTGATGGGCCATAGCGTCCACGAATGCAAGGAAATGGCGCGCTTTGCCCAGCAATCGGGCAAGATCCTGGCCACGGGCCACCAACGCCATTACAGCATCTTGTACGACAACGCCGTCGACACCATCCGCCGCGGCCTCATCGGCGAGATCCACAGCATTCGCGCCCAGTGGCATCGAGACAACCTGCCGGGCCACGACAGTTGGTCGCTGCCATTACCCGACGACAAAATGGGCCAGCGCATCGCCCGGCTCACCAAGGAATTGGAAACAGCCAAGGGATTGGCATTCGACAAGTTGGGCAAGGAAATTACCAGACTGGCAGCGCTGCAGCGCGACATCGAGGCCGCTCGCGCCACTACGGTGGAGAATGTTGGCCGCGACCTCGACCAACTGACGTTGCAATACCTGGACCACGCCGTGAAGGCCGAGAATTACGGCTATCAGGAAATCACGCTGGCCGACGGCCGCCGTCGCTCCGCCCTCGAGGAGCTGATTCGCTGGCGATTGTGGAATCGCACCGGCGGCGGCCTGATGGCCGAGCTCGGCAGCCACCAGTTGGACGCCGCGGGCATTTTCATCAGCGGGCTGCGCAGCGACGGCGAAAAAGCCCTGCCGCTGACCGTCTCGGCCGTCGGCGTGCGCTCGCTGTTTCCGTTGGATCGCGACTGCGAAGACCACGTCTACTGCGTCTACGAGTTCCCCGGGCCGGAGTATGAAAGCGATCCCAACAAGAAAATCGGCGTCACCTATTCGTCCATCAACGGCAACGGATTCGGCGGTTACGGCGAAACCGTGATGGGCACCAAGGGCACGCTGATCCTGGAGCGCGAACAGGAAGTCATGCTGTTTAGCAACAGCGCCCCGGCCGCGACCAGCGTCACCGTCTCGAAGGACAAGAAGGGCGGCCCCACGCTCGATACCACGCAAAGCGGTGGTGGCGAGGCGGCCGCCATCGGCAAGAAGGCTCTCGAAGGGCCCATCAGCCGCGGCTACACCGAAGAAATCGAACATTGGGCCTGGTGTATCCGCAACCCCGATCCGAACCACCAGCCCCGCTGCCGACCGAAAGTGGCGCTGGGCGATGCCGTGATCGCACTGACGACCAACATCGCCATTCGCGAGAACCGGCGCATCGAATTCAAGAAAGAGTGGTTCGAGATCGACAGCGACGAAACGCCCGAAGGCGTCAAGCCCGATCTGGCGCGCTACGCGTCTTGAAGGGCGGCGGCGTTGTACTCTATCATGGGTCGCAACTCGCGGGACTCCAGCGGCTTGGATGCCGGGCCGTGCTCGGGCTTCGTAAGCCGAGTGACATGCGAACGCTTCGCGAGCCGCGCGTCACACGAACGAACGAAGGAGACAACTCGCGTGGAAAAATGGCCTCTGGGCGTATTCGCCAGCATTGACGCGGGCTTGGGCGTGAAGCTCGACGTGGCACACGCGTTGGGCGTTCCCACCATCCAGTTGCACGCGCCCGAAAAGGCGACACGCACTGCCGAGCAAGCGCGCAAGTTTCTCGATACGCTAGCCTCCCTCGGCTTGCGCATCACGGCCGTCTTCGGCGGCTTCGCCGGCGAAAGTTATGCCGATATTCCGACGGTCACGCGCACCGTTGGGCTGGTGCCGCCCGCGACGCGCGCCGCCCGAACCAAGGAGATGAAGGAAATCGCCGATTTCGCCCGGCTGCTCGACGTCGACGTCATGGCGCTCCATCTGGGCTTCGTGCCGCACGACGCTCGCGATCCCCTGTATGGCCAGGTGCTGGCTGTCACGCGCGAGATTTGCGACCATTGCCGCGGCCAGGGCCAGGCACTGCACCTGGAAACCGGACAGGAACCCGCCGACGCGCTCGTGCGGTTCATCACCGACGTCGAGCGCGACAACTTGTTCATCAATTTCGATCCGGCGAACATGATTCTATACGGATCGGGCGAGCCGATCGAAGCGCTCGAAAAAGTCGGCCGCTGGGTCCGCAGCGTGCATTGCAAGGATGCCACGTGGGCGGCACGCCCGGGCGAAGAGTGGGGCGCCGAGGTGCCCTTGGGTGAGGGCCAGGTTGGCATGGAGCGCTATCTGCGCACTCTCGACAAGCTCGGCTACCACGGGCCGCTGACCATTGAACGCGAAATACCCCAAGACCCCGAGCGGCAGAAAGTCGAGATCGGCGCCGCGCTGAAATTGCTGCGCGAGCTAAAGGCCAAGATCGGCTAGCCGGCTGGCGACACCCTGCCACCACTCCGATTGACGCGATCCGAGGGCCACTGATGCGCAGGAAACCAGGTGCCCACGCGCTGGCCTTCATCTTCATTACAGTTCTTGTCGACACCATCGGGTTCGGCATCATTCTGCCGGTCACTCCGCAACTGATCATGGATTTGACCGGCGAGGGCGTCGGCGAGGCGTCGATTCAGGGCGGATGGTTGGCATTTTCCTACGCGATTGCCCAGTTTCTTTGTGGGCCGGTCATCGGCAACCTGAGCGATCGCTTTGGACGACGGCCCGTGCTCCTGGCTTCGCTGCTGGCTTTTGGCGTGGACTACGCCTTGATGGGCGTAGCGCCGACGATCGCCTGGCTTTTCTTGGGACGGGTCGTGGCCGGCATCGCCGGCGCGGCGCATACCACCGCCAATGCCTTCGTCGCCGACATCAGCTCGCCCGAGAAGCGGGCGCAGAATTTCGGCATGATCGGCGCCGCGTTTGGCGTGGGATTCATCCTGGGCCCGGCGATCGGCGGCCTGTTGGGCGGACTGGGACCCCGCGCCCCGTTTTTCGCCGCCGCCGCGTTAGCCTTGGCCAACCTGGTCTACGGGTTCGTCGTGCTGCCCGAAAGCCTGTCGCCCGAAGTTCGCCGGCCTTTTTCCTGGAAACGCGCCAACACCCTGGGCACGCTGGTGCACATGCGACGCTATCCGGTCGTCTGGGGCATCGCGGGCGCGATGTTTCTCTGGCAACTGGCCCACCAGGTGCTTCCCAACACTTGGGCTTACTACACAAAACTCAAGCTTGGCTGGTCGGAAAGTGAAATCGGCCTTTCGCTGGCCTTTGTCGGCGTGACCATGGCGGTCGTTCAGGGCGGTTTGACGCGCGTCATCGTGCCGCGGATCGGCGAACAGCTTGCCGTGTTGGTCGGGCTCACCGACGGAATGATCGGCTTTCTCGGCTATGCGTTTGCCGATCGCGGCTGGATGATGTACGCGTTCCTCGGCTTTGCGGCTCTGACGGGGCTGGCCTATCCGTCGATGAACGCGCTCATGTCGCGCCAGATTTCGCCCACGGCTCAGGGCGAACTGCAAGGCGGCGTGGCCAGCCTGTACAGCCTCACTGCGATTATCGGCCCCTTGATCATGACCCAACTTTTCGGCTACTTTGCCAGCGCCGCGGCGCCGATTTATTTTCCCGGCGCGGCCTTCGTCTTCTCCGCGATGTTGACCGTCGCCAGTATCGCGCTGTTTCTCAGGGCCATTCGCGCCACGGTGCCCGAGGTCAGTGAGGTCTCCAGCGAGGTCCCATAATCGCGCCTCCACCAAGTCGCCAACCGCACGCTGCTACGCGCGCGGGGTGCCGGCTTTCGGGCCCGGGCGCGGGGCGCGCGGTCCCAGCAACCAGAGTATCGCGGCAATCGGGATGGCGATCACTAGCAGTCGTGGCCAGCGCGCCGCCACCAGCAAGATCACGACGGTCGTGGCCACGAGCCAGCCGGGCAGATTTTGCAACTGCGGCTGCGCAAACCACAAGATGGCCATGATCATGCCGATGCGCAGGCATCCTGGCGCGATTCGGAAGGGGGCAGCCTTCCCAACGATCAGGCCGGACATGGCACGCACACCATGGGCACCGTGCTTGGCTGCGAGCCCACCGACACGGTGGGTATTGCGCCCGACGCCGAATG
>JBGQHN010000335.1:0-4287 GCA_041497975.1 Planctomycetia bacterium | reverse complement strand
GTTTCATCTTGTCGGATACTTCACCATAGCATGTCGCAAGCACCCGCCGGCTCGGCCGGCGGCAGCCGCGCGCAGCGCCGCGCCGGCGCGCGGATTCTCCCTGTAAAACCGGATCGAATCGTACGGCTGGGAATAATTTCCAGACAAGACGGTGGCGTCGATTCTGGCCGCCGCGGCATGTCGCCGCCGAGCGAGCGCGCTGTCGTCGTGTGCGACGACGCACATGCGCCGGCGCAACTCCTGCGTAGACGCCGACGGCGAGCAAGAACCCGCGCGGCGAAATCGGATTTCAATCGCCGCGGATTCATCGGCTTACTGAAAACCATCGCACGCCGGCAAATCGGCGCTCGCCGGCGCGGCCGCTGCGCCGCTCGGCGCGCGCGATGGCTTCATGGCGCCAGTATCGCTATCGATCGCTATCGCTTGCAGCCTTGCACAACGACCGCGCGCTCGGCGCTGCCGCCCGGCGCGGCGGCAAGGGCCGGTCCGGATCGCGCTGCCTGCGAGCGGCCGCCCACAGCGGCCATTTTTGCGTTCTGTGTCGCTAAACGCTCGGCAAACAGGGCGTCTATCGCCGCATCGGTGGCCGCGGGCCGCGGTATGGCCTTCGTTAACCACTATTACGATAGTTCGATGCCGGTTATTGTTGGGTGAACGGGCGGAGGCTATCCTAGGGTTAACCGGTTCATTCGCATTTGCACAACTTCGAGCGAGGTGGGGCACGCCGGGGCGTCGGGGAGAATCGGGTTAAGGGGGCGGTATCGGATTAAAACCAGCGGAATTTCGGCCTGCGGACAGTAGCATTTTCGCCACAGTCCGTGGAAAAACAAGATGCGCGGGGGCTGTACCGGGCCAAAGAGGTTGAAAAGTTCAGCGTGAAAACGGCATACTAAATCAAGATGTTATAAGCGTTCGGAGATCGGCGGAATGAATAAACAGCCGGTGGATTGATGGATTTCAGAGTTGACTCCCGCATGTACGAACGAGAGAGTAACCGTTACGAAACCGCAAGGATCACGTCAGTGAGCAATATTGCCGAAGAGCAATATCGCCATAAACAGGGGGTTGTATAAAATGACCAAGCGTTCGCGGATGAGTGCCTTCGGTCGTAAGGCTAACGTTGTGCGTCGTTCCTCCCTGAAGACGATTCCCGTTCTCACGACCGATCCGTTGTCGTGTGATTATTCAACGTCGCGGTACACTGTCCGCACCACATTGTTGGTCGGCACCGCGCTCGGCGCGAGCCTCATGGCGGTTTCGTTCATCGACGTGCAGCCGGCTTGGGCGATATCATGTGGCGTCGGTCCCGGTACGGTCACTTGTCCTCCCGGCTTTTATCCTGGCGGCATCACTTATACCGTCTCGCCGCTAGACTTAACTGTTGTCGATCCGAACACCGGATCAACTTTTGTAGGTGACAATGGCGCCGGCAATGGCATCGACCTGACATCTAGCGGCAGCGGCGATACGATTACGCTGACGACGACGTCAACCGTTCAGATTGGCGATACCCCGGCGTCCGTGTTGGCTTACTTTGGTACAAAATACAGCATCAGCAATGACGGAATTCATCTGTTTTCGAGTTTCCCGGATTCGCACCTCAACGTGGTTTCCGGCGGGACCACCATTGGCTCTTCCGCATACGTTGTGGGCCGCGATGGCATTTATGCGAGGATTAACTTTAGCGATAGCTCGAATGCCGGCACCTATAACGGCAACAACTCGATCACCATCAACAACACTACGCCGATCTTTGCGACCACCAATGCGATTTATGCTGGCGGAAGCGTTTATAGTCAGAATGATCCGAGCTTCGGCGTTAACGTCACCAATTCGGCCAATCTCAGCAGCGGCGCGACAACCGTCTACCAGCCGGTTACCGCGAGCGCCGGTTATAACGGTTCTGCGACCGCCAATTCTTACTTCACCAATTCGGGCAACCTCACGAGTACACTCGGCAGCACGATTGATGTCTATGCGCACGCGTTTGTTGTTAGTGGTGGACCAAGTTCGGACGCCAGCGCGACCGCCATCGTCAGCAATTCCGGGACGCTGACCGCCCATAAATACGGTATCAGTGCCCGTGCCAAAGCTTATGTGCCCAACAACAGCGGTACTGGAACCGGCGTAGCGACCGCGACGGTGCTTATCAGCAATATCGGCGCCATCACCGCCACCAAATATGCCGGTATCTACGGCAGGGCGAAGGCCAATGCCAATAACACTTTTTATAATGCGGTCGGCGGACAAGCGACCGCGGCAACGACGATCGTTAATTCGGGCCCCGTCACGACGTCTTCGAGCAGCAAAGCTGCGATTTACGGCCACGCGACAGCGAATGCGAGCGCCTACGGATCGTACAGTTCCAGCTCGACCGGCAGCGGCTCCGGCACCGGCGGCACGGCGATCGCCAATGTGTTGATCATCAACAGCGGCACGCTTTCCGCCTTCAATAGCGGCCCGGATGATGGCGGAAGGGGCATCGACGGCTTCGCCGGGGCCTACGCCACCGGTCACGGCTTTAACGCGCAAGGCGGACAGGCGACCGCGACCACGAACATCACCAATAGTGCGCCGATTTTGAGCTTTAGGGACGGCATCTATGGCGGCGCCTTTGCCAATGCCAGCGGCTACGCGACTAACCTCGCCAGTGGCGGCACCGCGATCGCGCACGTGACGATCACCAACAATACGGGCGGCGCCATCACCAGCGTGGAATATCACGGCATCGACGGCTACGCACATGCCGTGGCCTATGCAAAGGGCACTAAGGCCTATGGCGGGCAAGCGAACGCCACCACGACGATCACCAACTTGGCGCCGCTCTTCGTCGAGGGCTATGGTATCCTCGGCCGTGCGTACGCAAATGCTGCCGCCTACGGGTCCACTTCCAGCGGCGGCGTCGCCAGCGGCGGCACCGCGATCGCGGGCGTGGTGATCAGCAATTCAGGCACCATCCTTGATGCCCTAAACGCTGGTATTGATTTTGACGACCTCGGCGGCATCAAGGGCTACGCACATGCCTTGGCCAATGCGAATGGCTTTGTTGCCGTGGGCGGCACGGCGAGCGCCACCACGACGATCGTCAACACCCCGGCCATCACGGTCGAGTTGACCGCCATCACCGGCGGTGCGGTGGCCGAAGCTTCGGCCTACGGGGTCAACGTCCCGGGCAGCGTCGCCAGCGGCGGCACGGCGGTCGCCATTGTGCTGGTCACCAACGGCACGGCCGACGCCCTTTCCAGCCACAACGGCGAGGGCATCGACGGCTACTCGGTGGCCAAAGCCAATGCGGGTACGACAAACACGCCCACCTACACGGCTATCGGCGGACAAGCGACCGCCAATACCTCGATCGACAACTCCTCGTCGATCATAAGCAAGTTCGATGGCATCCACGGCTCTGCGCGGGCCTACGCCAATGCCCACGGGTCGTATTTGTTTGTGCCATTTTCTCCTGGTCAATCTTATAGAGCGACTACATATAACTATATCTCGTGCGACGATGACCCGATTTTTACCTGCAAAACGGTTAAAGTCGCTGGCCAACCCTCAATCGCCGCCACCAGCTTCAGCTCCGGCTCCGCCACCGGCGGCACGGCGATCGCGGGCGTTATCATCACCAACAACACCGGCGGCACCATCTCCAGCAGCAACGGCGAGGGCATCGACGGCTACGCGCGGGCCGCGGCCAATGCGTATGGCTTTAGGGCCTATGGCGGCACGGCGAGCGCCACCACGACCATCATCAACGCCCCGGCGATCACGAGCTGGGACAATGGCATCCACGGCATCGCGAAGGCAGGCGCCAGCGCCTTTGGCTCGTACAGCTCGGGTGGTGGCACCTACGGCGGCATCGCCGTCGGCGGCACGGCGGTCGCGGGCGTTGTGATCACCAACGGCACGGCCGACCCCATTTCCAGCAAGACCGACGAGGGCATCGACGGCTACGCACAGGCCCGAGCGAATGCTTTTGGCCGGATCGCGTACGGCGGGTTAGCGACCGGCACCGTCACCATCACCAACGCGTCGGCGATCAATAGCTTTAGCTACGGTATCAGGGGCACGGCGAAGGCCTACGCCAACGCCGATACGCAAGGCTCTGCCGGGTATTTGGCCAGCGGCGGCACCGCGATCGCGGGCGTGGTGATCACCAACAACACCGGCGGCACCATCTCCAGCACCAACGGCGAGGGCATCGACGGCTACACAAGAGCTGACGCTGTTGCCGGCGACGCCGCCTATACGGCGGTGGGCGGAAATGCGACCGCCACCACCACGATCACC
>JBGQHN010000334.1:0-4313 GCA_041497975.1 Planctomycetia bacterium | reverse complement strand
GGTTGGCGGGCAACTACGAGCGCCTGATGAGCGTCTGTCGCCAGCGTGGCGACCTGGTCAGTTACGCGGCCGGGCTGGTCGAACAAAGCGCGCCCCGGTAGCGCCGGCGTCGGCAGGGCCGTTGCCTTGCCTCCTTCACGGCGCCAGCTCGTGACGTTGTACGTCGTCCCTTGACAAAAAAACCTGCCCGAGACTTTCGTCCCGGGCAGGTTAAGTTTCAGGCAATTCGTTCAGGCACTAATTGCTTAGTTGCGATGAACGACTTTGCTGCTGGCGCTGAGCATGCGACGGCCGTTGATCGAAGCCGAAGGATCGGCAGTCGGGGCCGGGGGCATGGGGGCAGCGTCATCAGACGGAGCAGCGGTGGTGGCACCGCCGCCGCCGCAACCGCACGAGGGCTCGGCGTTGCAGCTGTTGCAGGTGTTGCAGCAAGACTTCTTGCAGCAGCTCTTGCAAGCGAAGATGTCCAACAGGCAGCGGTGGCAGTGACGGTGGCAGCTCTTCTTGCAGCAACCGTTGCCACAGCCCGCGTTGCAACCACAAGCCGGCTCAGCGGCACATGCCGGCTCGCAAGCCGGGGCAGCACAACCGCCGCAACCGCTGTTGCAGCTGTTGCACTTGTTGCCGCAACCGCAACCAAAGATCCGAGAGTGCAGGCCATCGAGCAAGCAGCAGTGACGATGGCAACGTTGCTTGCAGCAAGTCGGGGCTGCACAGCAGGACGGTTCAGCCGCACAGCTCGGCGCAGCGGCGCAAGCGGGTTCGCAACCCTTATCGCAGCCACAGGACGGCGCCTTTTGGCAACAGCTGTTGCAGCCGCAGTCGTTCAGGCCAAGCATGCGATCCAAGAGCTCGAAACCGAAGCTCTGGCTGCACAGGCCTACGCTGACTACGAGCGCTCCAAAAACCATGTTCCATTTCATCGAGCAACGTCTCCTTTAATTGAACTGCGGATAGCGTGCACCCTGCATGGCACAGCAAATCTCGGCCTTCCTGCGATCGACGCGCGATCGCAAGAACGACAACCGACGGTCAGCTCCGGAGCAAACTAGAGCCGACTGGAGGGTGTTTTGTTGGCCGTGCCAGGTAGGGAAGGTGGGGTCGAAACCAGCAGTTCACACGGTTTGTTGCGCCAGGACCGGTCGAGCCAATCCTTGACTCGAAAAGTCCGATCCGGTTGCCCTGACGCGCCTTTTTACGTGCCTGGTGGCACGCGATCCTCGGCAGGTAACAACTACCCTATCGGCTCCGCGGAGAAGCACCCTTGAGCGCTCAGAAGTATTTTTCAGTGAATGGTTTACAACGACTGTTGCGTAGACATTTCCACGCGCGCAAGCCGGCGAAACCTTACCGATTGCACGGCGCCGCTAGCGGGCTGGTGGTCACACGTGTGGCGATCTGTTATGGTGAAATTGACGGTCGGCTAAAGCGTGCGCGGATCGACCGCCCCGGCGTCCAGAGAGCCGCGCGATTGAAAATCACCGCCGAGACCGCTCGGCGCCTGGCAAAACGCCCCTGCCCGTCCACCCCGCCGCCTCGTTGGCCGACATGCTACAACCGACGACCGACCCGCGATACCAGATCGTCGACTTTGGCGAAATCGCGGGCGTGCCCTGTCCTTGCGGCACCGCCCGCCGCGCGTTCGCGGATAGCGCGGATTTCCCCGCCACGATTCACCAGACGGAAATCTCGACCGACGCCGAGCTGCATTACCACAAACGCCTCACCGAGGTCTACTACATATTAGAGTGCGCCGCCGACGCTGAAATGGAGCTCGACGGCAGCCGGGTGCCCCTAGCCCCGGGCCGCGCGATCATGATCCGACCCGGAGTGCGCCATCGCGCAATCGGAAAAATGAAGGTGCTGCTGATCGTCTGCCCAAAGTTCGACCCGACCGATGAGTGGTTTGATTGAATCGTGCAAGCGCGAGACAAGTCCCCGCAGTCGCCAAGGCACGGTCGACGGCGGTTCGTGGCGCTGGCCGGCGCGACTTGCTTGGGTGTACCAGCCGTCGTATTCTAGTCTTAGCGGAATTGGGGTTACCGAGGCTCAAGCTGAAAACACAGCGGCCATGCGCCGCGCCAAAGCGCCGTGCTCTCCACGGCTCCGCTCGGGGGGCAACCGTTGACCCCGGGGTAATTTTGGGCCTCCCTTGGCTTCGAGCTACTTGCCCGCACGAAAACATTGAGAGTCCAAAATGAGATTCAATCCCATACGGTCGCTGGCTGGTCTGATGATGGTCTTGTGCGCCCTGGGCGCTGGCCCGGCCTCGGGCGTCGAAAGCGATCCGCTCGACTGGCCCAATTGGCGCGGCCCCGAGCAGAACGGGATCTCGCGCGAGACGGGCCTCATCGGCAGTTGGGATCCCGACGCCCCCGGCAGCGAAGGCAACGTGCTGTGGAAGAATGCCGAGCTGGGCGGCATCTCGACGCCGATCGTCATGCGCGGCAAGCTCTATACGCTCGTCCGCTCCGATCCGGGCACGTCCAAAGAGGGCGAGAAAGTCGTGTGCGTTGACGCGGCCACCGGCAAAAAGATTTGGGAAAACAAGAACAACGTTTTTCTCTCGGACGTGCCGGCCGAGCGCGTCGGCTGGGCCTCCTGCGTCGGCGATCCCACCACGGGCCACGTGTACGCGATGGGAGCCTGCAATTACTTTCAGTGTCTTGACGGCGAGACGGGAAAGACGCTGTGGAAGCATTCGCTCAACGAAGAATTCGGAATGCTCAATACCTACGGCGGGCGAACCAATTTTCCGATCGTGTTTGAAGATCTCGTTATCGTCAGCGGCGTGATCATCGGCTGGGGCGAGATGGCCCGGCCTGCCCAGCGGTTCCTGGCGTTCGACAAGAAAACCGGCGAGACCGTGTGGTTCAACAGCACGCGGCCCCTGCCCGAGGATACGACCTACAGCACGCCGGTGCTCTCGGTTCTCAGCGGACAGGCCGCGATGGTTTTCGGCTCCAGCGACGGCGGCGTGCACGCCTGGCAGCCGCGCACCGGCAAGCCGATCTGGAACTTTCAAGTCTCGCGCCGCGGGCTGAACGTCTCGCCGGTCGTCGACGGCGACAAGGTCTACATCGGCCACGCCGAGGAGAATCTGGACAACTCGACGACGGGGGCCATTATCGGCATCGACGGGTCGAAGACGGGCGACGTCACCAAGACGGCCGAATTGTGGCGCGCCGCCGGCATGGTGGGCAAGAGCTCGCCGGTGCTCGTCGACGGACGGCTGTACGCGTTCGACGACGGAGCCAAGTTGTACATCATCGACACGGCGACCGGCAAGATGGTTGGCAAGCCGGTTAAGATGACCGGCACGATCATGCGCGGCAGCCCGGTCTACGCCGACGGCAAGATTTTCGCTTGCACGACGAGCGCCTGGCACGTTTTTACGCCGACGAAGGAGGGCGCCAAGCTGACGCACAAATTGCGGCTGAGCGCGGAGGATGAGGTGACCGCCTCGCCGATCGTTTCGCACGGCCGGGTTTACCTGGCGACCGGAGCGCGGATGTATTGCCTGGGCAAGCCGGACGCCAAGCCGTCGGCCACGCCACGGCCCAAGTTGGCGGAAGAGACGCCCCGCGCAAGCGACGATCAACCCGCCCTGGTACAAGTCGTCCCCGCCGAGGCGCTGCTCAAGCCCGGCACGCTGCAGCCGTTCACCGTGCGGCTGTACAACGCGCGCGGGCAATTCTTGAAAAACAGTCCCGCGAACTTCACGCTCACCGGCCCCGGCGAAATTGGCAAGGAAGGAAAATTTCTGGCGGCCAGCGCGCCGGCGCACACCACGACCACGCTGATGGCCAAGGTCGGCGAGCTGCAGGCGCAAGCCCGGATTCGCGTCGTGCCCGAGTTGCCCTGGAAGTTTGATTTCAGCGATGGCGAAGTGCCCATCACTTGGATTGGGGCCCGCTATCGGCACGTCATACGGGACGTCGACGGCAACAAGCAGATGGTCAAGCTCACGACGATCCCCAAAGGACAGCGCAGCCAGGCAATCCTGGGACACCCCGGTTTTCACGATTACACGATCCAGGCCGACGTGATGGGTACGCTCACCAACAGCGAGTCTCGCCCCGCGAGCATCCTGCCCGACGGGGGAGTGATCGCCCAGCGGTACACGTTCGACTTGATGGGCGCGAAACAGCAGGTGCAAATTCGGTCGTGGACTTCGCAGCTTGGCCGGTTTTCGAAATCGGTGCCGTTCAAGTGGGACGCGAACACCTGGTACACGCTGAAATTCCGCGCCGCCACCGACGGCGGCAAGGCCGTCCTCAAGGGAAAGGTTTGGAAGCGCGGCGAACGCGAGC
>JBGQHN010000333.1:0-4320 GCA_041497975.1 Planctomycetia bacterium | reverse complement strand
GTTGGCCGACCCGAGATCACCGCGGCAGCCAGCGGGCCATCGCCTCGGCGGCAGAGCTCGATGATGTAATCGGCTTCCGCCTGCTGCTGGCTCAGCTCGACGTCAACTTCGAGGTAAACGCTCTTCTCGATCGGGATGCCGGCCGTGGCCGCCAGATAATCGCGCATGGTGTAGTCGCGGGCCATCGCCGGATTGGTTGCCGTCCATGGCAGCCGAAACCTTTTTAGATCCCACAAGTGCTGATGCGTGTCGACGACTTTGAACATGGGCCTGTCCGAATTGGATGGCGGTTGCCCGGCAAGCGCCGACTGCTCCGAGGAACTGGCGGCCGCGACGCACGTGACGGCCGCCGAGAGCGAACGCTTGAGGAACTCACGGCGCGCGAAGTCTTGTCGCGAAGACACATCTGGCCGAGTTGCAGCGAGCGGGGGCGACATGCGAAGGCTCCTGGAACGATGGCTCTGTCAATCTACGTGGCCAAATCGCGCAGCAAAAATCTCAAGCGTCATACTACCCGGCGGCGAAGCAAAGCAGAAGCAGTTTCGGGCGTGAAGGAGTGTGAATCGCAAAAGCGCGTGGGAAGTTCGTTATGGTAGAATCTGGCGCGTGGGGTTTGCCTGTTTTCCGCCGATTCAAGGAGAGCATCATGGCCAGCAACCGCATCGTCCACTTCGAGATTCCCGCCAATCAGCCGGAAGCGCTTACCAAATTCTACAGCGACCTGTTCGGCTGGAAGTTTCACAAGGCTCCCATCCCCGGGACGGAATACTGGCTGTGCGATACCGGCTCGGACGGGCCAGGCATCAACGGAGCAGTGATGCAGCGGCAGAACCCGCAACAGCCGTGGATGAATTACGTCGACGTGGCCAGCATCGACGCGGCAATCGAAAAGGCGACGAAGCTGGGCGCACAGGTGGCGCTTCCGAAGATGCCCGTGCCGGGGGTCGGGGCAGTCGCGGCGGTCATCGATCCCCAAGGGAATGTTTGCGGGCTTTGGGAGCAGGCGCGAGGGTGAGTTTTTGATGACCTGCTGGAATTTGCCGCCACCACGCGCGCCATGCGCTACGATTTGTCGAACAGCGCCGGCAAATGCGACCGACTTTTAAGCGATACGCGCTCGCCGTCGACGGCGCATGAGCATCACAGCCGCGGCGAGAACGGCCACGGTAGGCAATCCGACGGCGCGCATGCCAAGTTGACCTGTGCCGTCGCCGAAACTGCCGTTGATGATTGTCAGCTCAAGGTCCTGGCCCAAAAACTGGGTGTCGCCCAAGGTCTCTGAAATCGTCCCGCCAGACAGCTCGAGCGTGTGCTCGCCAAAGAATCCGGTCGTGTCGATTTTCAGCGTGGCCAATAACCCCTCGGCGCTGACGTACCCGTCGACAGTCAAGAAATTGACGTTCCACAACTGTCCCTCATTGGAAATAGAGGGGGGGTTATGACCCGGGTGCTGGTTCCAGATCGTCGGCCCCGCGTCGACGTCAATGCCCGTGATGAGCGGTCCCGGCTTCCCGCCGTATTCCGCTCCGCCGTTATTGACCGAGACGCTCAGCGACATGCCGTTGACCAGCTCGCCGCCGGTCACGTAAATCGCGATCCTTTGGCCGGGCGTGTTCGGCAACAGCTTGTGCTTGCCGACGACAATCGAAAGGGCCTGCGCTCTGGCCGCCGTGACCATCAGGATCACCAGGCACAGAAAGACCGTCCGTCGCATGGAAATCGCCCGCTGGGTGGATTTGTCGTTTCCTGGCGTGCCCAATCGTCAGTGTAGATGGCGCGACTTGCAAAAGCAACGTTGAGTGACAACGAGAGGACTTCAACCGGCTCATTCCGACTGCTGGCTTGGCTGCGCGTCGGTTGCCGCATCGTGCAGCTTGTAGTTGCCGATGCGGTCGTTGTGCAGGCTGCCCAGGTACAAATGGCCGTCGCGCTCTTGCGCGCTGGTGATCGTGTGCAGGTGCGCGCCGCTCGAGTCCTGCAGGCTGCTGAGAATCGCGCCGGTCTCGTCAAGCTGGATGACGAACGCGTAGGGCTGCGGCTTGGGCCACAGGAAACTGGGCAACTTCGACAGGGCTTGTTTGACGAACGGCCTGGGCGCCAGCCAGTCGGCCGTGTCGTTGCGGACGGTGAACAGGGCCAGCCAAAAGGTGCCCTGGCGATTCGACGAAATGTTGTCGGGAAAGCCCGGCAGGTTGTCGATAAAAATGTCCGCAGTGCCGGCCCGCGGGCCGCTGAGCCAATAGCGCGTCACGCGGTAGCGGTAGGTCTCGTTGACCAGCACGAAGTCCTCGTTCTGCGATAAGGCCACGCCGTTGGCGAAGTACAACCCACCAAGTAGCACGTCGACCTGGTTCGTGGCGGGACGATATCGCAGCAGCCGGCCGTGCGGGCGGGCTTCGAGCATGTCGTACAGATACTCGCCAGGACCAAACTTGCTGCTCGCGTCCGAGAAGTACACCGTGCCGTCGCGGGCTACGTCCAGATCGTCGGCAAAGCCCAGCTCGACGCCGGCCGCTCGGGTCACGAGCGTGGTGATCTTCTTGTCAGGCGCGATCGACAGCAGGCCCCTGATGCCGTCGGCCACGATCAGATTACCGTTCGCGTCGAAGACAAGGCCCAAGGGACGGCCGCCGGTGTCGGCGAACTTCGTTACGCTGCCATCCCTTTCAACGCGCACGATCCAACCGTCGGCCGTGCCGGCATACATCCGACCTTCGCTGTCGAACGCGACATCCTCCGGTCCCTCGACCTGGCCGGCGGCCACGATCACCGAAGATTGCAGGAGGTCGTTGGGCGCCAGCGGGCCTTCGAGCGGCGGCTTGCGCGGCGGTTGGTAGGCCGCCGGATCAATCGGCGCAGGCCACAGCGCCACATAGGCCACAAGCAGCGCGGCGACGATCGCCAAGATTTTGGCGAGCCTTTTCCAAATGCCCCTGGGCGAACGCTCGGGCGAGAGCGAAACGCCTGGCGAGCCGGTCTTTCCGTTGTCGATCATAAAAGCTCCATCTTGCGAGCACGGCCGATGCTCGCTGCCAAAAGGGTCGAACGACACGGGCTCAGCGGGCGCTCCGCAGTTGCCGCGTCGTTCATTTGCGGTCGCTGACGAACACGATCCACTTGCTGTCGGGCGACCAGTCGGGGTCGCGGTTCCAGCCCTTTTGATCGGGGATCAGCCGGGGCCGCGCGGTGCCTTCGACCTCGATGGTTTGAATCAAATACGTATTGTCAAACACGACCTGTTTGCCATCCGGAGAATATGCCACGTAGCCGCAGGATTGTATTTTTTTCAGGCGACTTCTTGGCTTGGCATTGGTTTCCTCGACATTAACGAACAGCAATTCCTTCGGCAGGTTTCGCTCGGGTCGCACGAACACGGCGATCGAGCGGCCGTCAGGCGACCAGTCGCAAGAATAAATATTCACGTACGTCTCATCCCATAGCGCCCGCTGCTCGCCGCTCACCAGGTCCACGACGTGCAGTGTCGCGCCTTGGCTGATCGCAAGCTGGCTGCCGTCCGGCGAGAAGCGTGGACAGCCGCCTTTGGCTACTTCGACCCGGCCCTGGCCATCCAGATTTTGCACGACGATCGCCGGGCCCTGCGGCTCGTACACTTGCAAGGCGATCTGCTTGTCGTCAGGCGACCAGTCGGGATCGCTGCCGGCGCCAAGATTCCGCAGGCCCGTGCCGTCGCGGTTGACGACCAGCAGGTCGTGCTTGCCGCCGTTGCCGGAGGCCTCGAAGGCGATCCGCGTGCCATCGTGCGACCAACGCGGCCCATAGTGGTCGTCGTAGCCGTCCAGTTCGACCAACTTGCGGGCCTCCCCGCCGTCGGCCTTCATCAACCACAGAGCATAGTTCTCACCCGCTGCCCAAATCGGCGAGTCAGCAACCATTCCGTAGACGACCAGCGACAGAATTGCAGATCTTATGTTCATAACAGGCACCCTCAAATCGTTGGGCGAGCGGGCAACTCGGCATCCGTTTGCTTGTTGTCGAGGCGCTGTCGCCCCTGGAATTGCTCCGATGGGTGCGTTGGCGCCGGGAACTCGTGTGCGACATTACCTCAACGGCTCGGCGTATTCTAATAGAGCCCGTGGCAAACCTCCACCGTGCCGGCCTCGACTGTGCCAGCCGGCACCGTGCCGCGCGCTATTGCCGGTGTTTGCCGGTTACCTTGGCCGCCTTTTGGTCCAAGGGCTCAGTCGGACGTTATGATAATAGACGCCAAAAGCCGTGGCCGAAAATTCGGGCGGACGCGATCGACTGGATCTGCGTTCAAAATCGGTCGCAGAACTATCGCTCTACGCCAGGACAACAGAG
>JBGQHN010000332.1:0-4328 GCA_041497975.1 Planctomycetia bacterium | reverse complement strand
TTGCCCGTTTTCTTCCATTCGAAAAACCCATCGGCCACGATCAGACATCGCCCCTTCTTGAAGGCATTTCGGTACGCTGGTTTGATGGC
The DNA here is from genome assembly GCA_041497975.1 of Planctomycetia bacterium. Classification (GTDB taxonomy): domain Bacteria; phylum Planctomycetota; class Planctomycetia; order Pirellulales; family PALSA-1355; genus PALSA-1355. The sequence goes on along the minus strand of JBGQHN010000332.1, from coordinate 4,239 downwards.
GACCGACTCAGCCCTAGCATTTATCATCCGGTATCCGATTTTCGGATCGTCGGCCCAGGATGGGACCATGCCCCACCGAAACATGGATAGCTGCCGAGTTCCTGTTTCAGGATCGAGCTTGACGGCGGCGATTTGTTGAGTCGGAGCGATGTTGTAACGGGGCTTGAGTTCGGGGGCGTCGCCCAGGCCAAATGCTTTTACGATGTCTTTGGTTGGGGTTCGGAGGGTGAAGCGACCGCACATACGACGATCTCTACCTTTTGCGACCGACCTTCGTCAAGACCCTGTTCGTCTCCATCTTCTTCCTCAGAGATGGTGCCTTGGAAGCCTGCCGACTTCAAATGTTGGCCAATTCGCCAAAGAATTCGATGTCCTCGTTGTAGCCTCCTTCCCCTTGGCCAATGGACTGGACCGAATCCACAAACGAAATGCTCCGTATCCACTTGACCATTTTGAAGCCAAGTTGGTTTTCGACCCGCAGGCGCAATGGCGCACCATGTAGGTAGTTCAGCGGTTCGCAATTCATTTCGTAGGCTAGCAAGGTTTGCGAGTGCATGGCATTTTCGATTGAAAGGCTGTCGTAAAACTGACCGCCCTCCATTCCTTCGCCAAAGGAACAAAAGACCACAGTTTTTGCTTCCGGCTTCGGTCGGACCAATTTGACCAACTCCGCCAATGGCAGCTTTCGAGCAATCTCAACGAAACCAGGGACGCAACCCAACCGCTTGGCCCCGCAAAATTGCCCTGCCAGTTGGCGGGGGCGCACCAACGGGACAGGTCTAATTATTGACAGCACGGTTGATTGAATTACAGCGGGCGCAAGTCATTGTTTTCGGCTGCTGAGGATGGACTGCCGCATATCCGACATCCTAAGAGAAAACAGTGGTTCGACAGGCTCACCACAAGTGCGGGAAACAGGACTTGAACCTGCACGGTATTACTACCACTAGGCCCTCAACCTAGCGCGTCTGCCAATTCCGCCATTCCCGCTTTTTAGTATGGCTACTCCGAAGTCTACGGCATTTGAGGGTCGCGTCAAGCGATGCCACGGCCGGCTGGCGGCCCGCTTGTAGCAGATCGCAAAACCCGCCGCAGCCACTCAGCGATCGCGGCGCTTGACGAGCATCAACACGCGATCGCTGGGTTCCCGCGCCGCATACGTTTGCAGGATCTCGCCGGCGATCTCGATCAATTGCTCCGCCGGCAGCGTCAGCCGCGGCTCGAGCGACAGGGCCAGGCGCTGGTCGAGCGCGCCCAGGATCAGCTCATCGCTGTCGCTCATGAAGGTCGTGCCGTATACCAGCAACAGCTCGTGCGGTCGAAACTGCCGCCGAATCGCATGCGTCCGCTGTTGCTCGTCGAGTCCCAGGGGCCGCGTCGGAATCGCAAGCGCCGTGTGTCCGTCGGCACTGACGGCCAGAACGCGCATCGGACCCCCGGTCGAAAACACGAGCGTGTCAGCCCCCGGGTCGAGCATCGCGTGAAACAGTCCCGCGCCGGCGTTGCCGGCCGAGGTGGTCCACAGAATCGAGTTGGCGCGCTCCACGAACAGTTGCGGCTTCTTGCGGTGGTGCCGAAACGCGCGGGCCGCGGCCCGCAGCGCGCCGGCCGTCATCGCGCCTTCCAGGCCATGTGCCAGGGCGTCGCCGGCCAACAAGCTCAACCCACCGCCCTCCAGGGCAAAACAATCGTAAAACGTGCCGCCGATTGGCCCCGCATGATACGCTCGCGCCGCGATCTCCCAGCCCGCGATCACGGGCGAAGCGACCGGCAGTTGGTCTTGCTGCGACCGCTCGAGCGCGGCGAGCTGTTTGGTCTGGTCGCGCGCCCAAAGCGCTTCTTCGACGAGCACGGGCCGCTCCAAGTCGGCCGCCAGGCGACCGGCCACGACCTCGATGATGTTCGTTTGGGCGTCGCTGAACTCGCGCGGCTGAGTGCAAAAGGCCCACAGTGTGCCCAGTGGGATCGTCGGGCTGGACACCGGCACGCACACGCAGGAAGCAAAGCTCACCTCGGGCACTTTCCAGTAATCGTGCAATTGGCCGTCGGTCAAGACGACGGCGTGTCCCAACAGGGCTTCCAAGTCCGCCACCGCGCCGCGCAACGGCCGGGCCGCGTCGGTCAATCGCTTTTGCGGCAATCCCCAGCTTGAGCGCAGCTTCAATTCGGTGGTGGCCGCGTCCAGCAGATACAACGCCGCGGCCTGGCAACCGACGGCCTCGGCTCCAGCCTTCAAAACGGCTTCCAGCCGATCGCCGAGCGGCGGCGCTGGATCTTTTTCGTGAAGCGTCACCGGGACGCCGCTGGCCAGCTCGGCCTCGCGCTGTCGCAGAGCAGTGCGCGTGGCGAGCAGCTCGCCCCACAGCTTTCCCAAGGCTTCGCCCACGGCCGCGGCCTGATGCCAAGAAATCGGCGACGGCCCCCCGGCCGTCGCGTCATCAATGGAAAGAAGCCTGATGTGCCCGGGAGAGGCTCCGACGCCCGGATTGACCGGGGCGGACCACATCAGGCTTGGGTTTGCATCGGGGGCTGGACCGGCGGCAAATTCAAGTCGCCATCGCGTGGCTTGCTCAAACGCCTGGAAAACGTCGACCAGCGCCGCCAGGTCTTCCGAGGCGACCGTCGGCGTCTCGTTGACAGTATCGGTAACAAGCTTCAGGTAACTGGGTATTTGTTTATTCACAGCCCGACACGGAAGGGACCACTTGTCAATCAAGTCCTTTCCATGACACGTTCTGGGCCGGGAGGAATCTTCGCGGCGCGAGCCGGCGGGCCGTGAGCCTCTTGGCTGGCCAGCAACTCTTGCCCAAACCTCAGACTCCTCCATGAGCGGCAGGCTTTACATCGGCAGCCGCCCGGGCGCGGCTATAGAGTCAGTTGGAAAAGTCCGCGCGTTGCGGAGCACGCGGCATAGCTTACCCGGAACCCCCCCACCACCCCCCCGACGGGCGGGGGCACGATTGGCTGATGCCTTGACGGTGGCGACGCGATTTAGGCCAGCAATTGCCGCAAGTGGAAATGGAACTTGCCGAGCTTGCCGCCATAGTTGCCGGCGGAGATCGCGACCACGCCGCTGCCGGCCGCGGCCCGGATGCCCGCGGCCATAGCCGCCGCCACGCTGGGCTCGTCCATCCCGTCGATGACAATTTCGTAGGCTGCGTTGGCTCCCTCGGCAAGTTTACTGGGGGCCCGACCGCGCAGCGTGGGGCAATACTCATCGGCCGTCGAGGCCTTGAGCCCCTTGTAGCGGCTGCCGACCTTGCTGCCGCTGCGAGCCACGCCGCCTGGAAACGGGGTAATGACGCCCGGCACACGATCGATTGCGGCGATTGCCCGGCGGGCCGCCTCAAGCGCTACGAGCTGCGTCTCTCCCTGGATAATGATGTTTCCGCCGCCCACGCCCTTGTCGACGTGGGCCATGTGTTCGATCAGGAATTCGCCGTCCATGACGGGAATTCGCCAAAAGCGGCGCCCGCCGATCAGCTTGCTCTTTTGAAAGCCGTCGCCGAAGTAACGGATCGTTTTGCCCAACGCAATGCGCTTTTCCCCAGCCGACAGCCCGTCGTACACGGCGGTCGTGGGACACGTCATCAGGCACTGCCCGGCTCGATTGGGCACGACCGTCGCAAGCGCCTCGGGCGAAAATCCGAATATCAGAATCGCCGCCCCCGGTCGGCCGTCGGGCGTATCATCGCTGGCCAGCGTCCGTTCCAGGCCGGTTTCGCTGTCGCACGAAATAATCGAGGAGCTGTAGCCGGTAAACTCGCGCACCGCGGCGTCGAGCCAATGCTCGTCGTGCGCCGTCACAACCAGCCGCACATAGCGCATACGAAAAGCTTCGGCGAACGTGTCTTCTATCCGGGTTCCGTTAATCTCCACGTGCGTCCTCTGTTGCGCTAGCGACTCGTGGCCAACGAGTAATCGACAGGCTTGAATCATGACCGAGGGGCCGAAGCATGCCAAGATCCCGCTCTGCGTGGATCGGGTTGTGGCCGAGGTTGTCCCAGGCGACAGGCACTTCGCTAGCGGACGCTGTCGACTCGGCGAGCTCTGACTGCAAACCTTCGACGCGACGGGCCCAAATTCGCGGCCGGACGGGCAAAATTGCTTGCAACTGCCGAGGGCTTTTAGGATACTCAGGTGTCCGGTGGCGAGTTTTTCCTTCATGCGAGGAGCGGAACCCATGCATATCCCCAACGGTTTTCTGACGGATCCAGTTTGCGCGGCCTCGACGGTGGC
>JBGQHN010000331.1:0-4364 GCA_041497975.1 Planctomycetia bacterium | reverse complement strand
GCCAGTAGCCAACGGTGCGGAAGCGCGGGGAAACTGTCAAGGACGTTTCATCGGTTTACAGCGGCGCCGTTGCCGATCATCCTTCGTCACGGTCGTCTAATAGGCTTTGGCAAAAACGGCGCGGTGGGTCGTCGACCGGCCAGTAAAGATGCATTTGCCGGCAATTTCTTGCTCGAAGCCAGGCTCGTCGGCCACCGGCACGCAGCGGATCGTGACTTTGAGCCGGCCAAGGATCTCGCTCGTCCGCGGCCCTTCGACGAAGTGACAAATGGCAAATCCGCCGTGCATTTCGGGCTTGTCGGGGTTTTGCGGCGTGAAAAAAGCCTCGAATTCTTCCAGCTTTTCGATCGTGCGCGTGTTGGCATCGCGCAGCGCTTTCGCGCGGTCGTAGAGTTTTTGCTGCATGGCGGCCAGTTCGGTCGCGACCTTGGCGACAAACTCGCCTCGGGGGACCGCCGGCTTCTTGTCGCCCCCCTGCTCGTCCCGCCGCTTGGGCATCAGCGTGTCACCGGCAATATCGCGCGGGCCGACTTCGACGATAATCGGCACGCCACGCTTTACATGCTGCCACTTCTTGTCCGCCCGCGCCAGGTCGCGGACGTCCACGGTCGTCCGCACGGGCGCGCTGTCGTACACCTGTGCCGCCAGTTGCCGCTCGAGATTGCGGCAATACTCCAATACGGGTCCGCTCTCTTGGTCGTTGCGATGGATAGGCAGGATGACCGCGTGTCGCGGGGCCAGCCGTGGCGGCAGCACTAGGCCGTCATCGTCGCTGTGCGTCATGATTAGCGCGCCAACCAGCCGTGTCGACACGCCCCACGAGGTTGTCCAGGCATATTCTTCGCGCCCTTCGGCGGAGAGGTATTTTATTTCTTGGGCTTTCGAAAAATTCTGGCCCAGAAAATGCGACGTGCCGGCCTGCAGCGCCTTGCGGTCTTGCATCATGGCTTCGATGCTGTAGGTGTTCACGGCGCCGGGAAACCGTTCGCTGGCGGGTTTTTCTCCGCGAATGACCGGCATCGCCATGTAATCCTGGGCGAAGGTCGCGTAGACGCCGAGCATCTTGCGCGTTTCTTCCTCGGCCTCGGCGCTGGTGGCGTGCGCGGTATGGCCCTCCTGCCACAGGAACTCGGTGGTCCGCAGAAACATGCGCGTGCGCAGTTCCCACCGCACCACGTTGGCCCATTGGTTAATGAGAATTGGCAAGTCGCGGTACGATTTGACCCACTTGGCATACATGGCGCCGATGATCGTCTCGCTGGTGGGCCGCACGACGAGCGGCTCTTCCAGCTTTCCGGTCGGAACGAGCCCGCCGTCGGGACCCGCTTCGAGCCGGTGGTGCGTGACCACCGCGCATTCCTTGGCGAACCCTTCGACGTGTTCGGCCTCTTTTTCCAGATAGCTCAAGGGGATGAACAGCGGGAAGTAGGCGTTGACGTGACCGGTATCTTTGAACATCCCGTCAAGCACACGCTGCATTTGCTCCCACAAGGCATAACCCCAGGGCTTGATCACCATGCACCCGCGCACCGGCGATTGCTCGGCCAGATCGGCGGCGCGGACTACTTGCTGATACCACTCGGGGTAATCCTCGGCGCGGGTCGGAGTGATCGCGGTCTGCGGAGCCTTGGCCATGCGGTTCCCTCGTTGAGAGCCATCCCACTTGCTGCCATTGCGAAGGCGGTTATTGTACGCAAGCCCCCGCGCGACCAACAATGGGAACGCTTAAGGCGCTCCTACCGCGCTCGAGATAATGCAGGGGCGTCTGCGACGCCGCCGCTCGGTCGCGCGCGGCCACTTGTGATTCCTTCACGCGCGGCATAGAATTTACTACTTCCGGCGTATCATGCCCCCACCAGCGACGTCGCTCACGACGGCGTCTTAGAAAGCGCTTACATGTCCAGGCGGTTTGTCAGTCAATTGGCTCATCAGGAGGCCATCGACCAGGTTTTTTTGGCGTCAGACAAGCAATTGCGCCCCAATCGCAACGGAAACTTGTATTTGCAGATCGAGTTGTCGGACCGCAGCGGTGCCATCGGCGCGAGAATGTGGAACGCCAGCGAGCAGGATTATCGCAACTTCGAAAACGGCGACTACGTGCGCGTCGAAGGCACGACCCAGCTCTTTCAAGGTTCGATTCAATTGATCGCCACCAGCATTCGCCGCGCGCAAAAAAGCGACGTCAATCCCGACGACTTCATGATCCTGGGCTCCAAGGAAGTCGATCAGTTGGTGTTGCGCATGAGCGCGTTTCTGCGCAAGCTGCGCGATCCGCACCTGTTAAACCTGGCCGAATGCTTCCTGGTCGATGAAGAGTTCATGCGCAAACTCAGCCGGGCGCCGGCGGGCGTGAAAAACCATCACGCCTACCTGGGCGGCTTGATCGAACACATCGTAAATCTGATGGAGTTGATCACCCGCATCGCGCCCTTGTACCCGTCGATCAGCCCCGATGTGCTGTTGATGGGCGCGTTTTTGCACGACGTGGGAAAAACCGACGAGCTGACTTACGAGCGGGATTTTGCCTATACCGACGAAGGCCAGTTGATCGGCCACGTGGTCATGGCCGTCAGCATCCTCGAACGAAAACTCAAGGAAGCCGAGCGGCTTTCCGGCGAGGCGGTGCCCGTTGAGTTGGTGTTGCGGCTGAAACACATGATCGTCAGCCATCATGGCCAGTACGAATTCGGCAGTCCCAAGTTGCCGATGACGCTGGAAGCCGTGGCCCTGCACCATTTGGACAACCTCGACGCCAAAATTCACTCGTTCGACCAGTTGATGCGCGATGATCCGAACGTTGAAAGCGGCTGGACCAACTTTCATCACGGGTTGGGCCGCAAGCTGTTCAAGGGTGAGCCCGATCATTCGCCGCGCTCGAACCAATCGCGCTAACTTTTCGGGCCGCGGCGTCGAAATACGTGGCCACTTTGTCGCTTCCGCGTGGAAAGGGGCCCGGGTCGTGACGAGCGATGAACTCGAAAAACACCTGCTGCACCTGGTCCGACAGCCGAACTACAAGGCGGCCAAGCCCCGCGACATCGCCCGGCAGCTCGGACTGTCGGAAGTCGAATCGCGCGACTTGAAGCGCGCGCTTAAGCGGCTGGTGAAGACCGGCCAGCTCAGCTACGGGGCCAATCACCTGGTCGGACCGCCGGCTACGGGCGGTGGCGGATACCGCGTGACGGGTGTTTTTCGCCGCGCCGAGGCCGGCTTTGGGTTCGTTCGCCCCGCCGGCAGCGCGCCAGGCGCCGACCGCGCGCACGACATCTACATCGCGGCCAAAGACGCGCGCGATGCGGCCACCGGCGACACCGTGCTGGTGGGGCTCAAGAAAAAGACCGAGACCCGCCGGCCCAATCCCGAAGGCGATATCATCGAGATCATCGAACGCCAAACGCACCAGTTCGTCGGCACGTACTTCGAACAGGCCGGCACCGCCTATGTGCGCATCGACGGCATGCCGTTTTCACAACCCATCCTCTTGGGCGATCCCGGCGCCAAGGGCGCCCGGCCCGACGACAAAATCGTCATCGAGATGGTCCGCTTTCCCGCGCACGGCCAGGAAGGCGAGGGAGTGATTACCGAAGTGCTGGGCGCGCGTGGCACCCCCGGCGTCGACACGCTGTCGATCATTCGTGAATTCAATCTGCCCGAGAAGTTCGCCGACGACGCCGTCGAAGAATCGCGCGTCGAGGCCGAGGGATTCGACGAAGACATTCCCGCGGGGCGCACCGACTTGACCGGGCTGGTCACGGTCACGATCGATCCGGTCGACGCGCGCGATTTCGACGACGCCATTTCGCTCGAGCGGAGCGAAAAGGGCCACTGGCGATTGGGAGTGCACATCGCCGACGTGTCGCACTTCGTGCGGCCAAAAACGGCGCTCGACCGCGAGGCATATGCGCGCGGCACCAGCACCTACCTGCCCGACCGCGTCATTCCCATGCTGCCGGAAATCATCTCCAACTCCCTGGCCAGCCTGCAGCCGGACCGGGTTCGTTATACCAAGAGTGTATTTATCGAGTTTACGGCCGACGGGATTCCGCTCTCAACCGAACCGATGTCGGCGGCCATCAAGAGCTGCCGCCGGTTCACGTATCAAGAAGTCGACGCCTACCTGGCCGATCCCGTCGCCTGGCACGCGAAGCTTGATGGCGAAGTTCACGCTCTTTTGGGCCAGATGCGGGAATTGGCAAGAATTCTCCGCGAGCGCCGCATGCGTCGCGGGGCGTTGGAACTGACCATGCCCGAAGTGAAAGTAGACTTGGACGCCGATGGGCGCGTGGCCGGCGCGCACCTGGTTGAAAACACCGAGAGCCACAAGATCATCGAGGATTTCATGCTCGCGGCCAACGAGGCTGTGG
>JBGQHN010000330.1:0-4372 GCA_041497975.1 Planctomycetia bacterium | reverse complement strand
CGACGGCAATAGCGCTACCTATTCCGACTACGCGACCGGCACTGATACGACGCCTGACAACAATCTCCCCTCGTCCGACAGCGGCAACTCCGCCAATTTCTATGACAACGGATTCACGACCGGCGATATCAACTATCCGCTGACCGACGCCGGGGCATATAAGCTCTCAGGGAGCCCTTACGGCACGTTTGACCAGGGGGGCAATGTCCATGAGTGGAACGAAGCATTGATGCCCGGCTCGTTTCGGGGTCTGCGTGGCGGTTCGTTCGCCAACCATTTCACCCCGCCCTTTGACATCCTCATAGCCTCGTATCGAGCCGGCAACGATCCCTCGGTCGAGACCGGCTATAGCGGATTCCGCGTGGCAACCATTCCTGAGCCAGGTTCCGGAGTGCTGGCGGTCATCGCCTGTGGGTTGATGTGGCTGCTAAGAAAGCGGTTCAAGTAGCCCTTTGCCCTTTCTCTTTTCCTCGCGCTGCGGCGAGTAGCGTAGACGCGAAAGCCGCGGCTATGCCCGCATCGCGCGCCGTTGCCGGACCGTCCCGAGCGCGTGAACGGATTACGTTGTCCTCATCGGTTCTGGATTTGCTCCAGCACAAATCGCACCGCATCGGCCGCATTGACGACGCGTCGACCGTTGCCAAGTGTAGCGCCTCGAACGTCCAACCCTTGCGTAATGCGTCGCAGCGCCGTCGATTGCGCGGCCGTCAGCTTCACGTCGATGTGCAGCCCCCAGGTCGCTGGCGGCATTTCGGCAATCGGCACTTCGATCAAGATAGTCGCGGGGACTGTTCTCTCGTCCTTCAGCTTTGGCATTGTAGATCCTCTCAGCAACGGTTCCGATCGTACATCGCAATCGACGACGTAGCTGGCTGCGCGGGCCCGCTCGGTTGCATGACGGGCATGGTCGGCAGCGCGGGTGTTTCGAGAACGCCGATCCCGCGCATCGAGCGGGCGACGATCGCTTGATTGGTGGCGTCGAAGTAATAGTTCGGCTTCGGTGACTTCCACTAGCCTGTATGGCTTCCCTGATCGCACGAATGGCCATCAGTTCGCGGTAGTCGAGGTAGAACTGATGGGATTGCCGTCAGTGTTCATACCGGCTGCGGCCCGCGGAGAACTCGCGAAACTCCTTCTCGCGCAGCAGTTCGTACCTTGGTGGCCGGCGCGCGATGGCATAAAATTCGTAACTGGGATTTTTTGGGAGCCGCGAGCCGTCTCCCGTCATAGACTTCTCGCGCTTGCCGCGCGTCAACATGTCGATCCGTCTGTCCAACATCCGCATGAGCATCGACGAGCCGGAGCTGGCGCTCGTGGGCCGCGCGGCCCGCGCGCTTGACGTGCGGCCGACCGATATCGAGCATTGGCGAATCTTGCGAAAGAGTCTGGACGCACGCGACAAGTCGGAGATTTCCTATGTCTACTCGCTGGAAGTCGCGCTCCGCGAACGCGAGGATCGGCTGGTCGCGCGGGCCGGCCGGCGCGCGGGCGAGATAACGGCCGAGCTGTACCGCGCGGAAGCGTTCGAAATGCCGCCCTGCGGCGCCGAGCCGCTCGGGGAGCGTCCGATCATCGTCGGTTCGGGGCCGGCGGGCGTGTTTGCCGCCTACTTCTTGGCCGAGCGCGGTTATCGGCCGATTGTCTTGGAGCGTGGCCGCAGCGTGCGCGAGCGGATTGCCGACATGCGCGCGTTCGACTCCGGCGGACCGCACAATCCGGAAAGCAACTACCTGTTTGGCGAAGGGGGCGCCGGCACGTTCAGCGACGGCAAGCTCACCTGCCGCAGCGCCGGCCCCGACGTGCGGCGCGTGCTTGAGCTGTTCGCCGAGTGCAAGGGCAAACCCTCGATCCTTTACGATCACCGGCCTCACCTGGGCAGCAACCGGCTGCCCGCGGTCGTCAAGGCGCTGCGGCAACGGATCGAGACGTTGGGCGGCGAGTTTTGCTTCAACTGCCGGCTCGAAGATTTGGATCTGTCCGCCGGGTCGATTCGCGGCGTGGTCACCTCGTCGGGGCACGTGAAGGCGTCGCTCGTGGTGTTGGCGATCGGCCATAGCGCGCGCGACACGTACGAGATGGTCTTGCGCCACGGCGTCGCGATGGTTCCCAAGCCATTTCAAATCGGCTTGCGCATCGAGCAGTCGCAAGAGCAAGTTAACCGCGCGCAGTACGGCGCTGCACCGTTGGAGGACAAGCTCGGCGCCGCCGACTACACGCTTGTGGCCCGCGGCCCGGTCAACGTGTTCACCTTTTGCATGTGCGCCGGCGGCTACGTCATGCCCAGCGTTTCCGAGGCGGGCTATTTTTGCACCAACGGCATGAGCCTGTCCAATCGCGATTCGCAGTTTGCCAACAGCGGGTTGATGATCACGCTCGATCCCGAATACTTTGGCTCGACCGGGCCCCTGGCCGGCGTGATGCTGCAAAGACACTTCGAGCGGCGGGCATTCGAAATCGGCCGCGGCGAGTATCTTTGTCCCATTCAAACGGCGGATGATTTTTTGCGGCGGCGGCACTCCGCCACGCTGCCCCCATCGAGCTATCCGCGCGGCCTGGTCGCGGCCAACCTGGCCGAGCTCGTGCCCCCGCGCGTGGTCGAAGCACTCGACCATGCCTTGCCGCTCTTGGATCGTCGCTGGCGAGGCGCATTTCTGCGCGACGCGACGCTGGTCGGTCCCGAAGCGCGCGGAAGCTCGCCGGTGCGATTTGGGCGCGACGCGCAAACGCTCGAAAGCTCGAACGTCGGCGGGCTGTATCCGATCGGCGAAGGGGCCGGTTATGCGGGTGGAATCGTCAGCGCCGCGCTCGACGGGTTACGGGCCGCCAAGGCGATTATCCGGCGTTATGCGCCGCTGGAGCCGTGAGCTGCCCACGAAGCCGGATCGAAGATTTCGACGCGATTGACGACTTCCTGGACCCCGTCAATGCGGCAGACGATTGCTTCGGCAAATTGCTTGAGCTGTCCGAAAGGCACGCACCCGCACAGGGTCAAGATGCCGTCGTCGAAGTGGCAAGTGAGTTTTTTCAGAAAAAAATAGGGGCTCTCGCGCAATCGCTGTTGGGCGATTTGCTCGATTTGCGTGGGCCGCAAAGCGGTCGATAAGGGCAGGATTTGCATCGCTTGGCGAAGGAGTTGTGCCGGGCGGCGGGTGTGCCGCGCAGCCGCCGATGGAATTTGCGTATCTCCTGTGTATCGGCCGAACGGAAGGAAAAATCCATTCTTTGCCCCGGCCTCAAATGGTTAAGTTGACCGGCTTTGTGGACCGCGGACGTTGGTTGTTTTCACCCCCTCTTCTGCTAGGATTAAGTTGGGGGCGCCACAGCGTTTCGCGTTCGGCGGCCGCGCGTCGCGGCTGCAACCCGCCCATTGCCCTCGCATCAAGGCCGCCGACCGCCTAGGCTGAAATAGGTATGCGGTCGTCATGGCGGATCGCGCGACTGACTGGGAGCGTTGTTCTTGGCGATTACCGAACCAGTGAAGACATCGGCTTCGCTCGGTGAGCGAGTCCGTTCGTTGCGGTTGCCGGTCGAACCTGCGCCGCGATTTTTCGAGCGCAAGGCATTCTGGGCGGTGGTGGCGTTGATTGCCGCCGGCGGCGCGGCGGCCTGGCGGCTGACGCAATCCAATCTTCTCGGCGAGCAGGGACGGGTGGCCCAGACCGAGGCTGCGGCGACAGCCGAGGAAGCAAAGCCATCCGCGGAGACTAGCCGTAGCGCGCCCACGCCTCCGCCCGTCGCCCCGTCCGGCGACGTGACCCTGCAATCGACGGGTTATATCGTTCCGGCCCACCAGATTCTCATCAGCCCCAAGGTCAACGGCATGGTCGTCGCGCTCAATTTCGAGGAAGGCATGCGCGTCGAGAAGGGCTACGTGCTGGCCGAGCTGGAAAACGTCGACTACAAAGCCGACGCCGAGCGGGCCAAGGCGTTGCTCCAATCGGCCAAGCACAAACTGCTCGAGCTGACGCGCGGCTTTCGACCCGAGGAAATTGCCGCGTCGCAGGCCGATCTGGCCGAAGTCCAGGCGCAGCGCGAGCAGCTTTACTCCGAATGGAAGCGCAACGTTGGTTTGCGAGCCAACAAGACAGTGACGGAACGCGAGTACGAACAGTCGGAAAGCTCGTACAAGGCGATGGATCGCCGCATGGTGCGGCTGGCGAACAATTTGAAGCTGATGCAGGATGGGCCGCGCGTGGAGCGGATCGACGTGGCGCGGGCCGAGGTCCAGCAGGCCGAGGCCGACCTGGCCAAAGCCGAGTGGCGCCTGAGCAATTGCACGATCGTGGCCCCGATTTCCGGCACGATTCTCAAGAAAAACGCGGAGGTGGGGAACGTTGTCAACCCGGTCGCCTTCAACGGCTCGTTCAGTTTG
>JBGQHN010000329.1:0-4376 GCA_041497975.1 Planctomycetia bacterium | reverse complement strand
GGTGTTGTCGAACCGAGTATATCCACGGCAATGGGACGCGGCAAACGCGGCCTCATGGACGTCACCCAACAGAATGCGCCCCCTGGCGTGCCAAGTTCGAAGGGCGATCAGGAATATCGAGTTTTGTCGAGATTTCGTGGGCAACCGGGCGCGAGTGCTCGTCGATAATAGGGGCGCGTGGCGAGCATTTGGCGGCATCGGCTGGGAGGAGAATTGTCATGGTCGACGGTCAACGAAAAAGACGGTTCTCCGCCAATCGGGCCCGCCGCGCCTGGTATGCCTTCTCGCGGTCGGCGCGGTTTAGCCGACGCTTTGGATTCTGCGAGTCGCTGGAACCGGGACGCGAGCCGCAATGGCTTGGGCGTTCCCGCGGGGCGACGTCGAGCAGTTAGACGATGTCGTCATCTTCACCCGTAGTTGTCGCGCAGTTGTCGGGCGGCGGAAACCTCGTTCTTGAGCTTCGCATACACTTCGTCGAGGCTCACCTGGGCCGCCGAACCGGGGGCAAAGCCGCAATCGGGATTGAGCGTGATCCGCGACGGCGCAAGATATCGCAGCGCCATCTCGACCCGCTCGACAATCGTTGCGGCCGAGTCGATCTGGCCAGGCTGGCAGCTCACGCATCCCAAGCCGATCTCGACCGTGTCCGGCAGTCTTTTGAACACCGACATGTCGCCCGCGCCCGGGGATGTGAACTCCATGGTGATGTGACCGACATTGAGCCGGCCGAGTTGTCCCAAGATCGAATCATATCCGCCGCGATGATCGGCCTCTCCGCGAGCTCGCGCGCCGGCCCTGCGGCAGAGATGCACGGCCAGCTTGACCCCCTCGAAGCCCGCGACCACCTGGTTGTCCATGTCCACGGCGAAGTCCGCCGCACGGTCGGGATCGTCGTATTGCGCGCGGACCCTCGGATCGACGAACAGGCACAAGTGCGGGTCGTCTACCTGGATAATCGAAACGCCTTCGTCGCGCAACAGCTCAACTTCGCGGCGCAGGATGGGGACGCAATCGCGCACAAAATCTTCGCGCTTTGGGTAAGCGGCCTTCGACTTGACCGGGTCCCACATCCGCTCGCCCAATAGCCCCGGCGCCGGCAGCGTGGCCTTGAGACGCCGGCGGGTCAGTTGCTTGAGAAACTTGATCTCGCGGGCGATGAAGCCCGGCTGTTTCGGCGCAAGGCGGTCCACGACCACGGTCCAGGGGCGGTTATCGGCCGGATTTCGGCTGAGCTCAAAGCCGTGGGCCAGTTCGGCGATGACCCCGATATAGCTCTTTCGCCACCATTCGCCGTCGGTGACCACGTCCAATCCCGCGGCCTCTTGCATCGCCACCGCGGCGCCGATCGCGCCACCCATCAGGCGGCGATAGTCGTCGTCGACAACGTTCGATTCGTCGGCGATCAGGTCCTGAACGAACTGGGGGCGGGGGAGCGAGCCGATCACGGACGTGGGGAACAAAATGTCGCTGGCCATGGTCATCGCCCCAGATGCCGTGTTGTCCAACACCGCCGCGCGTAGTCGAAGTCCTGTTGCGTGTCGACCTCGATATATCCTCCCGGGGTATCGACGTGGGTGAATCGTTCCCCAGATTCGATCATTTCCTGGAACAGGAGAATTTTATACGCCTTCTCGAAGGTGTGAGCTTCGCGCCAAGGCCGGCCGGCGAACTGCCGCTTGCACGCCAGGTAGCACTCGCGCAGCCGGGCCGCGCCCTGGGCCGAAAACTTCGCCACGCCAATATACTCGCCATAGGCGTCCGCCTCGGGAATCTGGCGGCCGACGCGCGTGACGCGGCCGTTGGCCACCGTGACTTTCTCGGCGTCGCCGGGCGGATGATCGCTGCGATGAACGTAACGCTCCAGCCATGCCGTGTCGACGCCCAGCACCATTTCGTCCGGCGAAGCCGCCAACCGCGCTACGATATCGGCGGTGAACAGCACGTCGCTATAGCAACATATAAACGGTTCGTCCATCAAGTCAGCGGCGCAAAACAGCGAGGCCAGGATATTGTTATGCTCCCAGTCAACATTGTGACGAAAGTCAAACTGCGGGTAGGCCTGCTTGACCTTGTCGATCTGATAGCCGCCGATAAAACAGACGCGCTCGAGCCCGCTGGCCCTAAAGGCATCGAGGGTCCAATCCAGCAGCCGCCGGCCGGCTATCTCCGCGAAGCACTTGGGAGCGTCGGCCGTAGTGGGCATCAATCGCCGCCCACGGCCGGCGCCAATCACGATGACTCGCATCCTTCGCCTTTTTGCTCGACCAGGATCATGATTACCGCGATCAGCGTCAAGCCATACGCCACCATGGCCGTGCTCTGCTCCCAGGAAACGCCGTCGTGCTGACGGACGTACGACGCAAAGACCGTCAACAGGCCGCCCGGAGCCACCAGCAATGCCGGGGCCGCGGCCCACCGGCTGAAGAACGTGCCCAATAGACAGGCCGCGGCGGCCCAGGTTGCCAATTGCAACGCCGCGGGCAGTTCGCCCAGCGCGATCGCGGCGCCGGCCAGGGCAATCAGGGCGACGGCGCCGAGCTTGGGAATCGTGCCGCTGAGCAAGCCCACTTTTCGCGCGGTCGTGTTCCAGAGAATGGCCATGATGATCGAACCCGCGAAGGCCCAGCCCGCCCAAATGTAGATGGCCAATTGCCAGCCTCCATGTGCCGGAGAGGAATAATAGCCGGTCACCACGTCACCGGTCGCTGCCCCCATGTAGCCCATGAAATTGACGAAGCCGGCCGCGGCCGCCGAAGTGCCCCGATGAGCCAGGTCGGCCGGCGCGGTGCCAACCAGCAGGACTTGCGGGCCATAGATGCAAAAGCCGATCACGACCAACAGCAGCATTGTGCCAGTCGTGCTTTGGTGCGCCGCCGAGTCGTAAACCAGCGAGAGGCATCCCAGCACGGCCATCAAAATGCAAACGACCGGCGCGCGGCGGCTGCCGAAGAAGCGGTCGGTGGCCCAGCCCGCCAGATACGACCCGGCCGTGGCCCCGATGGCGATAACAAAGAACTGCAGTCCGGCTTTGCCGACGCCGACGTCCCGCGTTTCCATCAGGTGCGTGATGCCCCAGTCCAAAAAGCCATAGCGGCATGCGTTCAACAACCCGAGCGACAGGCCCAACAGCCACAAAGTCGGATTGTAAAGCGTCCAGTACAAGATCTTGGCGAGCGAGGCACGCGCCGCGTCGAGCCGAGATACCGTGGACGTCTCAAGCGACGTCGCGGCCAGATGCTGGGGCGCTTCGCGCAGGCAAAAGATCATAAACACGCCGCACAGCGTCAACAGCGCGGCAGGGACCCACACAGCGCCTCTCCAGCCGAGCAGTTCGGCCGACTGACCGGCGATGACGTAGGTGAGGCCCAAGGTAATCTGGTATCCGGTGCCGATGATTCCGATCGCGTGGCCGCGTCGCATGATGGGAACCCAATTGGCCGTGATCCGCACCGTGGGCGTCCAGCCGAGCGACTGACAGAACCCATTCGTCGCCCAGACAAACAGTAGAAAGAAGAATCCGGTGCCAAAACCGAACAGCACGTTCAACGCGGCCGAACCGAACATTCCGATGGCCAGCATGACCCGCGGCGAAACGCGCTCGGACAACTGGCCATTGACGAGCTGTCCTAATCCGTAGGCGATTTTGAGCGACGCCAATATCCAACCCACCTGGTCGCCGGAGAGTGCCAATCCGCCGTCGGCCAGCGACGACTTCAGGCCCGGCACCGCGGCCGAGATATTCGTGCGACAAAAGTAAAACGCCCCATACGTCAGCCACAGTGCCCAGACAACGCCCCGTTCGCCCGCCAGCGCCAGCGGAAACGAAGGACTGACCGGCGTGGAGCTTGTGGCAGCAGGAACTAGCTTGGCAGTCGTCTGGTCCATCGCCCAAAGATCTCGATCGGTTGCCAAGAGGTTCCCAACTACACACGTTAACGACGTCAAACACGGCGGAGTTATCAACGTGCCGGCGCGGCGATGCTGATGTGACCCTCGCGGCCAAGATCGCGCTGGCTCGATAGTATAGTGAGTCGATCCCGCTCGATCCAAAGGCCCCCCGAATATCGAAAGTGATTTTCGCCGGGAAGCTGCATTGGCTTGTGGGCCAGTTTTCGAAGCGCCCGGGCTGGCGCTTGGCTCAGGTCAATCGAGAACAGGTCGACGAAGTCCTTGCCTGCCGGGGACGTTTCAAATCCGACGAGAAAGAGATTGCGATGCGCGTCGGAGACGAGGTTAACGGCCTGGTACGCACCGACCCCCGTGTCGAGCCGCCAATCGCTTTTTTCCGCCCGGTCGGACTGCCAACTGCCATGAAGGTCGAAACGACACTTCGGGTCGCCGAGCGATTTGCCGTTCGAGACATAAAAGTCGATCGC
>JBGQHN010000328.1:0-4381 GCA_041497975.1 Planctomycetia bacterium | reverse complement strand
CTTGCAACAAGCGCTAAGAGCGTGCGCGTTACTGTACTGAGCAGCCGGCTGGGACTAGCGCTTGCGTTGGCGCCAGGCAAGTAGCCCAACCAGCGCCACAAATGCCAGGACGAACGTGCTGGGTTCAGGCACCTGCCCGAAACGCACGTCATCAACACCGAGAATATCGCCAATCGTGTTGATCGTAATCGCCGAGATGGGCAGGCCGGCGTCGGTGAAGCCCACGAATGCGATTCCGCCGTCCGTGCTGCTTGGATTCGGAACCGGAACCGTCTGGCTTGAGCCGTCAGAGAAATCGATCGTCGTATAGTCGAGCTGAAGTCCCGAGATATAGGCGCCGAAGCTGTGTACGGGCGTGGAAAAACTGAACGTGAGATACCCGGATGTCATACCAACAAACTGGCTACCAGCCACGGTCGTGTTGTAGCCCCAAAGTCCGTCGGGAGGTCCGACAGGCGTATTGCGAATCTCCTGGTCGACGCTGAAGGCATCGAGCCCATCCATGGTAACGCCGGCAGCCACCGCAAGGTTGTTGAAAAGCCCCAGCGGCGCGGACTCAAAGTCGATGAGCGACAACGGACCCAGCCCAGAGGCGGCCGCATCAAAGCTGGCAGCAGCGGCATCGGAGTTTGGTCGAGGGTCCGTTGAATTGGCGACGTCCGAACCCGAATAGACAACCAGGGCCCCCTGCAGCGGCGCAGCGAGAAGCGCGACAAGAAAAACAGCAATCGATGTCCGCATTAGCGTTCCCTCCAGTGCTACGAAATCGCTGGCACTTAGGTTAGTCGCCGGCGCGCCAAGGGTCAAGGAAACCGGCCATCCGCGACGCTGCGCCAGCATCCACTTCAATGCCGCCTTGCATTCGCGCATCTCGTCAATTTCTGCGAGCGTAACAACGTTAGCGGAATTTCGACCGGGCGAATCAAGTACCAGACACGGGCCAGGCAGTCGCGCCCCCTGGCGATCGCTGAGCAGGCGTATACTATTAGGTGATGTAGCGCAAACGAACTAGGACCGCGAGAGGAACAGCCGATTTGTGGAGCGAAACACTAGCAGCCCTGACTCCCGCGCAGCGTGCAGCTGTTGAGCACCTGGACGGACCGCTGTTGATCCTGGCCGGTCCGGGCAGCGGCAAAACGCGAGTCATCACGCATCGCGTGGCGAACCTGCTGCGCCACGGCGTGCCGGCCAGGGCGATCCTGGCGCTGACGTTCACCAACAAGGCCGCCGACGAAATGCGGGCCCGGCTGGAACTGCTGGCTCCGGGCGAGCCGGTGTGGATGAGCACGTTCCATCGCTTTTGTTCGCGCTTGCTGCGGCAATACGCGCCCCGGGTCGGTCTGTCTGAAAACTTCACGATTTATGACACGTCAGACAGCCGGCAGGTGTTGCGGCGCACGCTGGACGAACTGGACATCGATGCGGTGCACTACACGCCCGAGCGGATTGCCGCGGCCATCAGTTGGACGAAGAACAACCTGATTACACCCGAGCACTACCAGGCCCGCTCCGGAAACCCGTTGGGGAACGTCCTGGAGCGCGTCTATCCGGCCTACCAGGCCCGCCTGCTCGCATCGAGCACCGTGGACTTCGACGACCTGCTGTTGCACGTGGCGACGTTGCTTCGCGAGAGCCCCGAGACCCGCGCCGCGCTCGACGAGCGTTATCGATACATCCTGGTCGATGAGTACCAGGACACGAACCTGGCGCAGTACACGATCGTGCGTGCCTTGTCGGTCGACGCTCCGAACCTGGCGGTCACGGGCGATCCGGACCAGTCGATTTATGGCTGGCGGGGCGCCAACCTGAACAACATTCTCGATTTCGAGCACGACTATCCGAACGTGCGCGTCGTCAAATTAGAGAGAAACTACCGCAGCACCAAGCGGATTTTGCGTGTGGCCGATGCGCTGATCCAATACAACCAACGGCGGAAACAAAAAGGCCTGTACACCGAGAACGACGAAGGGCAAAGCGTGCGCCTGGTGGCCTATGCGACCCAGCGGGCCGAAGCCGAGGGCATCGCCGCCCAAATCGCGGACTTGGTGCGCGGCGGTCGACGTCGCCCGCGCGATTTCGGCATCTTGTATCGCGTCAACGCCTTGTCTCGCGCATTCGAATTTGCGCTGCGCGACGAGGGCGTGCCCTACCAGATCGTCAACGGTCTGGAATTCTATCAGCGCCGCGAGATCAAGGACGTCCTGGCGTATCTGAATCTGATCAATAATCCGCGCGACGACAACGCCTTTTTGCGCGTGATCAACGTGCCGCCGCGCGGAATTGGAAAAAACACGATCCGCCGCCTGATCGAGCACGCCGTCGGCCGCGGCGTGTCGCTGTTGGACGCCGCGCGCGAAAGCGGGCTGGTGGAATCGCTCAACAAGCGGGCCGCGGTCGCCGTGGCCAGGTTCGTGTCGCTGTACGACCGGCTGTCGCTGGTGGCCGCGGCACCCGTCGAGGAGATCCTGGGCCACGTGTTGACCGCTTCCGGCTATCGACAGCTACTGGTCGAATCCGATGACGAAGACGATCAAGAGCGGCTGGCCAATATCGAGGAACTATTAACCGCCGCGCGTCAATTCGACGAGCGCAATCCGATCGACGGCGCCTTGGAGGCGTTCCTGGAAGAAGCCTGCCTGGTCAACGAGACCGACGCCTGGCAGGCCGACGACGACCGCGTAACGCTGATGACCTTGCACGCTTCGAAGGGCCTCGAGTTTCCCGTGGTGTTCGTCGTGGCGATGGAAGAGGGACTGATGCCGCACGAGCGCAGCCGACAAAACGAAGAACTGTTGGAAGAAGAACGCCGGTTGTTGTTTGTCGGCATCACGCGCGCTCGCGAGGAATTGCAACTGAGCCGCGCGATCTACCGCGAATTCCGCGGTCAGCGCCGCCGCACCGTGCCCAGCTTGTTCCTGGTGGAATTGCCGCGTGGCGAAATGGAATTGATCGAGCCATCCACGTCGGTTCCCTCGGATTGGGAATCCAGCGATCAAGCATACATCGAGCCATTCGACGAGAGGGCCTGGGACGCGACCAGGCATGAACCGCCCGACGCTTTACAATTGGCGCCGCGGGCGTCGCCCACCGCCGGAACATTTGCCCAGGCGTTGACGACGGCGGCCGAACTGGAAGGCTCCGGCCCGCCGCATTCGCCACCTGTCTCTCCCGACGTGTTTCACCAGGGTATGATCGTGAAGCATCCCGAATACGGGCTGGGGAAAGTGGTGGCTTTGAGCGGCCGCGGAGCCCTGCGCTCGGCCACGGTGGCATTCGCTTCACCGGCCGGCCAGAAGAAGTTCGTGCTGGCCAAAAGCTTGCTCCGTCCGACGAAAACCGTTTGACTCATTTTGCTTCTGCCCTCTCACTCCGCTCGCGAGCTCGCAGCCGCATGGCATCGGCGTATCCCAAGATTGCGACGCTCAAAAGCGTCGTGCAGTTTCGCCAGCGGTTGCAGGCCCTCGGCCTGACGTTGCCGGTGGACGACGAGATCTTGACCGCTGAGGCGGGTTCGCCCTTGGCCCGGCCCCTGAAAGTCGGCTCGTTCACGGTCGGCAATCGCTGGTGCATTCATCCCATGGAAGGATGGGATGCCCATCGCGACGGCTCTCCGTCGGCGCACACGCTGCGCCGCTGGGGCAACTTCGGGCGCAGCGGCGCGAAGCTGATTTGGGGCGGCGAGGCCGCCGCCGTCGTCCCTGAAGGACGCGCCAACCCCAATCAAACTCTGGCCATGCCCCAAAACCGCGCGGGACTGGCCGCTCTCTTGCGCGAGCTTACCGAAGCCCACGCCGCACGCTTCGGCCACACGTCCGATTTGTACGTCGGATTGCAACTGACACATTCCGGCCGCTTTTGTCGACCCAATGGCCCGCGGCTCGAACCGCGCATCGCCTATCACCATCCGTTGCTCGACGCCAAGTTTGGAATCGACCCGCGCGATTCGTCGGTGGTGATGTCCGATGACGACGCCGAACGGCTGATCGACGCGTATCTGGTTTCCGCTGGACTGGCGCGAGATACCGGCTTTCAATTCGTCGACGTCAAGGCGTGTCATGGTTACCTGCTGCACGAGTTTCTCAGCGCCCGCGTGCGACCGGGCAAGTACGGCGGAGATTTTTCCGGTCGAACACGCTTGCTGACCACGATCGTCGAGCGGCTGCGCGGCGAATATCCCGACCTGGCGGTCGGCGTCCGCTTGAGCGTGTTCGATACCGTGCCGTTCGGGACCAGCCGCGACGTGGGCCAGCCATGGCCGTATGCGGATCGACGCCGAAACCAAATTGATACGGCAAGAACTCCGCATACGGCCATGGCTGGCCCACGTCGCGGCTGGTCCCGAACGGCACGGTATCGAACACGCTCAAGCGGACGCCGACCG
>JBGQHN010000327.1:0-4390 GCA_041497975.1 Planctomycetia bacterium | reverse complement strand
TCAACAGCACGTTGTACAGAAAAGCCCACGCCAGGTTCTGCTTGATCGTGCGCAACGTGGCCCGCGCCAGTTCGACCGCCTGCGCCACGGCGCGCAAGTCATCGCCGACGATGACGATGTCGGCCGCTTCGACCGCGATATCCGAGCCCGATCCGATCGCGATGCCCAGATCGGCGGCCGCCAGCGCCGGCGCGTCGTTGATCCCGTCGCCGACCATTGCCACGACCTGGCCCGACTCGCGCAACTGGGCGATGGCTTCTTGTTTCTGGCTCGGCAGGACTTCCGCCTGGATCCGCTGGATGCCTACCTCGCGCGCCACGCGCGCGGCAATCGCTCGGTGATCGCCGGACAGCAACAACACGTCGAGACCCAGCGCCTGGAGTCGCTCGACCGCCTCGCGGCTGTGGGGCGCGACGACGTCGGCCACGGCGATCAGCCCCAAATAGCGATTGCCGGCGGCAACCACCAGCGGCGTCTCGCCACCTGCGCGCAGCGAATTGACCAATTCCTGCGCGCTCGACCAGGTGATTCCGCGCGACGACAGAAGCTTCTCGTTGCCCACCAACAATTCGCCCTCTTTTCCCCGCGCGCAAATGCCCTGGCCGGGCACGATTTCCAGGTTTTCCACCCTTTCGAACGCCAGCCCGCGCTCGCGAGCCGCGCGGGTGACCGGTTCGGCCAGCGGATGCATGCTCAATTGCTCGACCGACGCGGCCGTCGCCAGGAGCTCATCCGCCGCAACGCCCGGGGCGGGCACGATGTGGGTTACGTTGGGTTTGCCAAGCGTGACCGTACCCGTCTTGTCCAACACGACCGTCGTCACGCGGCCGGCAACTTCCAACGCGTGAGCTTCCTTGATCAAAATGCCCAGTTCGGCTCCGCGGCCGCTGGCCACGAGAATCGCGGTCGGAGTGGCCAGTCCCAACGCACAAGGGCAGGCCACGATGAGCACGGCAACCATGGCTCCGAGGCCTTCAGACCAATGAGACGGCACGTGCGTGGCCAAGAATCCCCACGCCAGCAGCGTCGCCAGGGCGACCGCCAACACCGCGGGCACGAACCACGACACGACCTGATCGGCCAGGCGCTGAATCTCGGTCTTCGATTCTTGCGCCCGGCGGACCAGTTCGACCACTTGCGCCAAGGCCGTTTGCCCGGCCGGCCGCGATACGCGCGCTGTGAGCGCGCCTTGGCCGTTGATAGTGCCGGCCAGGATTTCGCTCCCCGTGGCCTTCTCAACAGGGATCGATTCGCCGGTGAGCCACGACTCGTCGACGCTCGACAGGCCCGAGATCACCTCGGCATCGAGCGGCACTTTTTCGCCCGGCGGCACGACAATGGTTTCGCCGACGGAGACGTTTTCGGGCGGGACGATTTCAATGCGACCGTTGCGCTCGACGCCGGCCTGGGGCGGAACGAGATCGAGCAGTTTTCGAATGGCCCCCGATGCCCGGCCCTTGGCCCGCGCTTCCAGGTACTTGCCCAGCGTGATGAATGTCAGGATGATTCCGGCGTCCATCAAGTTCATCTGGTGGGCGTAGCCCTCGTGATGCGCTGGGACAACGGCGCTGTACACGCCCGAGCCGTAAGCGGCCAGCGTGCCGATCGTGACCAGCGTATCCATATTGGCCGAGAAGTGCCGCAGACGTCGGTAAGCGCCCACGTAGTACGGCCGGCCGACGTAGAACTGCAACAGCGTGGCGCAGGCTAACTGGACCCACACCGCATCCGGCCAGCGCGGCGCGACGAAATCCAACGCGACAATCGGCACCAACAAGGCGGCGGACCAATCGAGCAGCCGTCGCCATTTCCTCAGCTCTCGTGCCCCGCGATCGGCCAGGCTCGCCGCGCTTTGGATCCCTTCGACCAACGAGGCCTGATAACCGGCCCGCTCGACCGCCTCGATGAGCGCCGGCGTGGGCACGCTCGCCGAGGCGAGCTCGACGGCCGCCTGGTTCGTGGCCAGGTTGGCCCGCGCGCTCTGGACTCCCGGCACGGAGCTCAGAGCGTTTTCGACGCGCGCCACGCAACTGGCGCACGTCATGCCGTCGACATTCAATACGATTTCGCGGCGCGGCGGAGTTGGCTCGACGACCGGCTTGGGCAGCGAGTAAACCGCAATGCCCGGATCAGAATCGCGCGGCTTAGGCCGTGTCGGAACCCGGTAGCCGGCCCGCGTTACCGCGTCGGCCAGCAATTTGATTGAAACAGGGCCGTCGTCCGAGTCGACGACGGCCTTTCGATCAGCAAGACTGACTTTGGCCGAGCGAACTCCGGGAACACTTTGGAGTGCCCCCCTCACCGTGCGAACGCAATGTTCGCACGTCATACCTTCGACGGGTATTTCGATCTGGCCCATGGGCTTGCCCCCGCAATCAGTATATCGATCGGCGACAACCCTTGCCGCGCTCGATTGCTCATCCGAAGCAGAAAATGCCAATTGGCCCAGCCCGTGTCCAATGTCACAATAGCGTGACATCCATGCGAGGAATGCGATGATCGCCGAAGTGATTTCGATCGGTGACGAGCTGACCAGCGGCCAACGTTTGGACACCAACAGCCAGTGGCTTAGCGAGCGGTTGGGCGAGTTGGGCATTAAGGTGCTCTATCACACCACCGTGGCCGACGACCTGGCCGCGAATGTTTCGGTTTTCGAGACCGCGATTGCTCGCGCCGACGTCGTCGTCGCCACTGGGGGCTTGGGTCCGACGGCCGACGACCTGACGCGCGAGGTGCTCGCGCAAGTGGCACGCCGCGAGCTCGTGCTGGACGAGGCGTCGCTTGAGCACATCCGCGGCCTGTTTGCGCGGTTCAAGCGCGACATGCCCGAGCGCAATCGGTCGCAAGCTCTTTTTCCCGCCGGCAGCCGTATTATTCGCAACCCCAATGGCACGGCGCCGGGTATCTGGATGGAAGTGCCCCGGCCCCAGGGCGGCGTTTGCCAGATTTTCGCGCTGCCGGGCGTGCCGGCGGAAATGTTCGAGATGTTTCACCACTCGGTCGCGCCGATTGTCGCGGGTTCGGGGGGACCGCCCCGCGTGATCCGTCATCGCCGTATCAAGTGTTTCGGCGCCGGCGAAAGCCACGTCGAGCAGATGTTGCCCGATTTGATCCGGCGGGGCCGACAGCCGTCGGTCGGCATCACCGTGCACGCGGCCACGATCACGCTCCGCATCACGGCCGAAGGCGCAAGCGTCGAAGAGTGCCACGCGGTCATGGAACCGACCGCGGTCACGATTCGCCAATGTCTGGGCCCGCTCGTCTATGGCGAGGAGGACGACGAGCTGGAAGATTCCGTCGTGCGCTTGTTGGCCAGTTCGAATCGAACGCTATCGACGATTGAAGTCGGCACGGGCGGCGCCCTGGCCAAATGGCTCAGCCGCGCCGCTGGCCGCGACGAACACTACTTGGGCGGACAGGTCATTCACGGCGCGGCGATGCTCGCCAGGTCCCTGGCCGACTCGGGCGGCCTGGTCGCGAAGCATGGGCCTGCGTCGCGTGAAGTGGCCGAGGCGTTGGCCCGCACGTGCCGAGTGCAAAGCGGCGCCGATTTCGCCCTGGCCGTCGGACCGTTTCCGCCCGAGGGCGCGGGAAATCCTGACGTTCCGTTTCATTTCAGCCTGGCCACGCCCGAGAAGGTGACGGTCAAGGCCTCGTCGCTCATCGGGCATCCGTCGATCTGGACGCCGCGTGCCGCCAAGGCGGCGCTCAATCTGCTGCGCCTCACGCTGATGGGAACAAGCATCTGACAAGCCGGCTGTTCGTTCCGTCGCCGCGAAGCAGTCGGCCAGTTCGAGATTATGGCTTAGGCAAACGGGAGGGGCGAGCATCGTCGCGGGAATTCGTTTACCTGGCGAGGTTTTCCGGACGATAACCACCTACAGGGTGGCATGACCCGCCGCCCGACGTTGCCGAATCCGCCGACTTCCCACCTTGCCGCTCCGGCAAAACCCAGGCCACAGGAGCGGTCATCCTGCCTGCGTTTCGGAAATCCTTCGGGACCTCATCGGCTCGCGCACGTTTCGACAGACTGTTTGCGGCGCAAAAGCGCACGCGAAGGATCGCCTGCGCAATGCCAAGGAGGGGCAGCCATGCACTTGTTTTCAAGATTATTTGGCCCGCGCCGGCCAGGCGGCGTCTCGAAGTCTCGTGGACCGGCGAACAAGGGACGGCGCTTGCAGTTCGAGTCGCTCGAAGCGCGCCAGGTGCTCAGCAGCTCGCCGTTCTACATCGTCAACCAGACCTACTCCGACGCCGCCAAGACGCAACTGACTTACTCGGACGGTCAGATTTATCTGGCGGTCTTCGCCTCGACCTTCGGCTCCAACCCGGTCTATTACTCCTTCGACCAAACCGGCGCCATCAGCCCGCTCGCCGGCCAAGCGAACGT
>JBGQHN010000326.1:0-4434 GCA_041497975.1 Planctomycetia bacterium | reverse complement strand
CGATTCTGTTGTCAGGCATGGTGAATTCTCCAAACCACATTGCGGCATGACTTGTCAATTCGCGCGCTCATTGCGTCCTGGGAACCCGCTACCCGATTCGTCGCCCGACCTTGAACAAGTAGAGCAAGTACGCCAGCGCGGGCACGAGCAGCAGAAAGCCCAGGCAAATCGTGGCGATCAAGAGCCACAGGACATTGGCCGGCGCCTTGGCGTCTTCGACGGTGATGGTCGGCGGGACGAGCCATGGGTATTGGGCAACGGCCCAGCCCCAGATGACCGAAGTCACGGCCGCGGCGGCGCCCAGCACCGCCGTGCGGTAGCGCTCGCGGATGAGTGAATAGAGCGACAAAAAACCGGCCACGATCGAACCAAGAACCAGCGGCCACGATCGCTGGCGAAATCCGTCCCACAGAAGTGGCGCGTCGGTCGCCACGTACGCGACGCCGGCCAGCGCCAAAACGCCCATCCAGATGCCGGTCGCCAGCGCCCGTTGACGCCAGAGAAGCGTCAGTTCCCGGTCGCCCAGTCCCTTTGCCTCGCGGGCCAGATAAACCGCCGCCAGGTAGGCGCACATGCCCACCACGAAAAAGCCGGTGAACAGCGCCATCGGCGATAGCCAGCCGGTCAGGAAATTGCCTTGGAAGCGAGCGTCGCGGGCCACGTTGAGGCTACCCGAGGCCAGTGCGCCCACGCAGGTTCCGAGAAAAAACGGCGCGGCCGTCGACCCGATGGCAAACACAACTTCCCAGGCGAACTGCTGACGCTCGGCGCCGATCGAATAGGTGCGCAGCGCAAACCCTACGCCGCGAAACACGATTCCCGCCAGGGCCAACACGAGCGGCAGCCACAGCGCCTGGCAGAACACGGCAAACGCCTCGGGAAACGCGCCGAACATGGCCACGAGCACGAAGATCAACCATACATGGTTCGCTTCCCATACCGGCCCGATCGCCCCGAAGAGCAGCTTGCGTTCCTTGGGCGAGGCCTGCATCGCGGTGTTGACTTCCCAGACGCCGGCCCCAAAGTCGGCTCCGCCAAACAGCGCATAGACCGTCAACCCCATCAGGATCACCACCAGCAGAATATTCTCAGGCTCCAAGCGCGTTCTCCGGCATGGGTTGTTTGGCTACTTCCGGCAGGGATTGTTTGGCCAACAAACGCAAGGCAGTGATCGTTCCCACGGCAATCACCGTGTAAGTGACGATCGTCGCCAACAGCATCCAGCCGACATAGGGCGCGGCCGTTACCATGTCGGCCGTGCGCGCTACGTCTTGAACGATCCAGGGCTGTCGCCCCACTTCGGTCACCACCCAGCCGGCTTCCAAGGCAACCAGCGACAGCGGCCCGCTCACGACGAGCAATCGCAAAAACACCGGGCCGTCCGGCAATCGCCGCCGGCGCAGGCCCCTCCACAGCACAACCAACGAGAGCAGAGCCAAAAACACGCCGCAGCCGACCATCACCTGAAACGCCACGTGCACGATCGCCACCGGCGGAGTCTGGTCCGCGGGAAAGTCATCCAGCCCTTGGACCACCGCGTCGCGGTCTCGATAGGCCAGCCACGACAGCAGTCCAGGGATTTCCAGCGCGTAGTTTGTCTCGCGCGTCGCCTCATCGGGAAGCCCGCCGATGCGCAAGGGCGCGCCGGCCTCGGTCTTGAACTGTCCCTCCAAGGCGGCCAGCTTCACCGGCTGAGTTTGGGCCACCAGGCGTGCCGCCCAATCACCCGCGATCAACTGGATGGGGCTGGCGGCAACCCCCAGCGCAAGACCGAGCTTCATCGCCCGGCGGCTGTAGACGCTCGACGGATCACCCAGCAACGACCAGGCATACACCGCGGCCACCAGGAATCCGGCCACCATGTAGGCGGCCACGATCATGTGTGCGGTTTGCGGGCCGCTGGCCGGATTGAGCATGGCCGCGATCGGATCGATATCGACGGCGCGACCGCCGTCCATGGCAAACCCGCGCGGCGTGTTCATCCAAGCGTTGACGGTCACGACAAACCACGCGGAAGCCGCGCCGCCGAGCGCAATCGGCACGCCGCACCACCAGTGGGCCCAGCGGGACAAGCGATTCCAGCCATAGAGATAAATGCCGACGAAAATCGCTTCGAGAAAAAAGGCGAAACCTTCCATCGCGAACGGAAAGGCGACGACCGGGCCAAATTGCCTCATGAACTCGGGCCACAACAGTCCCAGCTCGAACGAGAGTACCGTGCCGGAAATCGCGCCGACCGCGAACAATACGGCAAAGATCTTTGACCAGCGGTGGGCGAGCGCTTTCCAGAGCTCGTCGCCGGTGCGCAGGTATTGCCATTCGGCCGCCAACAACAACACCGGCATGCCGATGCCGAACACGGCCAGGACAATGTGGAACCCCAGCGTGAGCGCCATCTGCAAGCGCGCCGCCAAAAGATTGAAGGCCGTATCCGCCATCGCCGGCAGCACGAGATCCGACATCAATGCGCCCCCGAAGTATGGGGCTCATTGTAGGCGCAAGGCGGCTCAGGTGGCGAGGGCGGATTGACGAGCGCTGGCCGCGCACACGAGACACGGTCGCGAAAGCTGGCTCACGCGCCCCAGCGCAGCAAGTTCCAATAATTTAAAAACCAGAGCATCGCCACGCCCGCGGCGAGCACGCACGTATAGTGCAGCCGCGCCGACAGACGCCAGTATCGAAATGCCCAGGCCAAGAGAGTGCAGAGCAGCACGCTGCCCACCAAGACCGCCAGCACGGGCGACAACTGCAATAGAACCGCTAGCAGCGGCGGCATGCCAAAGGCGAGCTCGCTGGGTTCGATCAT
The DNA here is from genome assembly GCA_041497975.1 of Planctomycetia bacterium. Taxonomy (GTDB): domain Bacteria; phylum Planctomycetota; class Planctomycetia; order Pirellulales; family PALSA-1355; genus PALSA-1355. Next base: position 1,628 of record JBGQHN010000326.1, on the reverse strand, counting down.
CGCGACCACGAAGACCGCCAGCCAGGCCAGAATCGCCAGGCTGGCGATCCAGGCCATCCAGCTTGCGGCGCGCGAACCAGCCGTCGGCGCGAAGTCGACGCCGCATCCACCTCGAGTCAGAAATGCCGCCAACGGCCAGCCCAGCAGCGCCGACAAAAACAACGCCACGCAAACCGCCAACAGGCCGATCGCGAATGCCGGGGTTTGATACCACGCCAGCTTTTCGAGAGCAATCGGCGGAACGCTGCCCACGAACAAATGAGCGATGCGGCCATTGGCGTCTTCGCGAAAGGCAAGTTTTTCTTGTCCGTCGACCTGGCTGAACAACAGCGGTTCGACTTCGACAAACCGCTTGGGCGCGCTCGAAAATCCGCTGAGCACCAGTTGGTCACCATCGGAGTCGATCTTGGCAACGGCCAGCAAGGCTCCGAGCTTGGCGGGCGTGGTGTAGGAATGTCGATTCATGCCGTAACTGCCGCGATATCGGGCGGCCCGCTCGTGAAGATTTTCCAGCGGCTTTTTCTCCGCCATTTGGTTTGTCGCGGCGGGATAGTATCGATCGATGATCGCCTCGAAAATATCCCCCCGGCCCGCCCCTCCGGTATCGGTGTTGCAGGACATGAACAAACCGGCCTTGTGCGCGGGAAGCAGGAACAAATCGGAATGAAACCAATAAGTATCGCCGCCGTGCTCGACGAACTCCTGGCCGTTGTACGACAGGCGCATGAAGCCATAGGCCATGCCATTGAGCCGTTTGTCGTGCGTAAAAAGCAGTTCACGCATGCGGCGGGCCGTTTCGTCCTTCAAGATCCGATGGTCCCCGCTCGCGCCGTCTTGCAGGTGCGCGATCATGAATTTGGCCATGTCCCCGGCCGAAGCGCTCATCGAGCCGGCCGGCGCGGGCGGAACGTATTCGAACCCCTGCTCCTTGAACTGACCGCGCTCAAACTTGTAGCCCTTGGACATCTCGGCCGGCAGCTTGTCGGCCTCCGGCTGGCGCACGGTGGTATGGTCCATCGACAGTGGTTTCAGCAGGTTCTGCTCGATATACTCCTCCCACGGCTGGCCGGATACTTCCTGCACGATATAACCGGCCAGCGCCGTCCCATGGTTCGAGTACGACGCAAACTCGCCCGGCGGCCGAACCCGCGACGGAAGATCGCGGGCCAAAAGTTGCCCGAGCGGCGAGATCTTGTCGGGAGCGTGGGCAAACAGCCCAATCACATGGTCTTCGAACCCGGGCGTATGCGCCAGCAGGTCTTTCAGCGTGATGGGCCGCGTGTACGTCGAGGGGATTTTGAACTCGGTGAGATATTCGTTGATGTCGGCGTCGAGATCGAGCTTTCCTTGCTCGACCAATTGCATCACGGCGGTCCAAGTGAACAGTTTTGAAACCGATCCGATGCGAAACATCGTCGCGTCGGGATCGACCGGTTTTTTGGCCGCGACGTCCGCGTAGCCATAACCCTTCTTGAAGAACAGTTTGTTGTCCACGACGACCGCGATGGTCACTCCGGCGATGTGCTTGTCCCGCATGCGAATCGCCATGATGCCATCCAGAAATGCTTCCAACTCGGCGCGATCGGTCGGGCCAACCCGCGCTGGGACCGGAGCCGATTCGGTTTTCT
>JBGQHN010000325.1:0-4442 GCA_041497975.1 Planctomycetia bacterium | reverse complement strand
GGCCATTGTTGTTAATGTCCAGGCGATTGTCTTGATTCTCCCAACGCGGAAACGTGCCCGTCGTGCCGGCCACGTTCGTGGGCGAGTTGACCGCGGTGCTCAGCGGCGAATTGGTCACGGGCGAAGTACGTACCAGCGCATTAAGCGAGTCGAGGGGAACCTGACCGCTCGTGAGTGCGAGGGTGTCCAAGCCCCCGGCATACACGAGTGTATCGCCGGCCGGATCAAAGAAGTTGTTGACCCCCAGATTGTAGTCGGCCAGGGGCACTCCCTTGAGCGCGAAGTAGCCAGGCGTGGCCAAGAGCAGGTGATGTCCGGCGGTGGGAGTGCCGGCCGACAGATTAGCGGGGAACGTAAAGGTGTGGCCTTGCGACGCGAGGGTAATGTTGTGGAGCAGGATTTCGCCGTTGATCGGGTCCGAAAACTCGATGTATTGCACGGTGCCGCTGGCGTTCGAGTAGATCTCATCGAATCGCCACTCGTGAAACGTGGCTCGCGCGACCTGGTGCCAATCACACGCGCTAATTGCCGCAACCAACAGCATTGCCTGACGAATTCTTCTCGCCATTGTCGCCTCGCTTCTTGAGTTCCGCCTCAGAGCCGACTCGCGTTGGGTCACGCGCCCAAGATCAAAGAGCCTCTACCAGTCTAATTGAAATTGACGGCAAATCACACAACTCGTCCCGATCGGGACCCAAGGCGCGCAAAATGGGCCTGGACTTGCCTGTCGGCCCTCCGATGCGGCGAATGCCGAAATTCTCGAATCACGCTTCGCCACACTTGTGCAAGGCGAGCGCGCCTTGCACAAATGCGCGCTGGGGCGGCATTAGGTCATCGAGTGCCGCGGCCTCGATCTGCGTGCGGCCGTCGATAATGGCCGAATTCGGCCGGCCATCTTTGGAGCCGGTCGCGTCGCAGAACGAGACTCCCAACAAACGGGCGCCCACCAGGCAAACTCCGCGCAAATCGGCGCCCTCGAAGTCGGCTCCTTCCAGGTCGGCACCGCGAAAGCTCGCCTCCTTCAGATCCGCGCCTTCGAAATGCGCATTGGACAGATTGGCTCCGTCGAAACAAGCGCCTGGCAACTGGCAGCGGCGAAAGTCGGCGTCGCGCAGCAGACTTCCCCTGGCAACCAGGCCAGCCAAATCCCGCGACCCGGCAGCAAGACCGCGCAGGTCCCGACCCGAGATGTCGCGAATCGCGAGCATCGCCGCCGCCTCAGTTTTCGAAATTCCACCGGCCATGTAGCGCTCTTCGCGCCACACATCGGCCGTGTTGTGATATCCGGCCGTGCTCTCCCAAAACCCCAGCCGATCCTCGCAGAGCAGCTCAATGCACGCCAGCCATTTCAGGCTTTTGTAAAAGTAACGATCGGGGACGATCACGCGCACCGGCCCACCGTGTGCTTTGTCCAACGCGACTCCATCCACCGACAGCGCGACTAAGGTCTGGAGGGCCAGGGCGTCGGCCAAGCCCAGCGAAGTGCTGTGGTCGCGGGAGCTGCGGGCCACGAAAGAAACGAACCGGGCCGACGGCTCCGGCACGGCCTTCGCGACAAGCGATGCCAGCGGCACGCCGGCATATCGCACTCCCAATTTCGACCAGCGCGTCACGCAATGGATGTCGATGACCTGCGCGGTTTGCGGCCAGGCGCGCAACTCTTCGAGCGCGAGCGTATAGGGCCGCGCAACGGCGCCCCGCACTTGAATGGTCCAGGGAGCGTCGTCCGGCCGAGGAGATCGCTCACCCACGGTCGGCCATTTGCCGGCCGCCGCCAACTGCTGCCGAGGTGGAAGGGGGGACTCGTGCATCGGCCCGCCTGAGTGAATGCGAATTCTCCGCGCCCGTGTGCGGTGCGCGAAAGCGGGTCAGTTCCCAGAGGCCGTAAGTTGCTGGCCGATTCGGTAAATCTCTTCCGAGTCCAGTACCCGGTCGTTCGCTTCGAAAAGTTGGCGAACCGCGGCTTTGTGGATTTTCATTTTCGTGCCGCCGACGCCAATCGCCCCGTAGCACGCCATACCGTCGCGCATGGCGCCCTTGTCAGTCGCTTCGACGCCGGCCAATCCGCTGGGCGGGACCGCGTTTAAGTCGATAGCCACGCGCAGCCTCTTTTTCTTGGCGCGGGCCGAAGCCGAAAGCAGTTCCACACCGGGCGCGCCGGCTGCGATCAAGATTTGCGAGTTTTCGAGCGCGGCGGTGGTTTGCGCCGGCGAAACTGTTTCAATGGGCGTCACACGAGCGTCCGGCGTCTTGGCGGCCACGGCCCGGCAAACCGCCTCAGCGCGAGCCAGGTTGCGCGACGCCACTTGGACCTTTGCACCCTCCAACGCGAGCAGTCGCACCACGCGCGAACCGACCGGGCCCGTGGCCGCCAACACCGCGGCCGTGGCATCGCGAAGCGGACAATGCCTGGCGGCGGTCAGCACGGCCGCGGCTGCCGTCGTGTTGGCGCCGTTCGAATCGAGCATTACCGACACGCGCACCGGTCCGAAAAAAGTGCGCACGACCTGGGCCAGAATCGCCTCGCCAGCGGCAACGTCCGAGCCACCGATGAAAATCGCCGTAAAGCGCAAATCGTCGCCGCCGCGCGTAAACATCGCGCCGTAGACCAAATCGCGGATTTGCGATACTTGCACGCTGCCGTGCCGCAATAACTGGTCGACGCCGGCATCGACCGACACAACGGCGTCGAAGACGCTCGCTTGGGCGTCGGCATCCAACTGCAACAAGATCTTAGGCTTGCTCATCCGCGGGCCTCAAGTCAGCGAGCTTCGTTGGCTCGCTACGAGCAATCGCTGAGAAATGCCCACGGCATCTCGCCACTGTTAGAATCCACGGAACGGATGCGCGGCTTTGTCCTTGCCGGCCAGCATTTCCTGAACGCTGGGCTTGCCGCGCATCGCGCTGGCAATGGCGTCCTTCGTGGCTTCGTAGTTGTAATCGTAAATCTTCTTGTCGACCTCGGCGGCCGGGTGAATGAACACGCCGCACACGATCACCAGATTCTCGGCATCCTTGGCCGGAATCACGCCATCGGCCACCGAATCGGCCACGGCCTTGGCCACCGCCGCCTGCGCCGGACCGAACATCTGCACGGCCTGTTTCATCCCCTTGATCGTGACCTTGGTGACTAACACCGTGGCCGGCTTGACCGCAAGGTTCGGCGTCAGCACGGCCAACAAATTCGTGTGGCCCTCACTCTGTCGGGCCAACGCATTGGCAAACGCCGCGCCCACGGGCCCATCTTTGCTGCCGATCAACAAGTCGATATGGGCAATTTCGTTTCCCTCGCCGGCTAGGGCTTCGCCAATGAACATGGACATGATTCACTCTCCGTGTTACGTGGGATTGCGCGATTGGTCTGTATTCCTGGCCCGGGAAAATGCGCGTCGCCTTGACTGCACGGTCTTTGAGCACGGTCCAAAAGCGGTCGACGGGGCGACGGCGCAACCCCCTTGCGCTGAAGCTGACAACGATATCAGACTATGCGGTCTTTGCAAGCACCCTATTAGCGTGGGCAAATTGCGCAAAGTTTTCCACGTGCGGGGGGTTTTGCGCGCCACAGCATCCGCCTATGCTAGCAGGCCTTACCTGACGCTTTCGCCCTGGGCGATGTCTGCAGCGTGTCGTTCGAACGCCCCTTCTTGATTCCCGCGGGGTGGCTCGATTATCCGACACCACAACGTCGCCTGTCGGGCCATTCGCAGAACCGGTTCACATAGGAGGACCAAATATGCTCGGAAGCCTTTTTACGCTGTGCACGGGCTTCGCCGGTTGGTTGCTGATGCCACCCGAACAACCCAACACGGCCCTCCCCCCGGCGCTACATCCCATTGAAGCCCGAATCATTGAAAAAACCAATTCGCAACGCGTACGGCATGGATTGCGCCCTCTGGCGGTTGACCGGCGGCTTTTGCAATCCGCCCGACGCCACGCCGCCTGGATGACCAACCGCCGCTCGATGGTCCACACCACCCAGCCGGTCGGCGAGAACATTGCCATGGGCCAAAGGTCCAGTGCCGAAGTGTTGACCGCTTGGATGAACTCGTCCGGGCATCGGGCCAATATCCTCAACCCGGGCTACACGCGCATCGGCGTGGCTGCCTACACAACGCCGGGTGGCACCATTTACTGGTGTCAGCAGTTCTTGCGGTAGCGATCCCACCGCTCGACAATTGCCGCTTAAGCCGCCGGGAGTCCCCCGCCCCTGGAATGAAAATCGGGCGCGGGGGGGCCTTGCGCGGCCGTTGCAATGCCAGGTGAACTCTTGAGCCGAGTCGTGACCATCGTCGGCGCTAGCTCCCGCGCGGCGGCATATTCGGCCGTGCGCGCTGGTTTTTCGGTCCAGGCGGCCGATATGTTTGCCGACGTCGATCTGCGCCGCGTGTGCGTGGCGCGCCGGGTTACAGACTATCCCACGGGCCTGGCCACGGCGATCACCG
>JBGQHN010000324.1:0-4489 GCA_041497975.1 Planctomycetia bacterium | reverse complement strand
TGGCCGCGCTGGTTTCGTTACAGCACAGTCTGGACGCGTTTTTGGCGATCGAGAAATACCTGCTCGTCAAGCAAGGCATCTTTTCCAACACGATCGTGCGCGGCCCCACCGGCTACGCGCTCGATGAGCCGACGCGCCGCGAGGTCGATCGCTTGTTCGAGTTGCTTACGCAGGCGGTCGCCGGTGCCGCGGCAACGTCGAGCACGCGCGGGCAGGTAAGACCGCGCAACATGTAAAGCAACGAAAAAACTCCGGTTCGATCGGCCTGGATGGGCACGTCGTTCCGGAGTTTGAAACGCTGGTCTACTGCCCCGACGCGAGGAGTCGCCTACTTCTTCGTCGCGCCCGCGGGGGCCTTGACTTCGGCCATGCCAATCACTCCCAAGGCAATGCGCGGACCGGCATTGCCGGCCGGCTGCGATTTGAGATCGTCCGCGTCGCCATGCACAACGACCGACCGGCCGAGGACGTGGTTCAATTCGACATGATCGGCCTTAACGTCGATCTTGGCGACACCCGCCGAGTTGGCATCGATGTTTCCCAAGTCGCCTTCGTGCCGCTCCTTCGATTCGGGGCTGCCGTGCGGATGACCGTGGGGATTGTAGTGGCCGCCGGCCGACATGCCATCGGCGGCACGCAAGTCGCCGAACATGTGGATGTGGAATCCGTGCTTGCCGGGCTTCAGGCCCGTCACTTCGCCGGTCACGCGCACGTACCCCTTCTCCTGCTTGAGCAGGATCGTGCCGCCCACTCCGCTGGCTTTCATCGGCATCAGGACCGCGACGGCCTCGGTGACGTTCTCGGGCTTGTGCTCGTGTTCGTCGGCGGCTCGCGCTTTTGTGTTGAACGACACTGCCGCAAGCATGATGCAGAAACTTAACAAGCTTTTCTTCATTGCTCGATCCTTTCCTGGCATGAACAATCATAATCTCCGCGATGCAAACTCCGACGCTTTGCCGGCTCCCGGTTTTCGGCAGGGCCTATCTTAGCGGATTCTTGCGGGCCTGTCGCCCAGCGGCGCCGCGATTTGGCCGCGTCAATCGGTTGTTCGTGGCAGGCTGTTTGAACCTCGATTGTTCTGATAGCCTACACGGCGGGCGCACGACACGATTGGCTTGAAATTCGCTGGTCTCGCTGATGAATCCCATCAATCTCGACGACTACGAACAGTTGGCTCGAGAGCGGCTGCCGCAAATGGTGTTCGAGTACTTTTTCGGCGGCGCCGGCGACGAATTGACCGTGCGCGAAAATCGTCTCGGCTGGCAGCGGCTACGGTTTCGCCCTCGCGTGCTCGTCGACGTCGCCACGCGCGACCTGAGCACGACGGTGCTGGGACAACGCATCGCGTTTCCCGTGCTGACCGCTCCGTGCGCCTTTAATGCCCTGGCGCATCCGGAGGGCGAGTTGGCCGTCGCCCGGGCCACAACTTCCGCCGGCCTCATACAAGTCGTCAGCACGGCCGGCACGTACACTCTCGAAGAAGTGGCTGCCGCGGCACCAAGCGGCGCTCGTTGGTTTCAGCTCTACTGCTATCGCGATCGCGAAGTGACGCAGTGGCTGGTACAGCGGGCCGTCAAGGCTGGATATCGGGCATTGTGCTTAACGGTCGATGCCCCTTTGGTCGGTCGACGCGAACGCGATACCCGAAACTGCTTCGGGCTTCCACCGGGAATGACTTGGAAAAACCTGGAGCGGGTCGGCCTCGAGCGCATGGACCGGCGCGAAACCGGTTCGGCTTTAGTGCAGTACATTTCGGAAATCTGGGATGCATCGCTGACCTGGGACGCCGTCGGGTGGTTGCGCGGGCTATCGGCGCTGCCGCTGGTGATCAAAGGAATTCTGACGGCCGACGATGCCCGCCGCGCGGTAGACCACGGCGCCTCGGCCATCGTCGTTTCGAATCACGGCGGACGGCAACTCGATGGCACAATCACCACCAGCGAGGCTTTGACGGAAATCGCGCCGGCAGTGGGCGACGATGTCGAAATCCTGGTCGATGGCGGCATTCGGCGCGGAAGCGACATTCTCAAGGCTTTGGCGCTTGGCGCCCGGGCCGTGCTCATTGGTCGTCCGTATCTGTGGGCCCTCGCCGCGAACGGACAAGCGGGTGTTGAGCATATGCTCGGCCTGTTGCGCGAGGAACTCGATCTCGACATGGCGCTGGCAGGCCGGCCAACGATCGGCAGCATCGACGCAACGCTGGTGATTAAACCGCATGTTTAGCAGGCCCTGCATATTGATAGGAAGCAAAATTGGTCGCACCATGCGGCCAAGGCGCCGCAAAATCCGGCACAGCTAACCCCCAAGACACGTCAATGCCAGCCGATGCCGAGCGCTTTCGTTCCGAGAACCCATTTGCGTCGCCGCGCTATCGTGGCGACCAATTTGCCGGCGACGTCTCGGAGGACTCGGAGTCTAAGGATCTACGGGCCTTTGTCGGCCCCAACGCGGATTACTATTTGCCAAAATGGTTGCCACGAACACCGGGGTCCCGCGCGAGCAGCGGGTTCAATTGGGCCGCCTTTTTTCTTTCCGGTTTCTGGCTCCCGTATCGCAAGATGTACCGCCTGGCCTTCATTCTCTATGCGATCGTCCTCGTGGAATCAACGCTCGAGAGCCTGGTCTTTGTGACCATGCTCGGCGAGCCCGCCGCTCCCGAATGGGTGAACCATGTGATAACTCTGCTCGTCGCGGCAGTGTGTGGAAAGTATGGCAACCGCTGGTATTTGTCCCACGCCACCAAGGCAATTTCCGAGGTGCGTGCCGAAGGTTTGGAATCGGAGGATTTGTGGCAACGGTTGTCGCGGCGAGGAGGGACGAATCTCGCCGCTTCTCTGGGCATGTTCGCTTTGTTCGTGGCGGTGCTCATTGTCTGGATCGAACTGTTTGAAACTCCTCAGCCGCTCGGTGGGCCGGTTCAAATTAAGTTGAATCAATAGCGTCTTTTGCATCCCTGAATTGACCTTGTTAGACTTAACGCTCCGCGGCAGTTGCGCCAGTCAACGTTTCGAGCCAGCCTGTTTTTTTCAAGGGTGATTTTCGATGAGCAGCCAGCATCTGAGTCGGCGTCGATTTCTTCAGACCTCCGCGGCCTCGGCCGCCGGTTTGACCGTGCCCTATTGGTTTTCGCCCGAGCGTGCTTTGGCCGCCGACAGCCCAAGCAAGAATGATCGACCGTTGGTTGGCTGCATCGGCACCGGCGACCGTTGGAAAGGTCTTTATAAAGGTGTCCTGCCGCACGGCGATATCGTGGCCGTGGCGGACGTCGATCGCAAACATGCCGAGACGGGCAAGGAAATGTCCGGAGGCAAAGCCGACATCTACGACGACTATCGCAAGCTATTGGATCGCAAAGACATCGACGTGGTAACCATCGTCACCCCGGACCATTGGCACACGAAGATTGCCATCGACGCCATGAAAGCCGGCAAGGACATCTACTGTGAGAAGCCGCTGACATTGACGATCGACGAAGGCAAGATGATTTGCAAGGTGCTCAAAGAGACCGGGCGCGTGTTTCAAGTCGGCACGCAGCAGCGCACCGAAATGAGCCGACGTTTCTTGACGGCGATCGCCATGATCCGCGACGGCCGCATCGGCAAAGTTAAGCGAGCGACCTGCGCGATCGGCGAAGCGCCAACGGGCGGCCCGTTCTCGCCGATGGCCGTGCCGCCTGAACTCAACTGGGAGATGTGGCTCGGCCAGGCGCCGCTTGTCGACTACACCGAAAAACGCTGTCACTATGAGTTCCGCTGGTGGTATGAGTATTCCGGCGGCAAAATGACCGATTGGGGTGCCCACCACGTCGACATCGCCACGTGGGCTATCGGCGCCGACGCCAGCGGTCCGATATCCGTCGAAGGCACCGCCAAGCACCCCAACATCCCCAATGGCTACAACACCGCCACCGAGTTCTTCGTCACGTGCATGTATGCCGACGGCGCCGAGGTTGTCATTCGACACGACACGGACAACGGCGTTACCTTAGAAGGCGAGAAGGGCACGTTCTTCGTCAGCCGCGGCTCGCTCACCGGCCAACCCGTCGCCGATCTCAAAGAGCATCCATTGCCGGAAGGGGCTATCGAAAAACTGTACGGTGGCAAGCCGACGAGCCACATGGCCAATTTCTTCCAGTGCGTAAAATCGCGCAAGCAGCCGATCTCGGACGTTTTTTCGCACCACCGTTCGATCACGACTTGCCATCTGGCGAACATCGCGATTCGTTTGGGGCGCAAGCTTAATTGGGATCCCGTGGCTGAGCAGCTCGTCGGCGATTCAGAAGCTCAATCGTGGCAGTCGCGCCCGCAGCGCAAGGGCTACGAGATCGTCGCCTGAGACGCGTCTGCCGCCGCTGGTTGTAGTTGGCTTGGTCGGCCGTGGAAAAATGGGACGGGCGGCCGAACCGGATCGCCCGAAAAAGCGTGAAGAACCAGGTCGGCGAGGTGCCGGTCCCAATTTTTCAACAGGCAGCTACACCCGGCTGACGATG
>JBGQHN010000323.1:0-4519 GCA_041497975.1 Planctomycetia bacterium | reverse complement strand
CCTCCGACCGTGGCAACGAAACGCCCATCGGGCGAAAATGCGAGCCCGTGGATGCCCCGCGTCGCGTCCTCTCCATGAATCGACGTGAGCCGCCCCGTGGCGCAATCCCATAAGCGCAAGTAACCGTCAGCGGCACCTGTCGCCAACGTCTTTCCGTCGGGAGAAAAAGCGATCGCCGCCACGGAGTGTTCGTGCGGTCCCAAGAAGATCGGCGTCTCTCGATAATGCAGAACGATCGGCGGATTCGTGGGCGGTTTGGCCGCCGCTTTCTGCGCAAGCACGAGCTCGGGCGACAAATAGCCGAAGTAGAACCAGGCGCTCGTTACGATCCACGTGGCCGGCGACTTCATGGCTGAATCCTCCGGAGCTATGTGCGGCGCAAGAGACTCTCAAGCAACCAGTCTAAGTCCGCAGGGAGCTACTTTATAGTTGTTTTTGGTTGACTCCATAAATGTTTTCGTTGTATATACGCGCCAACTTCACACGCGGCCCCCTTGCCCTCCATTGGGTCCACGCGTTAGCCCAAACGCTTCGCGCGAAACGATCTCAGGCGTTGTTGCGTGTCGGGGCTGGAAAAAATCTCAACGAGATGTTCGATTTCCAAGCGCAGTCCGTCTGGGAGCGTCCGCTGGGCGGCCTCGTCGATGAAACGCTCGGCAAGCAATAGCGCCGCGGGCGACTTGCTGCCCACCAGCTTCATGGCGCGAGCCAACAGCGGATTGCCGTGAGTTTCCGCCGTGCCGGCCCACAGGTCGTCGACGCGGCTCGACAGAAAAAACTGCTCGAGGGCGCGCAAGTCCGTACTTTTCTCGGGCGGCGCAGCCGACTCATAACGATTCAACGCCAGCGCGCACGCGGCTGCGTCAAGCTTTTCCAGCGGCACCACCTCGTCGATCAAACCAATTTTCCAGGCGTCGACGGCGGAAATCGTCTTGCCTGTGAAGATCAGCCATTTGGCCAGTCCCGCTCCGACCGCTCGCGGCGTGCGCTGCGTGCCGCCGAACCCCGGATAGATCCCCAATCCCGTTTCCGGCAAGCCAAAACATGCCGCGGGGCAGGCCACTACATGGTGGCAGGCCAAGGCCATCTCCACGCCACAACCCAGCGCGGCGCCGTGCACTCGGGCCACGACCCGTTTGGGGCAGCGCTCGATACTGTCGAGAAGTCGATGTCCGGCGACCGTGAACTGAACGATTCTCGAGATGTCGCCGGCGGCCATGTTGCGCAGGAAGAAATCGAGATCAGCGCCGGCCACGAAGGCTTTGCCTTCGGCGCCGATCACGATTCCCTCGACTTGCGGATCGGCGGCCAGCCGATCGAACGTTTGTTGAAGCTGATGCACGACGGCCGGATTGATGCTGTTGAGAGCGCCGGGGCGGTTGATCGTCACGACGCCGACCGCGTCGACAATCTCCGCTTTGACCAAAGTGAGAGGCGCGTGCGCCGCGGGAGGGGTCATCGAAACCTCGCGACAGTGTCACCCGCAGGCATGGGTCACCCGCAGGCATGGGTCACTCGTATGCAATGGCCGTCAGAAGGTCCAATCTGGCGGCCCGACGGCCCGGCGACCAGGCGGCAACCAGGGTGATGGCCAGGCAAATGCCCACATTAGCCGCCACCAGCCATCCGTGCAGCGCGAAGGGGACGGATTGGCCCATGAGCGGCTCATTGCACAGGTGGATGACCCAGGCGCTCACCAGGCCGGACAGGACGCCGATCAAGGTGCCCATCAACCCCAGCAGCAAGGATTCGCAAAAGACCAGTTTTTGCGCCTGGCCGCGCGTCATGCCGATGATCCTGAGCAGCCCCAGCTCGCGGGTTTGTTCGAGCACGCTCATCGTTAGCGTGTTGCCGACCGCCACGCCGCCGATGACAAAACCGATGGCCAGCAGGCCCCACAGCGCTCCCACGATACCGTTGATGATACCGTCAACCTGTCGGCGAAGCTGCGCGAACGAGCGGACGATCAGGCCTTCTTCCTGGGCGAGAGCTTGCAGCGATGCGACCAGCGACTCGTACGACGTCCCTGATTTGGCCCGCACGACGTAGGCCGCGGGCGGCCCCAAGTCGATCATCTTCGCGGCCGCGGGCTCGTCCAGGAAGACCACGAGGCCACCCAGGGTATAATCGCGCACCAGGCCGCCCACGCGCAACGAAATCACGCGCCCCTGCAGCTCGAGCCTCAACGTGTCGCCGGTGTGCAGCCCAAGTTTCTTCCTCAGCACGCTGCCAAGCGCCGCTTCGCCGGCCCGCAGCCGCTGGCGCAAATGTGCCTCCTCTGCTGGCGACAAGTCCCAGGGCAATTCGACCTGTGGCGCGAAGTCGCGCACAATGCAGGCCGCCGGCAGGCCGTTTGCGCGTGCCACGAGATTGCGAATGGGAATCGCGTAATCGACGCCCGGTTGTTTGGCGATCCTGTCGCGCAGGCTTTCTCCTTCATGGGCTTCGTCGCCGTCGGTCGCACCCATCAAAAATACGTCGCCGGCCATGGTCCGTCGGTACCACGCTCGCACGTCGTTCACGTTGCTCATGATTGCATTGCCTAGCCCCAGGCTGGTACTGATCGCGGCGACCAGGACGCCAATGGTCAATCCCGTGCGCGTGGGGCGTTCGAGGAGCTGTTGCGTGGCGAATTCCCCCTCGACGCGCGCCCAGGGCGACAGCAGCCGCGCGCCGGCGCTCAACAACGGCCGCAGCAGGGCGGGAATGATGGCGATAAAGGCGACGAGCATCAAAACGCCGGCCGGAATCGCCGCCTCAGGACTCAATCGTTCCAGCACGACCAAGGCCAGCACCACGGCCGTCGACAACCACGAAACGACTCCGCCCAGCACCGCCCACAGCGGAAAGCGTTCGCCGCGCCGTACCTCGGGATCTCCCAGCGCCTCGACTGGCGAGATCTTGCGCGACTGCAAGGCAGGCAGCAAAGCCGCCGCGCAGGCCACGCTGGGGCCGATGACCAGCGCCGCGGGCAACGCCCAATAGGGAATCTCCGCGGCGGCGATGTCGCCCGCCACAAGGCGCTGCATGGCCGTGCCCAGCACGCGCCCCACCGCCACTCCCAGCGGGATCCCCAGGATCGAACCGATCAAGCCCAAGCAGGTCCCCTCCAGCAGATGCAGCCGAGCCAATTGACCGGGCGTGACGCCCAGCACGCGCAGCACGGCGACGTCGTGGCGGCGCTCGCCGAAATTCATGCGCAAAGTGTTGAGAATAATGAATGCCGCCATGGCCAGCGTCAGGCCCCCGGCAAAGCGCAGCGCCAGTTCGGTCGATCGCAGAATGCTGTCGGCCAATTCCATCTGGTTGACCGGCGCCTGGACGATGAAGCTTTTCGGCAAGCGAGCGGAAATCGCGGATTGAACCTGCTCGCGGCGCTCGCTGGAATCGATGAGCACTCGGATCCGATCCACCTGACCGTTGAGGCCAAAAAGCTCCTGGACCGTTTTCAGCGGCAGCACGAGCGTTGCCGCCGGCGCAAACTCTCGCAGGGCCGACGAGTTGACAAGTCCCACGATCGTCGCCGACCTGGGACGCGGACGCGCCAATACGGTGACGCGATCGCCCACGCCGACGTCGAGACTCTTCGCCACGTCCGCCGCCAGCAGCGCCTCGTCCGGTTGACGGCACGGCTGGCCCTCGGCGATCGGCAGCGTCTCCCAGACTTCGCGCCGCTCGACGGGCACTCCCAACAGCACGGTTCGCAACCGCTTTCCGCGAACGCGAGCCAAGGTGGCTCGCGTCACAACGGGGATTTCGGCAAACACGCCCGGAATGTCGGCCACGCTGGGAACTTGTTCGGGTTCAAATCTTCCGCCCGCCGCCGGAAGTATTTCGAGCGAGGGCCTGCCCTCGACGACTTGCTGCAGGTTGCGGTATCCGAGCCGCACGTTGCCTTGTGCCAGGGCGACGCCGAACACCGCCGCTACCGCAATGGCCACGCTCAAAACCGAAAGCACGGTCCGCGCCGGCCGCTGGCGCCATTGCCGAATGATGACGTGCACGAGGTTCATGGGCCGCGTCCTGCCGCCGGCAACGGAGCGGTCGACGGCAGCCCATCCAAAGCCGCCGCGCTGCTGACATTCTTGCCGTCGCGCATCAACAACAGCCGGTCCGCTTGACGCGCCAGGTGCTGGTCGTGCGTGACCATGACGACGGTCTGTCCCGCGTTGGCGCAATCGCGCAGCAAGTTCATAACGCTCTGGCCATTGGCCGTGTCCAATGCGCCCGTAGGCTCGTCGGCCAGCACCACCGCCGGCCGAACCACCAAGGCCCGCGCGATGCCCACCCGCTGTTGCTCGCCACCCGACAATTCGTGCGGAAACTGGGCCATGCGATTTTCCAGCCCCACGCGGCCCAAGACTTCGACGGCTTTCGCGATGGCCGGCCCGCGGCCCACGCCGTCAATGCGCAGCGGAAGCGCCACGTTCTCGACGGCCGTCAACGTGGGCAACAGATTCATTTTTTGAAAGACAAATCCCAACCGGCGACGGCGTATGATGCTGCGCTCGGTATCCGT
>JBGQHN010000322.1:0-4586 GCA_041497975.1 Planctomycetia bacterium | reverse complement strand
GGCGCGGCATGCCTCGAGGTTACTCAATGACGTCCGTTCGGAGTGCTTTCGCTGCCGCCGTGGCGATCGGATTGTTCGTCCGCGGTTTCTTGCCGACGGCCGTGGGCGCGGGCCTCGAAGTGCGAAGTCTCATGCCCGCCGGCGGCGCGCGAGCCAGCACGGTGGAAGTCGTCGCGACTGGCAACTTCCCCAGATGGCCCGTGCAGGCCTGGGTCGATCGCCCAGGGCTGTCGGTGGCCGCATCGGGCGACAAGGGCAAGCTTGCGGTGACGATTGCGGCCGACACGGCGGCCGGCACATACTGGATTCGCTTATACGACGCCGCCGGCGCGGCGGCTCCGCGGCCGTTCGTGGTGGGCACGCTCGCCGAGGCCAACGAACAAGAGCCCAACAACAGCCCCGCGAAGGCCCAGGCGGTCACCGCGCCCGTCGTCGTCAACGGCCGGCTGGGCGCAAGCGGCGACGTTGATATGTTTGCCGTCCCGTTGAGCAGGGGCCAGACGCTCGTGGCTTCGATCGCGGGCAATGAAACTCTCGGCTCGCCGATGGATAGCGTGCTCGAAATCGTTTCCCCCCGCGGCAACGTGCTGGCATACAACCACGACCGGCTCGGCCTCGATCCGCAGATTGAGTTCACCGCGCCGGCCGACGGCGTTTATCTGGCACGGGTCTTCGCTTTTCCGTCGGTTCCCAACAGCACGATTGCGTTTGCCGGTGGCGACCAATATGTCTACCGGCTCTCGCTCACCACGGGAGCCGTTGTCGATTATCCTTGGCCGCTCGCCGCGACGCGCGGCCGCGAAACCCAAGTGGAACTGTGCGGATGGAATATCCCAGACGCGCTACGGTCGGCGTCGATCAAACCCGAGGGTCCAATGGCCGAGATCTTCGATCCGCAAATGGCACGCGGCGTGTCGCTGATCGTCGAACCGCACAACACGCTGATCGAGATCGAGCCCAACCCGCTCGGAGCGGCCCAGAAAGTCGAACTGCCCGTGACCGTGACCGGGCGGATCGAAAACTCGGGCGACGTCGACGCCTTCAGCTTCGAGGCAAAACAAGGGGAACCGTTGGCCTTTCAGGTGGAAAGCCGCGCTTTGGGATATCCGCTCGACGCCGTCCTCGAAGTCACGGACTCGACGGGCAAATCGCTGGCGCGCGTGGACGACGTGGCGGCGTCGCGCGACGCGGCGCTCGTGTTTTCGCCGCCAACCGATGGAATGTTTCGCGTCGCCGTCTCGGATCTTAATCGCCAGGGAAGCTCGCGACACGTCTATCGATTGCGGGCCGTCAAGGCCGTGGGCGACTTCGAGGTCACCGCCGACGCCGACTCGTATGTGCTCGCCTCCGACAAGCCGACGGACATCACGCTTTCGGTCGCGAGGCTGAACGGACTGGCGGAGAACATCGAGTTCACGGTGAGCGGGTTGCCGGAGGGCGTCACCGCGGCGCCGGCCCAATCCAGTGCTCAAGGCGAGTCGGCCAAAACCGTCAAGCTGACCTTGAGCGCCAGTGGCGGCGCGCACTCGGGCCCCATTCGCATCATTGGCCGCGCGGCCGGTCCTGGCCAAATCGAGCACGCGGCCGGCGCCGCCCTGCCGTTGCGTGGCATGCGCACCAGTGACCTGTGGCTGACAGTGACGGGCACGAAGCAGTAGAATTCTCTCCAACTCGCTTCGAAGGTATTACGTCGCTGAGGGTCGATCGTCACTTTCGCGGTCTGCAGGAGGACGCCGTGGAGCGTGCGCTCGAATGGTCAGAGATCAAACGCCGTGGGCAGGCGGCCCGGCAGCCCGGTTGTGGGTTCAACTTCACGCTGCACATGCGCTATCTGTGCGCTGATTTAGCCGCGCGATTGCCCGAGCTATCGCACATCGACGTCGACCGCGTGGCAATTCGCTTCTGTCAGGCGCGCAAAGCGGTCCGGCACGGATTGCACGCCACGCTGACGCCGTTGCGCTTTGAAGGCGGAAGTCTTACCGCGCGGCGCGGTGGGCGAAGCTGGCAGGTCGAGCGGCTGTACGACGTGGCCGGGCGCGAGCTTTTGTATCTCCTCAGCTTCTATCTGCCGCGATTTCTCGAGCGTTCGTTTGACGAAAAGCTGGCAACCGTCGTCCACGAGCTATGGCACGTCAGCCCGCGGTTCGACGGCGACCTGCGGCGCCACGCCGGTCGCTGCTATGCCCACAGTCGTTCTCAGAAGCAGTACGACGCCTTGATGCACGAGCTGGCAAAAAAGTGGCTGTCGCTCGGCCCGCCGCCGAATCGCTACGAGTTTCTGCAGCGCAGTTTCAGCGAACTCGAACGGGAGCACGGTCGGGTTTTCGGCCAAAAAATCGCCACCCCGAAATTAACCCACGCCAGCTAACAAGCCGATGAAAAAATGGGACTGGCTCCGAGCCAGGTCGACCGAAACGTGTGAAAAACCATGTCCGCGAGGTGCCTGTCCCATTTTTTCAACGGGCAGCTAAGCTAGCATCGCGCGCGCTCGATTCATTGATTTTGGGTGCCATACTTTTGCCGCGCAAGCATGTCGTACGTGCTCCGGGTTGACACAGACGGATACACCCCGCTACCCTACGCCCCTCACGTCGCTACAGATTCCGCCATTCATGTCTTGTTGTCTCCGAGTGCTGGGCATGCCGTTAGCCATGCGCGCAACGTTGCTTTACTTCGCGCTGGTCGGCGCGATCGGCTGCCGCGCGCTCGACGCTCTGCCGCGCGGCCGTTCGCCGCTGTCGCCGCTGGCTGCCTCGCCCGATGCGATCGCGCTGGAGGTTTTTTCGGCCCCCGCGCCGGTGGGCGATCCGAAAATGGAAGCTCTGTGGGCGCAGGTTGACGAACAGCTACTACCGGCCGATTTGCGGACCAGGCTCGCTCAGAATGGTCTCAGGGCGGGCTTCGTGGGCGCGACCGTGCCCGACGCTCTGGCCGAGTTGCTCAAAGTGACTGACCAGCGCATCAGCGCCGAAGAGCGCTCACTCGTGCCCCTCGAGACCGAGCAGGGAATCGTGTTGACCTTCATGCAGCCGCGCAGCGGCGAGCGCCGCGACCTGGTCACCTCGCAAACATACGACGAAATCGCGCTGCTACGGCGGGTGAACAAGCAGGTCGAGGGCAAAACGTTCTATAAGGCCGAGGGCCGCCTGGCATTGCGAGTCTTCTCGGAGAAGGACGGCCGTATGCGACTCGAATTGACGCCGGAACTGCATCACGGCGAATTCAAAAACCGCGTCACCGGCAGTGACGGCATCATGACCTGGAAACAGGAGCGGCAAAAACAGTTGTTCGAGGATTTGCAGCTCAGCGCGACGCTTGGTCCGGGCCAGATGTTTTTGCTCACCTGCCTGCCCGCTCGGCCGGGCAGCATTGGCCATTACTTTTTCACGCAAACTGGCGGCGAGAAACCCCTCGAAAAGCTCTACGTGTTTCGCGCGGCGCAAGCCAGCCCGGATCGTTCGTTCTACGAGCCGCCCACCGCGAACGCCGACGCGGTGTCGAGCGATTCGCGCCCCTAGCGCCGGCCGTTGAAAAATGGGACTGGCTCTGAGCCGTTTGGCGGAAAAATGGTGAAAAACCATGTCCGCGAAGTGCCTGTCCCAATTTTTCAACCGGCAGCTAGCGCGGGCGCAATGTCACCCGGCTTGATCGTGAGGCAACCACGCCCCACTACACCGGCTGGCCGGCCAGCGCGGCGCGCACGTTTTCGAGTTGCCCGGCCGAACCTAGTTTTTGATTCTTGTGCGTGATGAATTCGGCGTAGGCGGCCATGAATGGCTTGCCCGGCGTGCGCGGATCGAAGTCGTCGGGCTTGTCGCGAAACACCTCGCGGTAGATGGCGCACCAAACCAATCGGCCGTCGGTGTCGATATTGACCTTCGTTACGCCCAGGCGGGCCGCCGGCAGGTACTGGTCCTCGGGCACGCCGCTGGCGCTGCCCAGCTTGCCGCCCGCCTTGTTGACCCGCTCGACCCACTCCTTGGGCACGCTGCTCGAGCCGTTCATCACGAGCGGGAAGCCAGGCAGGCGCTTTTGAATCTCCGCGATACGATCGAAGTGCAGCCCCTGGCCGCCGCTGAATTTGTACGCTCCGTGCGAAGTTCCGATGGCCACGGCCAGCGAGTCGCAACCGGTGCGCTCGACGAATTCCACCGCCTGATCCGGGTCGGTCAAACAAGCGTTGGCGGCATCGACGGCGATGTCTTCTTCGACGCCTCCCAACATGCCCAGCTCGGCCTCGACCGAGATGCCTTTTTCGTGGGCCCGATCGACGACGCGCCGCGTGATGGCGACGTTTTCATCAAACTTTTCGTGCGAGGCGTCGATCATCACCGACGAGTAGAAGCCGCTCTCGATGCAGTCGTAGCAGACCTCTTCCGTGCCGTGGTCGAGGTGGACGGCGAAAATGGCCTTCTCGAAAACGTCTTCGGCCGCGCGGATCATGGCCTCGAGAAACCGCTTATCGGTATAGGCCCGCGCCCCGCGCGAAATCTGAATGATAAACGGCGCGCTCTTGCGCGGATCGACTGGTTCTTCGTTCGAGTTTTTCTGTCCCAGGTTGCCGCGGAACAAGCCCACGGTTTGTT
>JBGQHN010000321.1:0-4612 GCA_041497975.1 Planctomycetia bacterium | reverse complement strand
CTTGAATCAAACCATCGCGCCGTTCGAACGCGTCTTCGGCTTCACCTTGCTCAGCACGCAAGCCATCCAAACCATCAACCGCTTCCCGCTGGGCATCAGCGGACTGGGCAGCGGATTCTAAAAACCGTGTAGTGGCGGAAGAAGCATAGCGAACCGCCGAATCGAAGACGTCAACTATTCGCGAAGGAATCCAATGATCTCGAAGAAGAATGCCGCCGCCATCTTGGCAATAATCTTCGTCGGCTTGAGTTCTGTCGCCGCCGCCGGCGGGGACGCGTATCACGGACCTGTCTGGCACGAGCCCCATGCCGCATGCGTTCCCAAGCGCTTGACTTACGGCTATACCCCGACCACCTGGCGACGCTGGCCGACGGATGGTGCCGCCGGCAGTGCAAAGCCCGCGGCGGAACAATTGCCGACTCCCGCGGCGCAGCCATTGCAGAGCGCCCCAGGGACCGGGCCAACCATCGCGCCCGAAGAAACGCCCTTGGTGCCGTCTGACGAAGCGCCGTTGGTGCCGACCGACAAAGGCCCGGGCACGCCCACGCCGCCCGACGAAGCACCGCTGGTGCCGCCGTTTGACGAGCCTCCGACGCCGCCGAAATCGTCAGAGCCGGACGCCAAGCCTCCGGCGAGCGAGCCGGCTGACGCGCCGCCATCCACGTTGCCGGATCCCCCCGAGTTTCCCACGCATGACTCCGATCCGCCACCGATTAAGCCCGACGATGATCCATTCAAGGATGATCCCCCGAGCCCGGCCGATGTGCCCTCAAAAGTACCTGCGAGCGGTGGGGCCATGGGAGCCGGCAATCCCGATGCGACGGTGCGCCAAACCGGCAGTCGATCGCACGTTGCTGACCTGGCACGCGAGGGCGCTAGCGCAGGCCCGAGACTCATGCCCGCAAATTCGCTGGAAGAACCGCGGCGGCTGCTGCAGTCGGCCGAAGTTGGCGCCCAAGAAGGTCATCGCGTGGTTCCGACGGCTGCGCCGCTGAAGCGAAATCCGTTGCGGTCCGCAACGCAAAAAGATAGCGAGGAAAGAATCGTGCCAACCGCGCATTGGACGGCGGACCGATCTTCGTCCAGCGCCGCGGCGGCACCTCAGCGCCGCAATCCTTTGCGGTCGAACTAGCCCAGCACTGCGGGTCGATTGGACCGCTACAACAGCGAACGAAACTTCGGTGAGCATGGTCAACACCGTGTTGCTAGCCGGCCGCGCGTTTAGTAGTCCTCATTGCGTAAGGATTTGCGACGTGGGGCAGGGAAGCGAGTTCACCTTGGCAGGTGGGAGTTGATTTGGTACTGTACCGCCCGCGCCCGTGAATGACTGACGCTTGCGGTTAGTCGTCAAGGATGGAAAACCGGCCAATGGCGACATTTAGCTAATCGGTGCCGGCGGTCACCCGGGCCGGTATTTGGCGCGGCATTAGGCAGGAGGCCGAAATGAATCCCAAGCCGGATCAGCAATTGCGGGTGCTTATTCGCTGGATGATTCGCCGGGACATGGCCGAAGCGCTCGAGATCGAAAACGAAGGATTCGAGTTTCCCTGGAGCGAAGACGACTTTATCCGCTGCCTGCGACAACGCAATTGTATCGGTATGGTGGCCGAGCACGGCGACCGCGTGGTTGGCTTCATGATCTACGAGCTGCACAAGACGCGGCTACACTTGCTCAACCTGGCCGTGGCCGGAGAATTTCGCCGCCGCGGGGCCGGCCGTCAAATGGTCGCCAAATTGACCGCCAAGCTATCGGGCCAGCGCCGCACGCGCATCTTGTTGGAAGTGCGCGAAACGAATTTGCCGGCCCAAATCTTCTTCCGGCAGCTCGGCTTCAGGGCCGTGTCGGTGCTCCGCGATTTTTACGACGACACGACCGAGGACGCGTACCTGATGCAGTATCGTTATCGCCCTGTCGAGTCGGAAATCATTCTGCCTATCAACCGGATCACGAAGCTGGCCGGTTAGCCGCGCGGATCGCTCCTGAGCAACTTGCCGCGCAACGCTCGTGGCGACGCGCTAGAGCGTAATGTGCGCGATCTCAAGCTCGGGCAAACTTACAAGCGCCAAAGTGCGCGGTTGCGCGCGATACAGCGCGCCGGGATTGAGGACCAGCGTTTTTCCGTCGCTGTGCTGCTCGGGCACGTGCGTGTGGCCATAGCACACCAGATCGTACTGGCGGCCGGCGATCGTTTCTTGCAGACGCTTGCCGTCGTCTCCGTGCAGAAATGCGATTTTCCGCCCAGCGGCCTCAAGGCTTCCGAACCGATCGTGGCAGGTTTGGCCCGCGGCCTCGATGGCGCGTCGCAACCGCTGGGGGTGCGTGTCGACGTTACCGAATACGAAGTGAGTCGGCCAGGATTCGAACAGCGCGACGATGTCCTCGGAACCGATGTCGCCGCAATGAACGACCAGTTCGACGTCACAACTGTCGAGCATTCGTATCGCCGAGCGGGTGAACTCGACGTGGCCGTGCGTGTCGCTGACAATTCCTATCCGCATGCAGCTTTCTCAACGGTGCCTGTGACGACCCGCGAAGCACTGGACTTTAAGCGGCCCCTCGCATGCCCGGGATTTACGGGATATAGTTGCACAAACCGGCCGCGCGGCCGCCCAGTTTTTTCCGAGACGAAAGATTCGCATGGATCCCGCGGCTCACACAGCGACGATCGTTTGCCTGGCGATCCTGGCCGCCCTGGCGTTGTGGATCGTCGTCGCCTGGCGCAGCACGCGCTACACATTCTTCCAATTCATGTTGTATCTGGTCAATACTTTCTTCACCCGGGTGTTGTGGCGAACGCAAGTCAGCGGTCCGCTGCCAATCGACGAAGCGCAGGGCGCGGTGATCGTTTCGAACCACGTCAGCGGGATTGACCCGTTGTTGATTCAATTGTGCACCGACCGTATCGTGCATTGGATGGTGGCTCGCGAATACTATGAAATGCTCGGCATTTCGTTCGTCTTTAGAACGCTGCGGAGCATCCCTGTCAATCGCGGCGGAATTGACACGGCGGCGACCAAGACGGCCATTCGCTACGCGCAGCAAGGGGGCCTGGTCGGCTTGTTTCCCGAGGGCCGCGTGAACACCACGGACGAGCTTTTGTTGCCGGGCCGCTCCGGAGCTGCGCTGATCGCGCTGCGGGCCAGGGTCAATGTGATTCCGTGCTTCGTGGAAGGCGCACCCTATGACGGAACCGCTCTGGGCAGTTTTTTCATGGCGGCCAAAGCGCGGGTCACGGTGGGTAAGCCGATCGACCTGTCACCCTACTACGGGCGAGAAGGCGACAAAGCCGTCTTGCAAGAGCTCACCAAAACATTCTTGCTGGAAATCGCAAAGCTGGCCGGCGCGTCCGATTTTCAACCGAAATTGGCCGGCCGGAACTGGAACACGAGCGAGGATGACCCCGAGAGTGAAGCCGAAACGGTCCCGGCCAAGGCCGTCAACGGGGCTCGAGCGTAGATAGCGTGCCCGCCGCTCCCGGTCAATGGTTCCGCTGTGGCGACCGCTTTTAGTCCGTTGTCTCTCCTAGGGTCGCTCGGACCACGGTCGCTTGCCGTTGCAGCGCTTCGAGCGCTTCGCGCTGGGAATTGGCGGCGGCCAGCACAGTCAGAATCGGCCAGCCGGGTTCGATCACGGTGCCCGGCGCCGGAATGTCAGCCATAGCCGGCCAACGCGACTGGCTGGGTTGATCCGAGAGTGAGCTCACGCTTTTGGGAACCACCAGCCGACGCGAAGCGAACAGAACTGCCTTCGCCGCCTGGCCTTGGGCCGTCCCAGACCGCGCCGTCGGCAGCTGACCTTGCTGGCACGCATTCACGTGCAATTCGATTGCTCGGATTTCACTTGCCCGCTCAATTACCTCGATCGACGCGGTGTAGCGCGGATTCACTTCGACGGGCCAGACGCCGATGGAATTGAAAATCGCGTCGACACCGAACAGGCCGACCAGATCAAATTCTTTCGCCAGCGCTTTGCCGATGGCAATAAACTGATCGGTGATGGCATGGGACACTTCCAACGGACCAACCGAACCGCAATATCGAAATCCCTGCGCGCCGCACCAACGAGCTCCGATCAATTGCTGCGTGATACCCAATAGCGCCGCATCGCCGCGTGCCGCCACGTAAACGGCCGAACAGGAAGGCCCGTCGACAAATTGCTGGAAGTAGCAGTCCCGTGCATCGAGGCCGGCAGGAAGATTTCCGTCCCAGACGGCTACTTGCGAGCCTCCGCAGGAGCGCAGGCCCTTGCAAAGCCATTTTCCGTCGCCGAGGGGTGTTGGAGGATCAAGTCTCACGGCGGGAGCGCGCAGCCCCGCGCGCCGCAAGACGTTGGCCACGAGATGCGGTTGACGCACGCGGCGCAGCACATCCGCCCGGTTGCCCCACAGCGGGCGCACGCGCGCCCAGCGTTCGACCAGCAGCGGATGGCTCTCCAAGCCGCCGGCATACATCCATCCGCCGGTGTGCGCACCGGTGATCGCCGTGGCCAGGCCCGTGGGATAGTCTGTAACCCGGCGCGCCACGCACACGCGGCGCAGATCGACGTCGGCAAACATATCGGCCGCCTGGACCGAAAAACCAGCGCGCACGGCCGAATATGCCGCCGCGCGGG
>JBGQHN010000320.1:0-4757 GCA_041497975.1 Planctomycetia bacterium | reverse complement strand
TTGCGCCCGGCTGGCCCAACTGCCCGCGACAGGCGATAATCGGATGGCGGCCGGGCCATTAGCCGTCTCAATCTCAAGGAATTGCAATGTCCGCGGATCTTCACCTCTACCTCGAGCCGACCTGGTTCGTGAATTCCGACGCGCCGCAAATCGTCGAATTGGCGCGCGAGGCTGGCGGCAGCGGCAGCGACCAAGTGGAACGCGCCTGCCGGCTGTTCTACGCGGTGCGCGACGGCTTCCGCTACACGGCCTACAACCTCGATCTCGAGCGCGACGCCCTGCGCGCCACCCACGTGCTCGAAACGGGCCAAGGCTGGTGCGTCTCCAAAAGCGTGCTTTTGGCGGCGCTGTGCCGAGCCTCGGGCCTTGCCTGCCGGCTGGGCTATGCCAACGTCCGTAATCACCTGGCCACCAAGAAGCTGCTCGACTTTCTCGGCACGGACATCTTCTACTACCACGGTTACAACGAAATCTTTCTCGACGGCCGCTGGGTCAAGGCGACCGTGGCCTTCAATCGCTCGCTGTGCGAAAAGGCGCGGCTCGCGCCGTTGGATTTCGACGGCGTTCACGACTCGATCTACCAACCGTTCGATCTGGCCGGCAATCGCCACATGGAATACCTGCACGAATACCCCGTGGCGGCCGACGTGCCTTACGATGATCTCATTGCCACCTTCGCCGAGAAGTACCCCAAGATCCACGGCGCCGCCGCCACGCCGCCGCTCGTGGGCGACTTCCAGGCCGAGATCGAGGCCGAAGCCTCCGGGTCGTAGTCCGCTAGCGCGGCCCTTGATGCGGCGTTGCGCTTGGCAACGGCGCTATGCGTATTGCATCGTCGAAAAATCCTTTTTCATCTGCGTCCAAGTCAGCGTCACCAGTCCGGGCTTATAGCCGTTGTTGACGCCCCAGGGGTTGAACAGCGTCACTTGCTGCGTGGATTTGTTGTATGCGACGACCGCATAGGCATGTTGGCCCACCACGCTGGCGTCGGGCGGTTTATTCGTCGACGCAAAGGTAATCAACTTGCCGGCCTTGAGTGCGGCCTCGAAGGGGGTTTTGTCGACGGTGCCATAGCCGCCCTTGCGGCCCGTGATTTGAGCCAGGGCTTCGAACATGTATCCGCCGGCGATGGCGTCGTAGCTGTTGCGCCCTCCGCCGTTGACGGCCGTCCGCAGCCATCCGGCCTCGTTCATCTGCACGTAGGCCTTCTCGGCCAGCGCGACCCACAAGGGCACGGTCTTGTTGGCGATGTTCTGTCCGTAATTGGCGTACACAAAGGTTCCAAAGCGGTCGACGGGCAACTGCGAATCGACGGTCACGTAGTCCGCCTTGCCGTTGCGGTTGAATCGCACCGTGTACGTGCCGTCGCCGTTATTGATGAACATGCTCGTGATATAGCTGGAGCTGACCTGGGCCGCTTCGGCCAGGCTACCGACGAAGTAGCAATCTCCCACCAGTCCTTGCCGGACGTCGGCATAGACCGGCGCGTGCGGGAACAAGCTGCCCGCGGCCTGCTGGTAGGTCGCGCCGGGCATCGCCGTCGGATGGTCGTCGCCCAGGAACCATTTGTGGACCAGCTTGTCCAACTGTTGTGCGCTCGATCCGGCCGCCAGGTTGCCCGGCGTGCTGCCTTGGTAATGGGCGTTGGCGGGACTTCCGCTGATGACGTCGACGGCCAACACCCGCACGTAGTCGGCCGCGGCGAAGAACGTCGTCTTGCCGACGATCTGTTTCAGGTCCGCGAACTCCTGGGCGCTGACCGTGCCGTCCTTTTGCACCTGGCCGAAAATGTTGAGCATCTCGGCGCGATTCAGCGCATTGTCGAGCGTGCTCTGCCGCGTCAGGTCCCGCAGTGCGATGTCTTGCAGGCTAGTGGCGTACCAATCGAGCTTCGCAGCGGCCGCCGGGGCCTGGCTGGTCGCGGCGGTCTTGACGGCGGGCGTCTTGGCCGCGCTGGCCAGCGCCGCGCCGACCGCATAGCAGGCCGGCGCATCGTCGAGAGCATACGTGCTGGCCAGAAACGCCGTGCTGCGATAGACCGTTTCCAGGTCCGAGGTCATCAGGTCTCGACGCTCGAGCAGCTCCAACGAGGTGCGAAACGCGGTCGGGGGTTTTTGTCGCGGCACGTTGAGTTTGCCGGCACGTTGGGCCATCGGCGCGCGCGGACCGAGCCACGCGGATTGTTCGAGAACCGTTTCTCGACAATCGCTCACTAGCGATTGCGGTGCGGCCGCCGGTAGAACCGCCGACTGAGGGCCGCGAGTTGAACGAATTGATTGGAGGAGCGGACAAAAACAACTCTAGGTCGATTTCCCACGATGTCAAACACCCCCGGCGAGGGCGCGAAAAAATGCGGCGCGGTTGCGCCCGCACGGCGAAGGGGGGCGCCGTCGATCGTCGAGCAAGCCCTCGCCCCCGCACGAGAGCCCCTCAGCCCTAAAAATCCTCTGGCTTGGGGCCGGATCATCAGCACGGACGAAGAGAGCCGTCAAAACAAGGGTATTTGATCCAAGCGTATCCCTGCGGCGATTACCCGCGAATTTGACCGGCCGCACGCTTGGCGTAGGGTTGGCATATACGAAACCGGTGCAATTGGGAATCAGGGAATGAACAAGACGGCAACGACTTCGGTCCCCACCCTGATCGCGTGGCTGAGCTTGTGCCTGCTGGCCGCCGCTTGGGGCCACATGCTCGACGATCGCTGGCAAGTCGTTTGGTCCGAGATCGGCGCGTTCGGCCTGGTTTCCGCCGTCGGCTTGGGTGGGCTGGAAAAAGTGCGCTTGGCCCGAGCGCAGCGCGTCTACAACCGCGTCATGCAGGCCCGTGTCGAACGCGGCCTGGTCCGGCTCAACGAACACAGCGCCGCCGTCGATTCGATCAATACCGCCGTCCGCCGACTGGCGGAGCATGCCGCCAAACGGCGCAGCTCGAACCTCGGCGGCGGGCTACGCAGCAAGCGCCGCTGGCAGGCCCAACTGTTGAGCGACTATCCGCTCGAAATCGTGCCAGTCGAAGATCACGACGAACCGTTCGATTCGAAATCGGTCGCGCCAATCGCCGGGTTGCTGCGGCAAATCTCCTCGCAAGGCGTCACGTTCGAACACCACGACACGTTTGCCGCGCGGATCGTGCTGTTGTCGTTCAAGCTTGCCGACGAGCAGCGGCTGTCGTTCGTCGTCGACGTCATGTGGACTCAAAAGACCGTGGAAGGATTCACCAGCGGCGGAGCCGTGCTGGCCGTCGGCGTTCCGGCGACTGCCGCGGATGCCGAATTGGCAACCGCCCACTGCGCGACCTAAGCGGCGCACCAGCCGCCCGGGTCGTCTTCCACGCGCGCCCGCCGAGCGGCATACACTAACCCGAAGCGCCAGCGAGGGCTCTTCGTCTCGTGTCCCTCACTGCCGCCTTCCGCCAGGAAGCTCTGCCTATTGACGCGCCTGTCGAAATGGCATACCAGGAAGGTCCAGAAGACGGCCCGTTTTGTGCCCAGCCTTCGTTCTGAAAGGTTCTGGATGTCAACAATCCAATCGGCTCGACCGCTCGCCGCGCGTTTCGTCATCGGTTTGATCGCTAGTTTTTTCTCGCTGTCTGCCTCTGCGACAGATTCGCTCGACGGATGGTGGGCCTCTGAAGGCTACGGCATCTTGCTCGAAATTCAAGGCGACGAGATCAAAGGCTCAGAGACTACGGCAATCAGTTGTCTGCCTTCCTTCACGGCGAAGCGGCAAGCCGCAACGATCGAGGGCGCCGAGGCCGTGTTCGCCATCGGCCCCGAACAGGTTTTGGTCAAACGCGGCACTTCGGCCGACCACAAGTTTTTCATGTTCCAAGGGGCAGCTTCCAGCATCGGCTTCCGGCGCATCGGCGAAGCGCCCGCGGTTTGCCGCCAGCCGGCCGTCGACAGTCCGCTCGACAACTTTGACATCTTTTGGACCACGTTCGACGAGCACTATCCCTTCTTTGCCATGCACGCCGTCAACTGGCGCAAAATTCGCGACACGCATCGGCCCCGGATCACACGCGAGACAACCGCGGAAGAACTGTTCGGCATCTTTAAGGCCATGGTCGAGCCGCTCGACGACGCCCACACGTTCATCATGGGCCGTTCGCCACTGCAGCGCTATGGCGGCATGCGCGCCCACACCCAGCCGGTCGACGACAAGACCAGCCGCGGAATCACCCAGATCATTGAAACCAACTATGTGCGCGAAAAGCTCAAAACCTGGTGCAACGGGCGCGTGAGCTACGGCGGGCTGCCCGAAGCGATCGGTTATCTGCGGATTACCGCCTTCTCCGGCTACGCGCTTGCAGGCGGTTTCGACAATCAACTCAAAGTGCTCGACGAGGCGCTCGACAACGTCTTCGCCGAGGCCGACAAGCTGCGGGGCCTCGTGATCGACGTGCGCGTCAATCACGGCGGTTCCGATGTCCTGGGCGTGGCCGTCGCGTCGCGACTCGCGCCCCACGACTACCTGGCCTTCGCCAAAAAAGCCCGCAACGATCCGACCGATCCAAGTCGTTTTACGGACCTGCAACCGACGCGGGTTTGCGTCAGTGCCCGGCCGCATTATCACGGAAAGGTTGTGCTGTTGACGGGGCCTAACGCGGTAAGCGCCGGCGAGACGTTCACGATGTCCCTCATGGGCCGAACTCCGCGGGTGACGCGCGTGGGCGAAAACACACAAGGCGTCTTCTCCGACGTGCTTGGCCGAAAATTGCCCAATGGTTTTCAATTCGGACTGCCCAACGAAATCTTC
>JBGQHN010000319.1:0-4759 GCA_041497975.1 Planctomycetia bacterium | reverse complement strand
TATCAATCGACCAGCTATCACGATGGGGCCGCGATGCGACGACTGTTCAACCTGCGGCCGGCCCCCGAGTTCTTGGCCTGGCTCGAAGAGCGCGGCATCTTCGAGCAGGGACAACTGGCGCCGCTCCCGTCGGCAGACCATCCGCTCTTGGCACAATTGGAAGACGTGCTCAAGGATCCGCTTTCCACCGACCCGCTTGGAATCAAAAATGTCGCTCGGTAACGGACACGACTCTCAACAGGGCCACGTCGCCCGGCCACGCGCGACGACAGCGCTCGCCGCGGCGATGGAAGCCCTGCGCGAGCGCACGCCCGCGCGGCTGCTGGTCGGGCGAGCCGGCGCGGCCTATCGAACCGCGACGCAACTGGAGCTGCGAGAAGATCATGCGGCGGCCGTCGATGCCGTGCGCGCCGAAATGGATTTGGCGCGCGACCTGGGAAGCCAGTTTGTCGAGAATAACGGCTTGTTCGAGGTAGCGACCCAGGCCGCCGACAAATCGCTGTTCTTGCAGCGGCCCGAGCTGGGAAGAAAGTTAAGCGCCGCGGCGCGCCAGGCGATCGCGCAAAAATGTCCGCCCGGCGCCGACCTGCAGCTAGCGATCGGCGATGGGCTGTCGGCCGCCGCCGTTGCCGCCCAGGTTCCCAGTTTGCTGCCGCTTCTGGAAGCCGGGGCCAAGTGCCGTGGTTGGACGTTCGGTCGCCCGTTTGCGATTCGCCACTGTCGCGTGGGCGTGCTCAACGACATCGGGGACGTGCTCGATCCGCAGGTTGTCGTACTGTTGATCGGCGAACGGCCCGGGCTGCTGACCGCCGAGAGCCTGTCGGCCTACATGGCGTTTCGCCCCCGCGCGGGCCATACCGACGCCGATCGCAACCTGGTCTCGAACATTCACACCCGCGGCGTCGACCCGCAAACCGCCGCCGAGCGAATCCTGGCCCTGGCCGATCAGATGCGCGCGCAGGGCACAAGCGGCGTGGCGATTAAAGAAAACTTGCCGGGGGCAAGCAACGCGTTGCCGCCCGTTCCGAAGCAGCCCGTCATTGAGGATACTGTCAAGTGACGTGGCCGGCGCGCGCCGGGACTCCTTGAAGTCGACCCAGTCCCGTCAAACGACCCGATACCATCTGCATCACAGCTTCGTGATCACTTCGGTGGTCGGCACGTTCGCGTCCGTGACCGTGTCCTTCTTCTTGCCGATGATGAACCAGTCGTTTCCCAGATTGCCGGTCAGCGTGTCCGCGACCTCATCGTCACTCAGCGTCGAGGAGTTCAACTTTTTGTTGCCGTTGAGCCCGCCGCCGTTCCTCAGGTGGTCGATTCGGCCGTGATAGCCGAGGTCGGTGCGGGTCCACTCCTGCAGGATCATCTGCAAATTGGCGTACGCGTTGGAATGCAGGGTCCGGTCGTAGGAATTGGCCTTGCCGGCGATGAGGATGTCGTTGCCATAGTTCCCCACCAGCGTGTCGGAGCCCGCGCCGCCGATGAGAATATCTTCGCCGGTGCCGCCGTCGAGCAAGTCGTTGCCGGTACCGCCGAGCACGATGTCTTCGTTCGAGCCGCCATCGAGGATGTCGTTCCCGGCCCGGCCGTCGAGGATGTCGTTCCCGTCGTCGCCCCACAGGTGATTGTTTTTGCTGTCGCCGATGAGCAGGTCGTTGCCGATGGTCCCGTACACGTCGCGGATGCCGGAGATGCCGCCGCCGACCCGCGACGCCGTCCCGGCGGTGAGGTCCACGGCGACACCCGTGCTGATGCCGCTGTTGCGGTAGCTGAGCAGTGAACCGGACGCGGCATCGATCCGACCGGTCAGGCTGCCGCCCGAGAAAAAATCGAACGTGTTCGCCGCGGAACTGGCCAGGTTCTCGATGGCGGAGAAGCGGAGATAGCCCGCCGAATCGGTCCTGTGCGTGGCCCCGGAGTTGACGCTATCGCGGACCACGAAGTGGCCATTGTTGGTCAGCGTGTCATTCGACGCGGCGCTGCCGATCAGAATCTCGATGCCGAAATAGGTACCGCCGACGCGTGTGGCCGTGTGGGTGTTGTCGTTCACCCGGATCGGGCCGCTGAGTAGCGAGTAATCGAGCGTGTCGAAGCCGTCGTTCCCTTCGACCCGACGGGAGATGGAACCGCCGGACCCGAAGCGGAACACGTCGCCGAAGAAACCCCCCTTGAGCCGTTCGATTTCTGAGAATTGCAGGGTGCCGACCGTCCCGGCGTCCTTCCCGGTGATGTTCCAGATCTGTCCGTCTACGTCCGGCCCCGTCACGCGGTCGTTGCCAGATCCGCCGATGACTTTTGCCGGAACGCCGGCGACGACGATGTCGTCCGAGCCATCCAGCCCGGAGACGGTGGCGGAAGCAGGGCTGAAATTGCCGTAGCTGGTGCCGTTGATGGTGACGGCCACCTGTCCGGGCATGGCGGTCGGGGCGACCACGATCGCATCGTCGTTCGAGCTTCCGGTGACGATCAAAGTGTTGCCCTGCAAGACCGCGCCGACCGTCATCATGGCGCGCTGTTCCAGCCGTTCCAGACCGAGCCGGAACCGCGCGGCGGCGCGGCGCGCCGCAGGCCGCTTTTTCGACGATTGGAACATGGGGGAAAGTCTTCTTGAAAGGCAAAGCCGACGGCGCATTTTGAAACAGGAACGTGGTTGCGGTTTATATGCTAGAGAATTGTGGCGTGAAAAGCACTCGAATTCCGCAATTGAACCGGGCGTTTTTTCCGGCGGACGATCCGAGCGACCTGTGCGACAAAGCCGAGCCCGTAAAGCGCTTCGCGAGCATGCTCCGGCCGCCGGCTGGCCTCGCCTGGAATCTAGAACTGGTTTCAAAGCCGTCTCGGGAGAGGGGGACAGTCCCGTTTTGCTCCGAGGACTGCGCAAAACTGGGACAGTCCCCGACAGTTTTGAAAACCAGCTCTAATTCACCACGTTGCGCAGCGGCAACCCCAGCAGCGCTCGGCGGCAAGCCTCGGTGCCCTTGGTGCGCATGTCGAGCAGACCTTCTTCGCTGTAAAACGCGATGTGCGGATTGACGATCAGCCGGTGATAGGCCGGGTGCCCCGGATCGCGCCAGGCAACCAATAGCGGATGGTCGTCGGGCGGGGGCTCTTCTTCCAGCACGTCGATCGCCGCGCCGGCCAATTGGCCTGAGCGGATGGCCTCGGGAATCGCGGTGACGTCGACGACTCCGCCCCGGGCCGTGTTGACCAGAAAACTCCCGCGCTTCATCTTGCCGATCGTGCCGGCGTTGATCATGTGCTGGGTTTCGCTTGTCAACGGACAATGCATGCTCAGCACGTGCGCTTCAGCCAGCAGAGCGTCGAGCGTTTCCACGCGCCGCACGCCCAAAGATTTGTCTCGCCCGTCGGGCACGTAGGGGTCGTAGAAGGCCACGTCCATGCCCAGTGCCTTGGCGCGCAGCGCGGCGGCGCCGCCGATGCGCCCCAGGCCGACGATACCGAACACCCGCCCGCGCAACCGCCAGATCGGAGCCCCCTGCGTGTACAGCCACTCTCCGCATCGGTCGCGCAACCGCGAATTAAACAACGTAACTCCGCGCGCAAGCGCCAACGCCATGCCGATCGCCGAATCGGCCACTTCCTCGGTGCCGTAGTCGGGCACGTTGGCCACGGCAATGCCTCGCTCACGCGCCAGCCGCCAATCGACGTTGTCGTAGCCCACGCCGCAGCGCACGATCAGCTTGCAATGCTTGAGGCGCTCGATGGTTTTGGCGGTGATCGAGACCGTGTGATACATCATGATCGCGTCAGCTTCGTCGATCTGGCCCGCCAGCTCGTCTTCGGTCGAGGCGTCGAGCGCCACGATGTCCGCTATTTCGCCTAGCACGCGCCGTTCAGCCTCCAGGGGCCCGACAATGAAGTCGGTGATTACAACTCGTGGACGCCTATTCATGTACCAGGTTCCTCGACGAGTTTGAATTTCATTGATTTGGCGGATCTGGGCAGCCCAGATAGCTGAGGTGGGAGTTTAGCCAACCGTCGGCCGCCAGCACAATGTCGCGGCAGGCTACCCGCGCGTAGTGCGCTCACCACCTCGGCGTGAGCCGGCCCGTCGCCGAACGCATAAAAGTCCTTGGGAAGTGTATATGTGACGTACCCACTGGCTGGCCGGGTGTCTGGAGCTTTGGCGAGCAGAATGTTCCATCAAAATGCTTGACATTTGCGCCGCGGCGCAACTAGAATCGCACTGCCACCGTTGACGGGGTGGCGTCATTCCAGACGGAGGAACGCTAATGCGGAGATCCATCGCTGTTTTTCTTTTCATGACAGCGGCAGTCCTGTTGCCTTTCGACGCTCCGCTCCAGGCCGCGCAAATCGTCGATTTTCAGATCGACCCTTTTCAAAGCTGGTTGAGCAGAACCGGTAGTGGTTTTCAGCCAGCCAACCCGGACGGCTCATTTAATGGCCCGCTTCTAGCGACTTCTTCACAGAATGGCGGGCTGGTTAATCCTGGCATCATTCCACCAGGAAGCTCGAATGCTCAGCTGTTTGGCCATTTGTACGCCACGCCGGGAACGGGTTCACTCATGTTTGACGCGGTCGGCGGAAGCGAAATGCATCTGGCAACGACGGGCAATTATCAGCCAGGCGAAGATAATTCAGGCCATCTCCCCCAGTCCAGTCCGGGCCCGCAGCCGGGAAACTTCGGCCTAAGGCTCAACGCAATTGCCGAGCTTGTTCGAGATTACAACTGGGCGTTCGACTCTCCATCAAGCCCGGCCTTAACTGTCGACGTGTT
>JBGQHN010000318.1:0-4771 GCA_041497975.1 Planctomycetia bacterium | reverse complement strand
GACGGGCCCGACCTCATTTGCACCGGCGACAACTCGGTGATGCGGCTGCGCGACACGGATGGCGATGGCGTTGCCGACCGCGAGCCTGAGGTCTGGACGAACTTGCGACATCCGGAACACGGGGCCAACGGGCTCGTGCGCGGCACCGACGGCTGCTACTACGTCATTTGCGGCAACGACTCGGGGCTTTCGGCAAAGCAAATTACAACGCTCTCCTCGCCCGTCCGCATTCCGCGCTCGGGCGGCGTGGCGCGGTTTTCGCCCGAGGGCCGGCCGCTCGATGTCTACGCGCACGGCTTTCGCAACCCCTACGATCTCGATTTCGACGCCGAGGGCCGAATGTTCACCGTGGATTCGGACGGCGAACGCGATCATCACCTGCCCTGGTATGCGCCGAACCGCCTGTTCGACGTGGCCCAGGGCATGGAGCACGGTTGGCTGTTGTCGGGATGGACGCGCGGCTGGAACCGGCCGCAGTCGTTCTTCGACAATGTCGAGCGGATGGTGGAAATCGGCCGCGGCTCGCCCACGGGCGTGGCAGTCTACCGGCATCGCGGCTTTCCCGAACACTATCGCGGCGGCGTCTTTTCGGCCTGTTGGACGTTCGGACGCGTGTACTACTTCCCAATCGAGCTAGCCGGCGCGACGGCCAAGAGCAAGCTGGAAGTCTTCATGCAAACGGCCGGCGACGTCGGCTTTGCGCCCTGCGACCTGGCCGTGGGGCCGCAAGGGGATTTGTTCATCGCAATCGGCGGGCGACACACTCGGGGCAGCGTGTTTCGCGTGCGGTACAACGGCCCGCGCGACGATGCCACGCGCGACGAGGGCACGCACAGCTCGCCACTCGAGCAAGTGTTGAAAGCCGACCAGCCGCTGGCAAGCTGGTCGCGAGCGCGGTGGGTGCCGATCGCGCGGCAACTGGGCCAGGCCGCATTTGAAGAAGCCGTCGGCGACGACCGTCTCGATAGCTCCAGCCGCATCCGCGCCGTTGAAGTGCTGGTCGAAGTGTTTGGCGGGTTGGATCCGAAGCCGGCCGAAGCGTGGGCACAATCCACCGCGCCGGCCGTCAGAGCGCGGGTTGCATGGGCGCTGGGGCGCGGGCCGTCCTCCGAGAATTCGGAGCAATTGCTGGCGCAGTTAACTTCGGACGCCGATCCGCGCGTTGAGCGTGCCGCCTGGGAGGCCCTGGCCACCGGGAATCCGCTCGACCCCCAGAGGCCGCGTCAGCCCGATTGGCTGCGCGGCCTGACCAGTTCCGAACGACGCGTGCGGGCGGCCGCAATCGCCGTGGCGCAATCCACCGGCCAGGCGAGCTACCGCGAGTTTATATCGAAGGTCCGCACTGCGTCCGATGCACTGGCACTGCGTCTGGCCCAGCTTTGGATCAAGCGGCCGGCCGATCCCCAGGCCGATGCTGAGGCGCCCGCGGAAGCCGACATAGCCACCTGCCTCGAAGTGTATGTGGCGGCAAACTCGAAGGAACAAATTGCACTGGAAGCCGTCCGCTTGTTGCAACTCGCCTTGGGTGACGTGCGCGTGGCGGAGGGTCAAGCGGAAGTGTATAGCGGGTACGTCGCCAACGCTCGGGCAAAACTCGGCCCCGCGCTCGCGCGTCGAATCGTTCGTCAACTCGCGCCCACGTTTCCAACGCCCCTTGCCGAGTTGAATCGCGAACTGGCTCGGCTGTTCGGCATGCTACGTGCCGAACACGCCGGATTGCACGCCGCGATTGCGCGAATGTGGACGGCCGAAAGTACGGTAGATGACGATCTTCACTACCTGATCGTTGCTTCGCTGCTGGACGGCCCGCGCTCAAGCGACTTTACGGCGGCCACGGCAGCGTGTCTGCTGGGTTTGCACAAGAAGCTGGACGATCTCGGCCAATTTGCCAGCCGCAACTGGCCGCTTCGAGTGGGGGAGCTATTCGACGAACTTTATCGCCGCGATGGCGCTTTGGCCGACGCGCTAGTCGGCAGCAGCCGCTTTGGCCATGTCGACCACGCCCTATTTGCCGCGCGATTGCCCGACAACTTGCGGCGGACCGCGACCCGGCTGCTATGGTCGGCGGCGATGACGCGCCAACAGGAACCGACTCCGGAGTTGATTTCGCTGGTGGGCCGGCTGCCGGACGACGAAGCCCTAGGGCTGTTGCGCTCTCAATGGGACGCGGTTGCGTCGCATGATCCGATCGTGCTGGCGCTCGCCCGCTATCCAAATCCCGTGGATCGGTCCAAGTTTGTCGAGGCGCTGTCGTCGCCGCAGGGGGCCGTCGTAGCCAAGGCGGCCCAGGCGCTCGTCGCCCTGGGT
The DNA here is from genome assembly GCA_041497975.1 of Planctomycetia bacterium. Classification (GTDB taxonomy): domain Bacteria; phylum Planctomycetota; class Planctomycetia; order Pirellulales; family PALSA-1355; genus PALSA-1355. Next base: position 2,464 of record JBGQHN010000318.1, on the reverse strand, counting down.
ATCAACAGTTCGTCCAGCGAGATTGCCGCCGCGCTGCGGGCATTGAAGCAGGCTTGCGCGACGGCGAAGGACACCGAGCCCCGGCAATCGCTGTTGCGGCTGCTCAACTTTTGGACGGAAGAGAATTCTGACGTCGATGTGCCGGACGAACCGGACCAGGCCTATGTCGGCTGGTTCGAGATGTTCTCTTGGTATTACCCGGCCGAGGCCGCGAAGTTGAACGCGAGTTCCAAATCGGACGCCGAAACCTGGAACCGCCGCCTGGCGCAAGTCGACTGGACCCGTGGCGACGCCGTTCGCGGCCGGACGATTTACGAAGCCCGCAACTGCCATCGCTGCCATCAGGCCAGCGGGCACCTGGGGCCCGAGCTCAAGGGCGCTCTCTCGCGACTTTCGCGCGACGACCTGTTCACGGCCATCGTCGATCCCAACCTGGAAGTTTCGCCAGCTTTTCAGACGACGCTTGTCGCCACCAACTCGGGCCAGGTGTATCATGGTCTGGTGGTATACGAGTCGCCGGAGGGAACCCTATTGCAGACCGGACCCGACACGACGGTGCGCATCACGGACCTCGAAATGTCTTCGATGCGCAGAAGCAACCAGTCGCTCATGCCCAGCGGGCTGTTGGATCCGCTGTCGGACCAGGACTTGAGCGACTTGTACGCTCATTTGAAGACCCTTGGCGCGCAATGACGTCGCTGTGACGATGATGTTTGGGCGGTGCGATCCTCAAACCGCGGAAGGAACTCAATCATGACCACTGCATCGGCCCGCCATATCCTTGTGGATACGAAGGAGGGCTGCGAAGAATTGAAAACTCAAATTGCGGCCGGCGCGGACTTTGCTGCGCTGGCCGGAAAATTCTCGCGTTGCCCGTCCAAGGCTCAAGGCGGCGCCTTAGGCGAGTTTTCGCCCGGCCAGATGGTGCCCGAATTCGATCGCGTCGTATTCAGCGCGCCCGTCGGCGAAGTGCAGGGTCCGGTGAAGACGCAGTTCGGCTGGCATCTGGTCGAAGTAACCAGCCGCAAGCCCTAGCATGTCGTGGACGATTTGCCGAGCCGGGGTCGTCGGTTCACGCCGTTCTCCTTGATCCAGGATGGTACCTGCCATGTCGCAAGCTCCCTCGTCGCCCGCTTCTGAGCCATCTGAGCACGGTTCCGGACGCAAAGCTGGTTTCTGGTTCCCGATCACGGTAATCGTGTTGGCCGTGCTGGCACTGGTCGCGCTGGAGGTGATTGATTCGGCCGAATGGGCGTGGCCGGTGGCATCGGCCATGGCCAGGTTTCTGACGCCGTTTCTGGCCAGGGTGATCGCGGTCGGGCTGGCCGCGATCCTGTTGTTTTGTTGGTTCGTTTTTTTCGCGCCCGTCGCGCGCTCGGCGCGCGTCGGCGTGGCGGTTCTCGCCCTGGCCTTGATGGTCGTCCTGGGGGCGACGTTCAAGATCGAAGGGTACACCGGCGACATTCGGCCACGGGTGCGGCTGCGTTGGGCGTCCGAGGTTGCGTTGCCGCAGGCCACCGAAGGCACGGCCGATCTTGCCGCTACCTCGCCCGACGATTACCCCGAGTTCTTAGGTCCTGGCCGACGCGCCACGTTGGCGAATGCGCACCTTGCGCGCGACTGGTCGACCGAACCACCGAAGCAGCTTTGGCGCCAGCCGATTGGCGAGGGCTGGTCCGGCTTTGCCGTCGTGGGGCAGTACGCCGTCACGCAAGAACAAAGAGGTGACGAGGAATTAGTCACATGCTACGAAGTGGCCACCGGCAAGCTGCGTTGGGCCCATGCGACGCCCGTTCGTTTTTTCGCTGCCCTGGCCGGAGTTGGTCCTCGCGCGACGCCGACTATTCATGAAGGCAAAGTGTATGCGTTGGGCGCGATGGGACATTTGGTGTGCTTGGATGGCGCCAGCGGCAAACCCGTCTGGCAACATCAAATTCTCAAGGAAAATCGCGCGATGTTGCCCCAGTGGGGCAAGAGCTGTTCGCCGTTGGTTTACCAGAATGCCGTGATTGTCAGCGCCGGCGGCGGGGAAGGAAAGTCACTCGTGGCCTATGACAAAAACGACGGCAAGCCGCTGTGGAGCGCCGGGGACGACGCCTCTTCCTATAGCTCGCCCACCGCGGTGACGCTCGGCGGCCAGCCGCAGATTCTGATTGTCAACGCGCGGGTGGTCACCGCCCACGACCCGTCCGACGGGCAAGTTTTGTGGCAGCGCGAGTGGCCCGGCGACGACGTGCCGTCGCCCAGCATCTCGCAGCCGATTGCCGTTGGCGACGACCGTGTGCTGATGTGCAAAGGTTACGGAGTGGGCAGCGCATTGTGGCAAATCAAACGCGATGGCGACACCTGGTCGGTCGAGCAGATTTGGCGCAATAACAATCTCAAAACGAAAATGACCAACGCCGTAGTGCGCGACGGTTTTGCCTATGGCCTCGACGAGGGCATTCTCTCGTGCATTGACATT
>JBGQHN010000317.1:0-4773 GCA_041497975.1 Planctomycetia bacterium | reverse complement strand
CGATGGCCCGCTGGCTGCCGCGGTGATCTCGGGTCGGCCAACGGCCGGCAGCTTCCGCGACTATATTGCCCCCTTCAAGGACCACCGGTACATTCGCGGCGTGCGGCAAGTGTTGCACACGGCATCGACTCCGCAGGGATATTGCCTGCAAAAGTCGTTCATCGCCGGCATTCGATACCTGGGCGAGTTGGGCCTCAGCTACGACATCTGCATGCGAGCGGCGGAGCTGCCCGACGCCGCCAGGTTGATCGATGAGTGTCCTGGCACGTCGTTCATTCTCGACCACTGCGGCAACGCCGACTTACGCGTGAAAGACCAGACGGATTGGAAGCGCGGTATCGACGCCGTCGCAAAGCGCACGAACGTGACTGTCAAGATCTCGGGCATCATTGCCTCAGCTTCGCCGGGCAAGTGGACCGTCGACGACTTGGCGCCGATCGTCAACCACACGCTCGACGCGTTCGGGCCCGATCGGGTGATGTTCGGCGGCGACTGGCCGGTGTGCACGTTAGGCGCCAGCTACAAGCAATGGTTTGACGCGCTTCGCGAGATTGTCGCCCAGCGATCGGAAAGTCAGCAGCGCCGACTGTTTCACGACAACGCGATCCGTTACTACCGTCTGGCGTGAGGGCGCTTTCGCACGTCGCGTGGCACGACGTCGCCGCCGATGCGCGGCGCAAAAAAAAGGCCCCCGGAAAGGCCGTGTCCCAGGGGGGCAGAGGACAACAACCTTATCCGGGAGCGATTGGAGGCTGGTGACCGGAGCCTTTTTCGTCCGGCTGCGCTTGCTTGGGACGGCCGGGTCACCCTCTATATCCGAAGCGTACCGCCGGCATCCATGCCAACGGGGCCGCTTCGTGGTCCGCAGGAAGGCCCTGTTTGGTCTCCCCAGTGCAGACCGATCCACATGGATTATCCGATTCTCTTGCGACCGCCAAAGCCCCTGTTGGCTTCGTGGTGGTCGATGCACTCGCGATCGTGAGGCGGGAGAATAGGAGAATCGCCAAATGGGGTCAAGGGCGATTTTCGCCCGTGTTTTTGGCCGTTTTTCGACGGTTTCGGTCCAAAACGAATCGGCGATTGCCCTCGTTTTTGGCCGGCGCGCCACGGCGGACGGGAAGTGGCCCTGCGGCCGCGCGAAACGGCCGCTTGACTGTGGTTTGCCCGAGGGTAAGAACTGCCCGCTCGGTGTTCGGCGCCGTCCATGATGACGATGTCGCGCCCACTCAAGCGGACGGTCAAGCGATCGCGAACACACGCTTAGCGCTTGACGGGCTGTCGCGGATTCGGCTTGCTCGCGCGGGGCGCGGATGTCGGATCGAGCGCTCGCGGCGTGTCGATCACGACACCCTCGGAATTCGACAGGTCGGCTGATTGGGCGACTTTGCCGTCTTCCTTCCACCAGGTCCAGCGGCCGGTCGGATTTCCGCGGGCGTATTCGCCGTGAATCGATTTTTGGCCGCTCGGATACCACCAGGTCCACTCACCGTCTTGCTTGCCTTGGTCAAAGCGACCTTCGAGGGCCTTTTGACCGTTGGCGTGCCACCAGGTGAACAGGCCGACCTGCACGTCGTGCTCGTAGTTGCCTTCGAGTTGGCGCTGGCCGTTGGCATGCCAATTGATCGACGGGCCGTGCTTTTCATCTTTACCCGTCTTGGTCGTGACCATCTGCTTGCAGCTCCACCAATCGTCGGGCGTCTTCTCGACTTCCTTGGCAAACAGGTACGTGCCCTCCGACTTCTTCTGGCCACCGTTGTGGTGAGCAACTTTTTGCCCCAGTTTGCGACCGGCTTGAAACGTGTCGCGCGCTTTAGGCGAGCCATCCGGACTCCATTCCAGGAATTGACCGTCCATGTCGCCGTCGCGGAATTGAATTTCGCGCATCTTGCGGCCGCTGGGGAACCACCAGGTGGAAGTGCCGTGGCGCTTGCCCTCGACAAAACTCCACTGGCTGATCTTGCGCATTTTGTGGTCGTAGATCGTCCACAGACCGTCCAACTGTCCGTCTTTGAAAGTCGCCTGCGAGATGAACGGACCCACGAATTGTTGATAGGGCAGTTTCGAGAGCATTTCAGCTTCGGTCGCGCCGCGGTACCAACGAACCCAGGCGCCGGTGCGTTTGCCGCGATCGTGATCACCCTGGGCGACAAGATTGCCGCGTTCGTCAAGCATCTTCCAGGGACCGTGGTTCAAATAGTTGCCCAGCGCGTCTTGCGTGACGTGCCGCTCGACCTTTAACGAGCCATTGGCATAACGCTCCTTGATGACTTCGGCGTCGGTCGTCTCGGGAACCTGACCGTCGGTCGCGCCGGGCGTGTGACCATCGAAGTCGTGGTCGTGGATGTGACCTTCGTCGATCGCGCTGGAATCGGTCGCATCGTTTTCGGCCGGATCATTTTCGTCGTCGCCGAGCGTTTCCACGACGTAATCCGCGATTCGCGGCGATTGTGTGACGTCGGCATCGTCGACTTCAGCTAGGAGGGTCGGCGCTGCCGCGGGAGATGCTTGCGGGGTTTGCGCCTGTAATTCGGCGCGGGCCAGTGCCAAAAGTACGGTGAGCGTCGAAATCCACGTTGCAGAGCGAAACATGCCGCACTCCTTTGCTAGCACGAATTCCCACCGCCTCTACCGTAGGCGGTACATCGCTGGTCTTCTGCATTATCGGCAGACTGGGCACGCCCGCTTTTGCGGAATTTCCGGAAAACTCATGGCGCGCTTGGACCGAGGCAGTGAAATCGGGTAGAGACGGACCGGCCCGAAACGCCCAAGGCCCCTACTTTTTCAGCTTGGCCACGAACGTGGCGGGATCTTTTTCGAACTCTTCTTTGCAGCTCTCGCAACAAAGGAACAGATCCTTGCCGTCGTGGACAACTTTGACTGGCGCGCCCATGGACCCCAGCGCATGGTCGGAGACAGGACAAACTTCCTGTTTCTTCGCGGCTTCGCGATCAGACGGATCCTCGAGCTTGGCAAGCGTTTGGGCGATCTCATCCTCGGCATTCGCCTGGGCGCCGCCCTGGGCGGCTGGAGGTTGCGGCGGGGCCGGGGTCTTCGCGTTGCATCCAACGCACAGCGTGACGGTACCCAACAAGAGGATCATCGAGTGGAATCGCGCGCGAAGCATGGCAATCTCCTGGGGCGTTTGTGCCGCGAATAACGCGGCTCGGCCGCGACCGCTGACCAGCCGCTAGCGAATCATTCTAGGGCGATTGCGGCTGGGGCTGCAAGCGCGGCCGGCGGGCCACGTTCGCGTTGGCGCGCTGCGGACTGTAGGCCAAACCAATCCAACCGTCCTCGACCGCGAATTGCGTTACTTGCAAGTCTTTGAGGCGCGGATCCGAAGTGATCGCTTCGCCCAGCAAGCGCAGATCGCGGTTGCGCGACAAGACTTTGCTGAAGATCGCTCGCAAAACGAATTCCGGCTTGCCCTTGAGGCTCTTGCCGTCGAACGAGATCGTGGGGTCGCGGACGAAGCGCGGGTCCAGGTTGTCGGCTTCCGGCCAGTACAGCGTGCGCACCGTGAAATTGCGCCAGCGGTTGCGGCCTTGCTTCAACTCGGCAAAGGCGAACCTCACTTCCACCCGCCCGTCCTCGCAGCGAAGTCGCACGGCGTCCTGTTTGGCAAAGGTCAAGTGCACGTTGTCCGGCAAATCATCCAGCTTTGCCAACTGCGGCCGATTCAGCTTTTCAGCGGTCCAGGCAAATAGTTCCGGCAGCGCGAACGCGCGTCCGTCGAGGTCGAGTCGTTCCAGCGCGTTGTTCAGGGCCGATTGGTGCAACTGCATGCTGAACCAACTGTCCGCCGGTGCCCGAAGCCGCGGCGTGTGCGCGCCGAGCTGCTCGGGCCCGCCCAGCCGCACGCGGGCGACGATGCGCTCCTCGGTGGTCGACAGCCCCAATGGCACAAGATCCAACCCCAGCCGCTTGAGCGTGGCCAACTGCTCCTTCTCGATGCGCTGGGCCGCCTTGATCAATTGCGGGCGGACTTCCGCATCGAGCTGATCCCGCGCCCGCGTGGCCACTTTGTATTCCACTTCCAGACGCGCTTCGTCGAGCGACTCGTCGTGCTGCGATCGGGCGATGTTGCGCACCAATGCGCCCATCAGCGGCACGCCGTCGAAGTCGGTCTCAAGCGAAACCAGGTAACTGTAGTTGTTTTCCGCTTCGGCGACGGCCGGCCAAACGCTCAATCCTTGCGGACCGAGCACCATCAGCTTCCGCGCCAGAAACGTCGATTGCCCTTGGTTGTAGAACGTTGCGGGGCCGCTGCTCGATGTAGTGTTGGAGTCTACCAGGCCGCGGGCTTCGAGCCCCAGGCGAATGCGACGCGCGTCGGGAACCAGCCGCACGAACAACTGGGTCGACGTCGTGCTGCGGCCGGATACGGGCACATTGACAACGACGTCTTGCACGCGAGCGTCGACTTTGCCCGGCTGTGGCACCAGGCGATTCGCCAGGGCACCGGCACACGCCACGCGCACGTTGGCATTGCGATAGTGCGTGTCCAATCGCTCGCTGACGTTTTCGGCCGCCTGGGGCGCCGACCAGCCGAGACCGCGGAAATCGTCGGCAACCAACCGCGCATCGCTCGCCGACAGCGTGTATTCATATTGCTCCAAGTGCGTCAAGAGTTGCGCGGCCGTCACGTGCTGGGCGGCCCAGGATCGCAATTCGGTTTGCAAAGCGATCAAAGGTTCCTGGTTGACGAATCTCCACTGCGACCGAGTCAACCGGCTGTAGGACAGCCTGTCCAAGACTTTGCGGGCGGCCACT
>JBGQHN010000316.1:0-4830 GCA_041497975.1 Planctomycetia bacterium | reverse complement strand
CGATTGGAGACCGGCGGTCGCAGACGACCGACGGCAAATCCTGCGGCGCGCCGTGCGCGAGGACCTCGACCGGCTGTTCGACAGGACGACCGATTGTCACGTCCCCTCGGGCGCGACGGCTCGCGCGGCCGTTGTTTCGCGAGTCGACGGTGTCGTGGCCGGATTAAGAGCGGCCGAACTGGCCGTTTCGGAGATGGATACCCAGATGCGCTGGGAGGCCACGGTCGCGGAAGGCACCGGCGTAACGGCTGGTCAGACGTTGGCCACGATCGAAGGTCCCGCGCGCAGCCTGCTGACCTCGGAGCGAATTCTTCTCAACTTGATTGGTCGCCTGTCGGGCATCGCCACGCTAGCGCGCAAATATGTCGACGCGGTCTCGCACACGCGAGCCCGCATTTACGACACCCGCAAGACGACGCCCGGTTGGCGCCGCCTGGAGAAATATGCGGTCCGCTTGGGGGGCGGACACAATCATCGCACCGGCTTGTTCGATGCCATCTTGATCAAGGACAACCACCTGGCGTTGGGCGCCGCGGGCAGCGGGGCATCGCACCTCGACGCGGCCCAATCGGTGAAACGAGCCCGCGAAATGGCCGAATCGATGGCCTCCGAACAGTCGGCGCCGCAGTTGATCGTCGAGGTCGAGGTGGAAACGCTTGAGCAACTCGCCGAGGTGCTCCCCGCGGGTCCAGACCTGGTTTTGCTCGACAACATGCCGCCCGACCTCTTGCGCGGCGCCGTGGCGCTGCGCGACAAGACGGCGCCGGGCATTGAATTGGAAGCCTCCGGTGGAGTCGGCTTGCACAACGTGGCGGCCATTGCCGAGACGGGCGTGGAACGCATCAGCGTCGGAGCGCTGACGCATTCGGCCACAGCGCTCGACGTTGGCCTGGATTGGCGCTAGGCCGCCGCTGCGGCGTCGCTAAGCCACGACGAAATCGTTGCACCCAACCGTCCGCCCGCGGCACGATTTTTGACGCGGCGCACGATTTGACAGGGGTTCCTGGCGACCTATGTTTGCGTTGCACTTGCGCCTTGGGGGAGGGGCGCTGGTCGACGAGGCGCGGCAGGGATTGCTGGGACGCTCGAGGGGACCCTGCCGTGCCTTTTTTCACCGCAAAAAGCCGTACTCCCTCCGCGCTCGGGGCGGCAACTCGTTGAGGGGCCTTCCGGGCCCTACAACTGGCCCGACCCTCTTTTTCAGATCATCCGCCTCCGCCGGCGCCCCTCGATTCGCCCGGCACGATCTCTCTGGACAAGCGGTGACTCTGGCCTACGCTTTAACAGGAATGGGGCTGGGTGCTTTTCGTCCGTCGGCGACTGTTAGTGCCGTCGCAGCCGAATCTCGGAACCCGCCGGCGCCGCATTCGATGAGGGGCAGTCATGAGCAGAAAAGTATTGCTTTGCGACGATGAAGTCCACGTTCTGCGCGCGGCCGAAATCAAGGTGAGCCAGTCCGGGTTCGAGGTGCGCACCGCTCGCGACGGCCAGGAGGCTTGGGAGGCGATCCTGCAAGACCGGCCGGACGTCCTGGTGACCGACCTGCAAATGCCCCGCGTTGACGGCTTCGAATTGATACGCCGGATTCGGGAAAACCCCGCGACCCGCGACCTCCCGATCCTGATGCTAACCGCCAAGGGATTTGAGCTTGCGCACGACGAAATGGCCCAAAAATGGGGAATCGCCGGCGTGCTGGCCAAACCCTTTAGCCCACGCGAGCTCGTGCGGATGATCTCGCAAGTGGCTCCCATTGCGGCCCCCCTGGGCACCTGAATTGTCCCCGTTCTGCCGTTTTGGGGCAATCAGCCGTCCGTCCGGAATAAGGCTCGCAACCGGCAATTTAGGCATAAGACCTAAACTTTGCATATTCTTTGCCAAAACACTTGACGCCGGATTTTGCCTAACTAGCATGGATTGCGTACGCGGAAAAGGCGTTGGTTTTCCCATCTTTTTCGGCACGTGGCAGTTGCTCATGAAATTCTGGACAGCACCGGCGAAATCATCGCACGGTCTGCTTCTCGGAAATTTCTAGCCACGTCGGCGCGGTTTGGCGCCCTCTTCGGCCGAAGTCAATCGCACGGTTTTCCGGCGACCACTCGTTGGCCAGAGCGCCATTAGCCCAAGCGTGAGCTGGACCGGTCGCGGGTGGATTGCTGGGTTCATCGCGACGCGTCAACCACGAGCAAGCAGACCGCCGGCAGGCGGCTTCGCACGGGCGGATTCACGACCCACGCGCTGATACTTGCCAGTTGGCTCGTATCCTCGTTCGGCGACCGAAACGCGCGCTGTCTATTCTTTTTCGGCACCCTGGCCTCACGCGACGCCGCTAGCGCGCGCTGTCTGGGGGTTTTCCACTGTGAGTTTGCAACCATGAAGCGTTACGACTGCTCGCGCCAAGGTCGCATTGGCTGCCGCACTTGGATTTCGCACTTAAGAGCACCTATGAGACAACACAACATGCGTTCCTATTGGATTGCCCTTGCGCTTGTCGCTGCGCTGGGACTGTTTTCTGCCGCCGTCCCGGGCCAGGCCGCGACGATCTCTTACTCGCTAACTCTGTGCGAAGACATGAGCGTCCTGCAGCATCCCAATAATTCGATCGTGGCCGAGAACGCCGCCTTGAAAACCCAGTTCGTGCTCATGAATGAGCGCACGATGCCCTATATCGAACTTCGAAACACGTCAGACGACGACGCGTTGATTACGCAGCTCACGATGTCGATCGGCGACGCGTCCAAGAACTTCGACTGGGCATCGCTCGTGCAGGCTTCGCCGGGCGTAACGTTCACCGTGCAGGCCCCCGACGCGGTGGCTGGCTCGGTCAAAACGGATCTACTGAGCATCAAGTTCACCGGATTCTCGCCAGATGACTTCGTCCGCTTTCGCGTCGGACTAAGCCCCGACTTGGTGGTGGCCAACCCGGTGATGGACTATCGCAAGGTGCTGTTCCAGATGAACGGATCGGATGCGAGCCACAATTCGATTGTCAACGTGCAGTTCTCCGATTCGGAGGGAACGGCCGTGCTTACGCAGCAATTGCCCAATTTTCCCAACGATAACATGTTCACCGCCACGAATTTGGATGTCCTGACAACCAGCTGCGGTCTAGACAGCGTAATGCCGTTTACGGCCACCGGTTCAGGCACGATTCCCCCGGTACCCGAACCAGGCAGCATCATTCTGCTGGGCATGGGCTTGTTGGGTCTCTCGTTGTGGCCGTACGGACGTCGGCGCCGCGCGCCGCAGATAGCGCGCCCGGCCATCGATCGCCCGCGCGATCTGCGGTGACTTTAACGCGCGCTTGTACGCAGCCGTCCGTATGATTGCCGATCGCTAGCACCGCTTGGCCGGGGCTCGGTCGCGCTAGCCATCTCGAATCGCCGCAGCGGTTTGCGGCTGAGCTTGAATCTCGATTGGAAGACCCTGCGGGTTTTTCTAGTTCTAACGGAAATTCCTGCAATGACCGTTGTACGGGTGCCGATACCTAGGCAAGACCCGGTAGCTTTTGCGCCATTCAAGAAAACCCGCTGGCGAGCCCGGGAATGGCTTGGCAGAGCCATTCGAGCGCTTTTTTCGAAACGAGGGGGGAGTCATGAAGTTTGCCATTCGCGCATGGATTCCATTGGTTGCGGCGGCCTGGCTGGCCGCTTCGACGACCTTGGCCGGCCAACCCGATGGCCCGAATCAAACAACGCGGTATCGAACGACGTCGAGCGCTATTGGCCGCTTGGGTGGCGGTCCCAGCTCGCACGACACCAGCCTGCTTGAAGAGCCCGAGACCGTGGAGGCGCCAGCCGCGAACCAGGAGAAAGCTCCGGCCGGTCCGGAGCCCGTGTGGGACAATCTCGGCGAGGGCTGTGACGACTGCTCTTCTTGCGGCCCGCTGCAGCGCGGGATGTGGTACGGCAGCGTGGACTACCTGTTGATGCGTCCCCGATTCAGTCAAGGCGTCGCCGAGGTTCGCAGGACGCTGGTGACCGATTCTTCGACGACGCCGACCGTCAGCACGCTCACCGACCAGGCCGTCGAGTTCGCGTTTCCGTACCAGAGCGGGTTCCGCGCCGCGCTGGGTTACCGGTTGCTCGATTGCGGCGGCGATATTCAAGTCAGCTATTGGCGGATGAACGCCACGACCCAGATCAGCAGTGGACCGGCCGATACCGTCAACGACAATCCGTTTATCGCCGGACAACTGAAGAACAACCCCGGCGATGGCGGCTTTCTTTTTGCGGAGGCCGGCGTAACGGCCAACATTTTCGACGTGGACTTCGCCAAGTGCATTTCGCTGGGGGGACCACAGGGTGACTGCGACTGTTGTTATTGTCCGCGATGGGACTTGCGGTGGTCGGCCGGTGCCCGCGCCGCGGATATCAGCCGTTTTGACAACAACCTGACCACGACCCCCGCGGGCACCACAGCCCCCACGGACACGATCACCACCGGCATCATCAACGCGCGCTTCGTGGGCGCCGGTCCTCGCGTTGGAATTCAAGGCCGCCGCTACTTTGGCTGCAACGGCTTCCTCTCGCTATACGCCAAGGCCAGCCAGGCGATTTTGATCGGCGACTATCGCATGAGCCGCGTCAAAACGACGCCCGGCGATCAGCAAACGCCCACGGAAGTCACCGCGCAGTACGACCGCTTCTCACGCACGATCCCCGTGACCGACATCGAAGTGGGTGGTTCGTGGCAACTCGCGCCGTTCACGTACATCTCGGTGGGATATTTTTTCCAGTGCTGGTGGGATCTGGGCCAGTCGGAGAGCGTCATCGGCACCAACTTCGGCCCGCTGGATACGGCCAATATCCTGGGCTTCGACGGCCTGTTCGT
>JBGQHN010000315.1:0-4834 GCA_041497975.1 Planctomycetia bacterium | reverse complement strand
AGAAAACCAAACGGAAATAGTCGCCCGTTAATGGCTTTGATGCGCGGGTTGTAATCCAATAGTCCCAAGCAGGCGCCGATCGGTCGACCCTCGACTTCGGCCACGACAGCCAATTCCGGCGCGATCAGATGCTTCAGCCCGGCGGCCAGAACCTTGATTTCGTCGGCCGATAGCGGCGTGAACCCCCAACTGCCCTCGAGCGACGCGTTATACACGTTAAGAAACATCTGCACCTCTTCGCCAAAGCGGCGGCGGTCCATGGGCCGCACGGTGACGTTGAACCGCTCTTTGGCTTCGCGGACGATGAACCAGAGTTTCTTGTCGAGCGTCGAGACCATGTCGATGTGGCCCCAAAACGCGAACATGTCCTGCGACTTTTCGAACCCCCAATCCAGCAGCAGCCTGGCGTAATACGGCTTGTTGTAGGTCATCATGAAGGTGGGCGGAGAGTCGAAACCCTCGACGAGCAGACCGCATTCGTAGTTGAGCGAAGGGTTGGCCGGCCCGCGCATCGACTGCATGCCGCGCTGGGCGAGCCAGTCGCGGGCGGCATCGAACAGGCGGCCGGCCACTTCGGCGTCGTCGATGGACTCAAAGAAACCGAAGAAGCCGCGTTTTTCGCCGCTGCGCTCGTTATAGAGGTGATGGACGAGTGCCGCCACGCGGCCGCAGACCACGCCATCGCGGGTCGCCAAAAAGGTCTGCATTTCGGCGACGTCGTGGAACGGATGGTGGCGATAACCCAGCAGTCCGCGATGCTCCATGAGCAGCGGAGGGACCCAATTGGCGTCGCCCTCGTATAACTTCCACGGAAAATTGATAAATTGTTTTTGTTCCGCTCGGGAGGTCACAGGTTTCACAACCAGTTTTGACATAACCACCCGATTATTCCGCGCCCCGGCAGGCCGGTTTCTGGCCGTTGAAACGGGTCAATCTATCGGTGGCACGCAACAGCGTCAAGTTCGCCGTGTTTGCGCGCCGATCCTTGCGATTGGGCCGCCGACCGCGGCCTTTGGGCCTGCGCGCCCCGCTGGAAGGACGGACCACGGCGCCCTTGCCAGCACGGTAGAATTCTAGCGGAGTGTTGGCCGCGCACATGCTTGAAGCGCGCGGGCAGACAAGAACGACGGAGACGAACCCCATGCCCCTGAATGCTGCGCAGATCGGCTTCGAGCGCACCATCGAGGCTCTGCGAAAACTGCTGGCCGACCGCTTTGGCATGTCCCGTCCCAGCGGCGTGCGGGCCGAGGATCCGCTGTTCGCGATCGGCGTAGGCCTGACTTCGCTCGAGGGGATCGAGTTTCTCTGCGAAGTCGAAAAACAATTCGGACTGCACATCAAGGATCTGGACTGGTGGGTCTATGAAACGCCCACGCTGGCCGCCGTGGCCCAGTACCTGATCGACCTGACAAAGAAACAGCACGCCACGTAGCGTCACAACGCGACCGGCGCCACCCCACCTCGGCCAGATTGCGACCCCAACAGGAACTTGAAGGCCGTCGGATCGTGTTGGCCGAAGCCACAGCCGAGGGGCACCGCACGCGCGGCGCGTGCCCCCTGAATGGTCGCTTATTCGGCACGGGCCGACTTCGATACACCGATCGCCGACCTGGCCGATTCGATCGTCGTCGAACCCGCCTCGGGGGCAGCGCTCCATTGTGGTTCGCGCCGCTCGTCCAGCGAGCGAATCACTTGCCGCAGCTCGGCGGCATTCATGCGCCGCAGGTTTCCCAGCTGGGTGAGCGGCTGCAGGCTGCGCATGGCACTTGCGAACGTCGGCTCGAACGCCAGGATCTCAACGATCCAATGTCGCATCTTGCCGAACGACAAGGCGATCTTGGCCATCTGATCTTGCACGTCGACCATCAGCTCGAGGTTTTCGGCGGCCGCGGCCAGATTCTGCGTTTGCTCCAGGGCCCTGTCCTTCAGATCGATCAACCCGTCGACGCGCTGGCTCGCCAGTTCCAGCCCAGCCGCTTGATGGTCGAGCCGCTCGCGAATGTTCACCAGCGCGTCCAAGGCGTTTTGTGCCGAAATCGCGTTGCCGCCACGGCACACGACGTCGTCGGCCATGCCGAGCAATTGATCGACGCTTTGACGCGCTTCGGCCGCTTGCGGGCCGGACTGGGCCAATTGCTCTTGAGTGCGGGTCCAACCGCGCACCACCTCGCGAGCACGCTCCAAGTCGCCGCCGAGCGTGATCAGCGAGCCCTTGAGATCGATGAGCCCTTCGAGCGCAAAACGGGCCGCCGCGATTTCGGGGGCGTGTTCCTCGGTCGTTCGTTTGAGCGCCAGCAGGGCGTTAAGGTTCTCGCGGGCCGCCAGGTGCGATTCGTGCTCGGCGTTCAGCCGATCGTGCAGCGAGTCGATTTCATCGAGGCTCGCCGCGGCGCTGGCCGTATGGGATTGGCCGTCGATCAGTCGGTTGCGCAAGCGATCCAGATCGTCCAACGAGCGATGGCTGTACTGGGTGACGGGTTGCTGGCTCGCCAGGCGTCCCTGCAACATTTCGAGTGCGTCCAGCGCATCGGCGGCGGGCTCGATGCGATCGGCATTTTGCAACAGGTTGTCCTGCAACGTGGCCAGCTTTTCCATGACCACAAGCGCCCACTCGGTCCGCTCGGTTTCAAGGTTGAGCCGCTCGTGCAGAGCGGCAATTTGCTCGAGAGCCTGGCTGGCTTCGACGTTGCGGCGGCCCTGTTCGGCCAGTTGGCCCAAAAGCGTGTTGGTCGTAGCGACCGCGCCCTGCCTTCCGGCCAGGCTGCGAACGCCCGTCTCCAACGAATCGACCTGGCTTTGCAACTGCGCCAAACGCTTCAGGGTTGGCTGCACGATGGCAAAGTGGATCGCGGCCAAGGCGATTGCGGCGCCGATCGCCAAAAATGCCCAGGGAGAGAGGTCCAGGCCAAAGAATCGCCAAGATGGACGCGAATTGGCCCAAGTCGTGTTGTTACCAAAGTTTTGCAAGGGCAATCTCCCGTGGCAGCCGGCCTGAATAGCGCGCGATTTGGACGCCATGAACCATCTAAAACGCTTCTGCTACCGTATCGGACAAGGGACCGCGACCGATCAATCTTTTCCCAAGCGCGCAGTCCAACGCAAACAGCCACTTGAACCCGCTCGACGCGCAGGTTTTGCCTGACCGGACGCACCGGCCGAGAGAAATGGCGGGTGCACTACTTTAAGTCGCGCTCGGGGCCGCGTTACGATCATGTCCGGATCCTTCCCGGGAAGGAAGTCGCCCCTGGCAAAGACGCTGGGCGGCCCGCCAGGTTCGATAACTTGCCTGGCAGGCCGCACGGGCGGCGTGGTGGCTAGCGGGCTTCTTGTGTCGACGTCAGGACCTCGACGTCCGATTGATCGTCGAGCGGGATCGTGACGATGTCCTTGGCGTCCAGGTCGGCCTTCAACAAATCCACCCGGCGAACCCGACGGTTGTCGTAGGAATGGAAGTAGAAGCTGCAATTCTTGGTGTCGCTGGCCGAGGTCCACTGCGTGTATTCGCAGCGGATGTTGCCGTTTGCGACGTTTCGGACGGCGCCCAGCGGGATGTCAAACGAGTCGAGCACGTGGAACGCCTGTCGAACCGCGTCTTCGCCGGTCTTGCCCGGCAACACGGAATGGCTGAGGGCCACGGCGCGCACAAATCGCGACGGCGGCGTAAAGTCCCCCGGAAGTCCGAGCATGCCGCTTCCTTGACCAATTTGGCCGATCCGCGGACCGTCGTAATCCGAGGTCAGCACGTTCGTCGGCGTCAGGTTGACGTAGTTGCGCAGGTTGGTCAGGTGCCAGCCGAAGTCGGGCGAATTGGTAATGACGCCGACCGGGTTGTCGTAAAGGTTCAGTTTTCCGGCCAGGTATTCGATCACCAGCGACTTGCCGGCCGAATCGTGGACGACGTAGTGCACTGGCGGCACGGCCTTCCAGGCGGGGAACTCGACGGCCCCGACCTTGATTTGCGGCAGAGCATCGCGAACTTCCTCGACCGTCGCAAAGTTGGTGAGCAGCCACGTAACCACTTCCCACGGCGCGAGCGACCGCGCTTCGTCGTCCGCCGACACTTCCTGGTACTGGGCATAACCGGGAAACAGGAAGATGCCCGCGGCCAGGCCCTTTTCGTTGACGCCATCTGCCATGAGCGTCAATCCCTCGCCGTTCAGGCCCGCGGCCGCGTACTTCGACCGCCAGGTGATTCCGGGTCGGCCGGAGGCGGTGGTGCCGACGAGTTCGAACCCGCGCGGAATGATGATTGCCTTCGAATGCAGGTCGAGGCCGAATTCCATGGTCCGCGCATAGACGACGCTGCCGTCCTCGGCTTGCAGCCGAATGCCGGTGCAGCCCATGGCGGAACGTGTTGAAAACACCGCAGCGGCCGCTGTCGCGAGCAACAAGACCGTGCGTCCGAGGAACCTTTTCATTGCGATTCTCCAAAAAGTTTTTGAAACGAGGCCGGGTACGATTGAGGCCAATCCGTCGCTCGCTGGCGCGACGCGACCTGAGTTGGATCAGCACGGCGCCGCCCCATGCCCGGCGAACAGTTGCACACGGCATCGGCGAGCCGAGAGAGTGCCGCGCACGCTCAACGCCTGAAGACGCCCATGCCCAACCCTAGGTCGGGCGCCATCGTCACCCGCGGTATTTCACCTGATGCGATCGTCACAATCGTCGCAGGACGACCCGGCGGGGGAACGTCGCTGGGCTAAGTTGGCCCTTGGAGTGGAGGGAACGTCCATTTACTTGGGGCCAAATTTCGCGGCGTACCTGCGAAGCGCAGCTTCGATGATCGGAGGCGCGGCCACGGCCTCCTCGAAATCATCCACTTCAACCGCCTTGT
>JBGQHN010000314.1:0-4859 GCA_041497975.1 Planctomycetia bacterium | reverse complement strand
TTCTTCGCCCGCGCGCGGTCTGCTAGCACTCTGGGGCGCGAATGAACTGCCATTCAGCCGCTGCCGGCGCTCGGTTACAATCCGCCGGCGCGCGTACGGGGCTCAGCGTATGGGGGACATCGTGGGACGCATTTTATGCGTGGCGAATCAGAAAGGCGGAGTCGGCAAGACGACGACGGCCATCAACCTGTCGGTGGCGCTGGCCAAGGCCGGCCGCCGCACGCTGCTGGTGGACCTCGACCCACAGTGCAATGCCACGACCGGCCTGGGGCAACAACCGACTTCGAGCCATCCGTTGGTGTCGCGACAGCCGCTGGGCGAGTCGCTGTGCAGCGGGACGATCGCGAACTTGGAAATCCTGCCCGGCAGCCGCAGTTTTAAAGATGTCGAGGCCCTGGCCACGGGAGAAACTCGCCAGGCCGCGACGCTGAGCCAACACCTCGCCAGCGGCCTGAACGCGTATGACTACGTGCTCATCGATTGTCCGCCGTCGCTGGGCCCGCTAACGCAAACGGCCCTGGCCAGCGCCACGGAAGTTTTGATGCCCATCCAATGCGAGTACTTCGCCATGGAGGGCCTGACGCAAATGATCAACGTGATCCGCGGCGTCATGGATCGCCGGCCGAATCGTTTGCAGTTCGGCGGAATCGTGCTGACGATGTACGACCATTCGTTGGAGTTGACCCGCGAAGTGGACCGGGAAGTGCGCGACTTTTTTGGAGAGATCGTTTTCCACACCGTCATTCCGCGTGACGTGGCCGTCTCCGAAGCGCCCAGCCATGGCCGCTCGGTGATCGACTACGCCCCGCGGGCTCGCGGTGCACGGGCTTACATTGAACTTTGCATGGAGGTGCTCGAATCATGAATCAACCACGGCGTCTAGGGCGGGGACTGGAAGCGTTGTTGGGCCGACCATTGGGCGGTCCCGGGGACGTTGCCGACGACACTCATGAGTCGGACACGGCGGCGCGGGACGGCCTGGTGCAAATCCACGTGTACGAGATCGAAAACAACCCGTTCCAGCCGCGCCGCGATTTCGACGAATCCGCGATCGACGAGCTGAGCGAGAGCCTCAAGGAACACGGCATGATCCAGCCCCTGGTCGTGCGCCGTAACGGCGAGCGCTATCAGCTCATCGCCGGCGAGCGTCGCCTGCGGGCCGCGATCAAGGCCGGCTGGCAGCAGGTGCCTGCCCAGGTCCGTGAGGCGGACGACCGTCAGATGTGCGAGGTCGCGATTGTCGAAAACTTGCAGCGCAAGGACCTCAACGCGCTGGAAAAGGCGACGTCGTTCCAGCAGTATCTGGATCGTTACCGCTGCACGCAGGAGGAGCTGGCCGGACGGCTAAAGATCGACCGCTCGACGATCGCCAACCTGATCCGTCTGCTGGAACTGCCCGAGGCGATTCAACAGTCGATTCGCTCCGGCGGCCTGAGCCAGGGTCACGCCCGGGCGCTATTGCCTCTGGGTGACGAGCGCGAGCAGTTGGCTTTCTGCAAGCGGATACAAGACGAGTCGCTGAGCGTGCGGGCCACCGAGGAAATGGTGCAACAGGCGATCCACCATGCGGACAGCGAGCCGTTGGGAGTGATCGGCGTCGAGACGCACGGCCGCCGCGCGTCGCGTCGCGCGAGCCAACACTCCGCTGCGCTCGAGCAGGAGCTGCGCACGGCCCTGGGCACGAAAGTCGAATTGAAGCAGAAGACGGGCGGTCGCGGCCAGATCGTGATCCACTTCACGAGCGCCGAAGAGTTCGATCGGATTCGCGAGCACCTTTGCGGCATGGCTCGCGAGAGCATGGCCGGCTGAGCGGGCCGTTGAAAAATGGGACTGGCTCCGAGCCAGTTCGAACCGATCCCACACAATACGTATGTCCGCGAGGTGCCTGTCCCACTTTTTCAAAAGGCAGCTCAACGCGGGGCAATCGCTATGTATACATTAGTTCACTATCGGCAATTGCCGCCGGGCGCCGAGGGTGCTAGGATACGGCAGCGGATTACCGTCGGTCGACGATCGCGATTTCAACAAATTCGGGGCGTGGCGCAGTCTGGCTAGCGCACCTGCTTTGGGAGCAGGGGGTCGGAGGTTCGAATCCTCTCGCCCCGATTTTTTCGGCGTCGCCGAAAAAATAGAGAGGAGAGATGTAGAAAGGAGAGAGTAGAACGGAAGCAACACGCAAGCGTTTCGCCTGGCAATTTGCGCAGCCCAATGGCTCTCCTCGGTCTCCTCTCTACTTTCTACTCTCCTCCTGGTTGTGTGGCCGATGCAACTTCAGCAACTAAAGACGGACTTAGAAGAGATCGCCCGCATGCTCTCCGGCCCGATCAACGGCCTGGAAAACCGTCACGCCTGACGCACAGCACGGCTGGAAAAGCGCGATCCCGCGCGCACCCGCTCGACGATCGCCGCCAGCGTCTCCACATACTTCAAAAGCGCGCGGCGGCCGCTGGGGGTGATCGCATAGATTGACTTGGGCTTTCGCGCGACGAACGACTTCTGGCACTTGAGGTAGCCAACCTCCTCCAGCTTTTGCAGGTGCATGCCCAGGGCGCCGTCGGTCGCTTCGAGCAAGTCCTTGAGGGTCGTGAAATCCTGGCGGCCTTGTGTTTCGAGCGTGGTCAAGATGCCCAATCGCATCGGGCTGTGGATTGCCATATCCAGGCCGGCAAAATTGATGGCTGCCATTGTCGCACCTCTCGGCGTCGAATGAACCAGGTCAGGCCCGCGGACGATTGCCGAAACTTCAGGGAATTGTCGACCGTTCCGGACGACATCAGAGTACTCTGAGAATCAGAGTAATACGGCGTACGCCGGTCACCTGAAGAGAGCGCAGGATCCGGCAACTAACCGGTGGCCCGAAACGGCCCCGTTCGAGCCTGCCGGTGCTACATTTCATCGGCCCGGTCACCCGTCAAAATCGAGCAAAACGGCGAAAATCCGGGCAAAAATCATGCCGGGCACCACCTGCCAGCAGCAACGGCTAGCTGAGCGTAGGATTTTTCCAAAATTTTCGCGCCGATTCTTGACATTCGGCCTCATCGTCATTACAGTTGGCAGAACGCCACTGCGGCGCGAGCGCGCAGGTTCGGCTTTCTGAAAATTGCAGGGTCTTTGCTAGTGAACGTGAATCGAGAGCCTTCCCTTCGCCCCTAGGCTCCCACGTTCCTTCGACCTGTCCGCAGGGCTGAAGTTCAGCTAGGGCTCTCCTCCTTGTACCCGACTTACTTGTCGCGGTTCTGTGCGCGCTTGCTGCTTCACCGCGCCCAGACGCCCTGCCCTGTCGGGACATCGACTCGAAATCCAAACGCCCCGGTCGTTTCTACCGGGCATTGACTCCAGCCGCTGCTACGCGCCCAAGCGCGCCGTGCCGGCGAAAAAACAAACCAAGGTTTGAGACACGATATGAACAAATTGACATCGATTATGACGGCAGTTGCGATTGTGACATGCGGCGCCATCGCGCTCGGCGAGAGCGTGAGCCCGTTGCACAATCCGATCAACGGCCTTGACGTGGACGCCAATTCGAAGATCCAGGCGCGCGATGCGCTGCTGGTGATTAACGTCCTGCTAAGGCCGCAAGTCGAGCCCCTGACCGCGTCAGCGTTGACGGCAGGCGCGTCGCCGACCTATTTCTGGGACACGAGCAACGACAACCGCGTTACGTCGCGGGACGCGCTGCTGGTGATTAACCACTTGGTGACCGCGCCCGTGCCGGAGCCGAGTTCCGTGGTTTTGGCCGGTTTGGGTTTGACCTGGCTGGTCGGCTACGCGTGGCGTCGGCGGCGGCGGCGGTCGACAGCGACGTCGTTGTGAATGCGACGCGCGATTAAAGGAGCGGAATAATGCGGCGTTCGACGGCCCCACGGCCGTGGGACGGGCTCGTTGTTGATTCCCTCGGCCGGACGGGACTGGCGTGGGTCGTTCGCAGCCTGGGCTAAGAGCAGCGGGCCGCCAGCCTCAATCTCGAGACGACAAAGCCGCCCCACGGCGCGCATTCTCCTGTCGTCGAATACACTGCGAGCTACGTCACGCGTCCGCCAACGACTTCGTGCGGCGCCGGCCGTAGCCGATCAACCCCAACAATCCGACGACGGCCAAGGCAAACGTTGCCGGTTCGGGCACGACGACGCCCGGATACAGAAACTGCCGCGTTCCATAATCGTCGTTCGTAAGCGGCGTCAGGTTGGTGAGCGGGTTGCCGGCCGCGATCCCCAGGCCGTTCGATTCCATCAAGATGTCAACGCCCGGCGTGGTCGTGCCAGGGTTGCCAAAGGGAACCGTATATCGACTGAGCGGCGACGCAGCCGGGTTGAGCGGGTTGACCAGCAGAGCCCACGAGTTGTTAAGCGTGGCTTGAGCCGTAGCGCTCGTTGCGCCATTGAAATTGTCGTCGATGAACGCTCCGGGGTTGATACTTCCCTCGACGTCGCCCAGTCCGATCGCGTGGCCGATTTCGTGCGTTAACAGCCGGCGAAAAAGGTCGAGCGTGTACAGGGCGCCCGGGTTGCTGTTGACAATGATGTCGGCGCCGGCGATGGCAGTCGATCCGAGGTAATTCGCGGTTCCAGACGTCAACGTTACCGTGCTCGTGACGGTCGTGAATCGCGTCTCGGCCTGGGTGCCGGTGTTACCCACATTCCAAAAAAACGCGTCGTTGGCGCCAAACAAGTCGATCTCGGCGCCCCGCGAGTCGATGCCGCCCGAGCCTTGATTGAAACCGACCACGGGGGTTGCCAGGTCGGGCAAAAAACTCAGCGAGGAGTTTAAACTGGTGATCGGATCCACGACCGTCCAGGCATTAAAGGCCTGTTGCACGGCAGTTTGAAAGTCGGACACGCTTGGCGCGCTGCCCTGCCAAC
>JBGQHN010000313.1:0-4911 GCA_041497975.1 Planctomycetia bacterium | reverse complement strand
TTTTCAATTCGGACTGCCCAACGAAATCTTCCTCACCGAAGACGGCCAAGCGTTCGACGGCCCCGGCATCCCGCCCGACGTGAGCGTTCCCGTCTTTCCCAAGGACGATCTGGAGAGCGGGCGCGACGGCGCCCTCGAAAAGGCCATCGCGATCCTCCGCGAGCGGTAGCTCTCGCCCTCCCAGGTGGACAATCGCCCCGGGGCGTGGTGTAATAGGACGGCTCCCGCCTCCTGCAAAAGGTCCAGCCCCCGCTCGAACTCCCGCCCGGCGCCGATGCAATACCGCACGCCTTGCAAGCCGACCCCAGCCGTTGGGCCCGTGGGTCGCCGTTTACTGTTCGCGGCCATGCTTTTGGCCGCGTGCGCCCCGGCCCTGGCCGGCGACGCGCGCAGCGGTCCGGACACGGTCGATTACAATCGCGACATCCGCCCGATCCTTTCCGAACATTGCTATGCCTGTCACGGCCCCGACGACGCCCGGCGGCAAGCCGGCTTGCGGCTCGACCGCCAGGATGATGCGCTGAAGCAACTCGAGTCGGGCGCGTTTGCGATCGTGCCCGGCAAGTGCGACGAGAGCCAGCTCGTCGCCCGCGTGATCGCGGCCGACGACGAGCGCATGCCGCCCGCCGAAGCCGGCCCCCGGCTCAAGCCCGAAGCGATCGACAAGCTGCGCCGCTGGGTCGCGCAAGGCGCGGTGTGGAAAGGTCACTGGTCATACCTGGCCGTGGAGCGGCCGCCGCTGCCTCCGGCCAGCAATCCGGCATGGCCGCGCGGCGCCATCGATCATTTCATTCTCGAAAAGCTCGATCGCGAGGGGCTCAAGCCCTCGCCGCCGGCCGAGAAGCGGACGCTCGTGCGGCGCGTGACGTTCGATTTGACCGGTCTGCCGCCGACGATCGCCGAAATCGACGCCTTTCTGGCCGACCAATGCGAGGGCGCCTACGAGCGCGTGGTCGATCGCCTGCTCAGCTCGCCGCACTACGGCGAGCGGATGGCCATGAAGTGGCTCGACCTGGCCCGCTATGCCGACAGCAACGGCTATCACGTCGACGACCATCGCAACATCTGGTTGTTTCGCCAATGGGTGATCGACGCCTTCAATCGCAACATGCCGTTCGATCGCTTCACCGTCGAGCAGATCGCCGGCGATCTGCTGACCAATCCCACGGTCGAGCAAAAGATCGCCAGCGGGTTTCATCGCAACGTGATGGTGACCTCCGAGGGGGGCGCGGACCCCGAGGAGTATTTGACCAAGTACGCCAACGACCGCGTGACGACGACCGCGACCGTGTGGCTGGGCACGACGCTGGCTTGCGCCGAGTGTCACGACCACAAGTACGATCCATTCACGCAGCGCGACTTTTATCGGCTGTATGCCTACTTCAACAACATTCCGGAACTTGGCTTGGACACTCGTCAGGGAAGCCCGGTGCCCAATTTGCAAATTCCCAGCCAGCAACAGGCGGCCCAGTTGGCCGCGCTACGAAAGCAGGTGGCCGACTTCGAGGCCCGCATCAAGGCCGAAGTGGCCGCTGCCACAATCGACCCGCCCAGCCCCAACACGTCCAGTGGCGAGCCCCAGGAATTCGTCTGGCTCGACGACGCCCTGCCGCGACAGGCCCTGGCCGACGGATCGGAGGGCGACGCTTCGTGGCGCTGGGTCGCCTCGCCCCAGCCGGTGCTCTCCGGACGGCTGGCCAGCGAGCGAACCGCCGCCCAGTTCGGCCAGCATTTCTTCATCAATTCCAAGGAACGGCTGAACATCGCCGCCGGCGACAAGCTGTTTGCCCACGTGTATCTCGATCCGCAAAACCCGCCGCAGACCCTCATGCTGCAGTTCAACGACGGCGCTTGGGAGCATCGGGCCTACTGGGGCGCAGACACCGTGGCCTTCGGCACGGACAAAAGTCCCAGTCGCTTGCCGATGGGCCCGCTGCCCGAGACCGGCCGCTGGGTGCGCTTGGAAGTCGATGCCGCGGCGGTCGGGCTGGCGGTGGGCGATCTGGTGAGCGGCATGGCGTTTAGCCAATACGGCGGGCACGTGTATTGGGACAAGGCGGGCGTCGTCAATCGAACGCCGCAAGGCTCGAAAACCTTCGACAGCCAACTGGCCTGGGAGCTGGCCGAAAAGGCCCGTTCCAAGTCCAAGCTGCCGCAGAACGTTCAAGACACGCTCAAGCTGGCCGCCAACAAACGCGATGACGCCCAGCGCCAACTGCTGCGCGATTACTTCGTGCAGTTCGCATACGCCAAGACGCACAGTGTGTTCGAGCCGCTCAACAAGCAGCTCGAAGAACTGCGCAAAGCCGAAAGCGAGCTGAACCGCGCCGTGCCGATCACGATGGTGATGCAAGAGAATGCCCAGATGCGCGACACGTTCGTGCTGGTGCGCGGCGATTTCCGCGCCAAGGGCGAGCGCGTCACGCGCGGCGTTCCGGCCGCGCTCTCCCCGTTGCCGTCCGGCGCGCCCGACAATCGTCTGGGCCTGGCCCAATGGCTGGTCGATCCCGGCAACCCGCTGGTTGCTCGCGTGGCCATGAATCGCTTCTGGCAGCAATACTTTGGCACGGGCATCGTCAAAACCAGCGACGACTTCGGCTCTCGCGGCCAGTGGCCCACGCACCCGGCGCTGCTCGATTGGCTGGCCTCCGAGTTTGTCGCCAGCGGCTGGGACATCAAGGCCATGCAACGCCTGATCGTGACTTCGGCCACTTATCGGCAAGCCGCCAAGACCGACGCCCGGCTGCTCGAGCACGATCCGGACAACCGGCTTCTGGCCCGCGGCGCGCGATTTCGCTTGGATGCCGAGATGATTCGCGACAACGCGCTGGCCGTGAGCGGATTGCTTAACGACGCGATCGGCGGTCCCAGCGTTTCGCCCTATCAGCCGGCCGGGTTGTGGGACGAGCTGACTGCGGGCGACAGATACGTGCAAAGCAAGGGCCGGGACCTGTACCGCCGCGGGCTGTACGTCTATTGGAAGCGTTCGATTCCTTATCCGCCGCTCTTGACCTTCGACGCCCCCAACCGCGAGGTTTGCACCGACTGCCGCGCGCGCACCAACACGCCGCTGCAGGCCCTGGTGTTGCTGAACGATCCCAGCTATGTCGAGGCGGCCCGCGTGATGGCCGAGCGGATATTGCAGCACGGCGGCGCGGACGTGCCCTCGCGGCTGGCCTTCGCCTTCAAGCTGTGTACGGCCCGCGAGCCCACGCCGCGGGAAGCCACGATCCTGCGCGAGATCTTCGAGCGGAACCTGGCCCGATTTCGCCAGAACCCTGCCGAGGCGGCGAAGCTGACGGCGATTGGCGAGGCGCCGCGATCCGGCGATATGGACGTGCCCGAGTTGGCCGCCTGGACCACGATCGGCAACGTGCTGTTGAACCTGGACGAGACGATCACCAAGGGTTAGATCGTAGTCGTGGTCGTCGTAGGGTGTGTCAATCGCAGCGACGACGCACCATCCGCACTAACCCGAAGCGCCAGCAAGGGACGCAGGACGAAGAACCCTCGCTCGCGCTTCGGGTTAGTGTCTTTTCGACAATTCGTCCCCGCCGCCGCTGCTATAATCCAGAAATGCGAAAATTCGTTAGCGTAGTCCCAGTCTTGACCAGGCTCTCGATCGCGACTCTGACCTGCCTTTCGCTCATTACCTGTGTCGGACGAACCAGCGGTCAAGTGACGGCCACGTTCGACACCGACGACAGAGTCAATTCGCTCGCCTTTTCTCCCGATGGCAAATCGTTGGTTGCCGCGTGCGGACGGTTCATCGGGCTACTTCAAGAGCCGCGTCCCGGAAAGGTCGTGATTTGGGACACTGAGACGCAGAAGATTCGACAAGAGCTTGTCCGGCACTCCGATGGAGTCACGTGTGCAGTGTTCTCGCCCGATGGGCAGATGTTGGCGACCTCAGGTTATGATGGTGCCATAAAACTTTGGAGTCCAGCGGCAGCCCAAGACCTACCGGGATTCCAATCAAAAATCGGTCCCATTATGGCCATCGCATTTTCGCCCGACGGGGCACGACTAGCTGCCGGCGGATGTCGCTTCAATCAGGATCAAGTCATCAACGAATTTGCCGTCTGGGATGTGCCAAGTCGTAAGTTGCTCGCGACCATTCCAGCGCACAGAGACGCGGTCAGCTGCGTCGCGTTTCTGCCCAATAACAAATCGCTACTCACCGGCAGTGAGGATGGGACGGTGAAACTTTGGAGCACGGATGACTTTACAGAGCTACGCACGATCGGCGTGCATGCCGGCGCAGTGCGTGGCGTGGCGGTGTCGCCGGATGGAAACCGCGCGTCGGTCGCGTACGGCGATTTCTTTTCTAGGGAGAATCCAAAGAGACCTGCTGGCGGAGTGACGTTGTGGAGCACTCGGAATTGGCGAGAGTCATTCAAGCTATCGCTGTCAGAGGTTGCATTTTCAGTAGCGTTTTCACCAGACGGAAAACTCTTGGCGGCGGCAGGGACGGGCCAAATGGTTCGGCTACTTGATGCCTGTGGACGAGAACGGGCCGTGCTCGGTGGCTATGTTGAATCGCTCCGATCCGTATGCTTCTCGCCCAACGGCAAAGTGCTCGCTGTGGGCGGTGGTGACGGCAAAGTCAAGCTTTGGAGAGCTCCGCAACAAAAACCCTAGCGCGATTTGGAACCAACACGTCGGAGGTTTGATGAAGACGTACTGGTTCTCCCGCCGCCATAATGCTAACAGGCTACTCGCAAGCGCCCGCGACATGCCGGACAGCCCATGACCCGCGCCGCTAATCGCCCCCGGTTCGCCTTCTCCCTGCGGTCGCTTTTCGTCTTGATCATGATGGCGGCTTGCATTGTGGCCTTGGCAATGATCTTGTTCTCTTCAGGCCCGTTGTCCGTGACTATTCGCAACGCGGGCCCGGATCAATTGAATGAC
>JBGQHN010000312.1:0-4921 GCA_041497975.1 Planctomycetia bacterium | reverse complement strand
TGCCCCGGTAATGCCGGTCACGATACTCGGGCGGATAGGCGTCGCTGTCGAAGAAATGGATTCCGCAATAAGCGGCCTTCTGATGTTTGTATTTGACGATCGAGCCCATGGGCGTCGTATATGGCGGATAGGGCCCGCCCTGGCGAATGTAGTAGCCGGTTTCGGCCAGGTGCCAGAGATGATCGATGACGCATGCGCTGACAAAGGCGCTGCCCTCGTTGTCCCAGGCGATCCCCCACGGGTTGCTCGTCCCTTCGGCGAATAGCTCAAAATCTCGCGTGCGCGGGTGAATGCGAAACAGCGCGCAAGTGAAATCATGCTGCTTGCCACGGTGCGCAACATGGCTTTGATTGAAGACGCCGTTGAGGCCATACAACCAGCCGTCGGGCCCCCAAGTCAATGAGTTGGGCAGTTCGTGCGTGTCGTCGCGACCAAACCCGGTGACGATCGTCTCACGCTTGTCAGCCTTGCCGTCGCCGTCAACATCTTGCAGAAACAAGATATCCGGAGCGTTGGCTACCCACACGCCGCCGTACCCCACGGCGATGCCCGAGGGTATGTTGAATCCTTCGGCGAAGATCGTGAACTTGTCGGCGCGGCCGTCGGCGTCGGTATCTTCCAGGACCTTGATCCGATCGCGACCCGCTCCGGCTTCCAAGCGTGGGTATTCAAGACTTTCGGTGATCCAAATCCGGCCGCGTTCGTCGAACGTCATGGCCACGGGATTAACGATATCCGGTTCCGCGGCCACTAACTCGACGCTAAAACCCTCGGGCAGGGTCATCCTTTTCATGGCCTCCGACGGCGAAAGCGGCGGACCCGGCGGTCGATCCTGGGCATGTGGGATCGCGTCGGCCGGCGCGGCGGGTAACGATGCCGCATCGCAAAACGGCAGCCAACAAAGCCCGATCATCGCGGCTCGTTTCCAAAACTGCTTCATGGAAGGCGCCTCATGACGCGGCGAAAAATGCCCGCGATTTCCCCTTGGGGGCCGCACAAAGTGTTGATTATGGACGGCGGCTCACCGCGGGGCAACCGCCCGGGCGTCTGGCCGGTCCGGGGCGGCTGCGCTTGACATATCCGCGGCACAGCGAGCAGAATTGACTGAGGGATGGTTGTTTTCGAAGTTGCCACGACCGGAACCGTCATCATGCGAAAATCATTCACGTTTCACGGCGCTTGCTGGCTGGCAATGGCGTCGTTCGTCGCGACTTTATGCGGCTGCGGCGCGTCGGAGTACAACCGCCTGGCGACACAGCGCCTGGGGATGGCTCGCGGAGAAGCGAAGTTCCGCTCGCTGTTCGGGCCCACGGAACTGGCCGGCACTCCGATCAAGATTCGCGTGCCGATGGTCTTCAGAACGTCGTACCGGAAAGATAGCGCGCATCCGATCGACGGCGAGAAAATCAATCCCGAGCGCCTGCAGCCTCCTTTCTTGCCGCTGCCCGGCTTCAAGATCTGCTACGAGGGCTTTTGCAACGATCCAGGCGTCGGGCGATTACCGTACTACTGCTACCTGGCGGCCGTGCCTGGCAAACCCGGCGACGCGGAGAACCTTGCCCAAGAGCTGCAAGCGAAGCTCAAAGAGAAATTCAAAGACGCTCCCGACGAATGGGACGTTGTCGACGCCGAAACTCCCAACGGCAAGGCCGTGCAATGGAAAAAAATTCGGGTGCAGGGCGATCAGCCGTTCCGCTTCATCAAGGGCCAGCAAATGTCCCAAGAGCTGCCAGGCATCTTCGAGCTATGGATCTGCGATAAGTCCGACTACACGGTGATGGTGGGCTGGCGCGCGCCCGTTTCAATTCAAGGTCCGGCAGCCGGGCCGGCGCCCACGAGCCTGATCGATTTGCTGGCGACGCCGCGCGACGTCAAATTAGACCTTTCATCGCTCCCCGGATTGACCGCCGGCACCATCACCGTCGACGACACCGCCCTGACGGACAAGGGATGAGACGGCGCGAAAGCGGGGGCGTCGCCGCCTCGATTGGTGGCGCGCTCGGCCGACTTGCGACTACCCGCGCCGCGCAGTAGACTTTGAGGCATCCACGCCTACCGTCGCCGCGCTGGCCTGGCTCTCGTCGGGCATCGTCTCCTCGCTCAGACCCGCCGCAAAGGAGTTATTCGAATGATTCGCCGATTGGCTGCCCTGCACTTTGCGTTGCTCGCTGCCGCGTGGTGCCTCGAAGTTGTTGCCGCCGACAAACGGCCTGCCCCGAAGAACAAATCCGCGGCCGAATGGACGCAATGGCGCGGCGAACATCGAGACGGAATTTCCGACGATTCGGGCCTGGCGGACCGGTGGGCCAAAAACGGTCCGCCACTGGCCTGGACGGCCCACGGCTTGGGCCGGGGATTCTCCAGCCTGTCGATTGCACAAGGTCGCGTCTTTACGATGGGCGATCGAGCGACGGGCCAATTCGTGATTGCCCTGAGTGCTGCCGACGGAAAAGAGCTGTGGAGCACGCGAATCGGCGACGTTTGGGAACCGCAGGGCTACGCCGGTCCGCGCTGCACGCCTAGCGTCGATGGGGCGTTGGTGTACGTGATTGGCCCGCACGGCGATATCGTCTGCCTGGAAGCGGAAAACGGTAAAGAGGTCTGGCATCGCAATCTGCGTACGGACTTTGACGGCCGCATGCACTCTGGCTGGGGCTACAGCGAATCTCCGTTGGTCGACGGCAATCGAGTGGTTTGCATTCCCGGCGGCGCCCAAACCGGCATCGTGGCGCTCGACAAGAAAACCGGCACCGAAATCTGGCGCTCGGCAATTCCCGGAATCGGAGAACAGGGCGGCGACGGCGCCGCGTACTCATCGATCGTGATCAGCAACGGCGCCGGTGTGCGCCAGTATGTGCAACTCATGGGCCGAGGCGTCGTCGGCGTGGCCGCCAAGGACGGCAAGTTCTTGTGGGGCTACAACCGCATCGCCAACCGCACGGCCAACGTCCCCACCCCCGTCGTGCACGGCGATTACGTGTTTTGCTCCTCCGGGTATCAAGCCGGCGCCGCGCTGCTGCAATTGCGGGCTGCCGGCGGAGGCGTCAACGCGGAGGAAGTCTATTTTCTCGACGGCAAGGAATTTCAAAACCACCATGGTGGAATGATCATGCTCGGCGATTATCTTTATGCGGGTCATGGCCACAACGCCGGCGCGCCGACCTGCTTGGAATGGAAGACCGGCAAGATCGCATGGCGGCACAACCGCGGACCGGGCTCGGGGTCGGCCGCCGTCGCGTATGCCGACGGCAATCTGTACTTCCGCTTTCAGGACGGCGTCATGGCGCTCATCGGCGCGACGCCCGACGAGTATCAGGAAAAGGGCCAATTCAAGATTCCCGACGTCGACCAGCCGAGCTGGTCGCACCCAGTGATCGCCGGCGGAAAACTTTATCTTCGCGAGCAAGACGCGCTTTTGTGCTACGACCTGAAGAAGTAGCGGCCGGACGGCCCAAGCGCGGGCGACCGGCCGGTCACTGTTCGATCCGATACAGATGCGTGTCCGTTCGCAGGAATAACGCTCGGCCGGCCACCGCGGGCGACGCCATGAATCGACCGGCAAGTTTGTTGACGGCCAGTTCCTGATACGCTTTGCCGGCGGCGAAGACGATCGTGCGGCCGTCCTCGTCGCAGCAATAGATCCGCGCACCGACCGCAATCGGCGAGGCCGAAAAGTTTCCGCCCAAACGCCGCCGGTAATGCGGCCGGCCGCTCTTGGCATCCAGGCAGGTCAGCACGCCCACGTCGCTGACCAGGTACAGCTCGTCGCCCACCACGAGCGGCGACGGCTTGGTGGGCACGCTCTTGTCGGTCTTCCATGCCAGGGCCGAGGAAGTAACGTCACCCGCGCCATCCGGACGAATCGCGAACAGTTCGGGAAGCATGAAACCGGTGGACACGAAGATCAGCCCGTGAGCAAAGACCGGCCGCGGCGCGACGGAAAAGCCCGGGTGCTTGACGTTCCAGATTTCCTGCCCGGTGCGCGGATCGTAAGCATAGACCCACTCGGCGGCAGTCATGATGACCAGGTCGCGCGCAGCGTGCCGGATGACCAACGGAGTGACAAAGGACTTCTTTTGATCGGGCGGTTTGTCGATGACACCGGAGCGATTGGTTTTCCATTCGATGACGCCGGTGTTCTTGTTGAGCGCGGCAGCGTACTGCACGTCGGTGCCGTCGCAGCTCACGAGCAGCAGGTTCTCGAAGAGCACCGGTGAGCTGCCCGGCCCGACCTGGTGATCGAGTTGCAGTTCTTCGGTTTGCCAGATAATCTCGGCGGTCGCCGCATCGAGGCAGGCCGTGCCCATGGTGCCGAAATGGACAAAGACGCGATTGCCTTCCAAGACCGGCGTGGGCGAGGCATAACTGTTGGTCGCGTGCTTTTCGATGGCTTTGTCGCGGTGAAACACTTCGACGTCGTGCACGAGACGGCCCGATTCGCGGTCCACGCAAATCGCGCGCAACGAACAACCGTCGTCCGTGGCCGTGGTCATCCACACCCGGCGGCCGAGCACGACGGGCGAAGACCAGCCTTGGCCGGGAATTTCGGTCTTCCAGGTGACGTGTTGAGCCTCGCTCCACTCGAGCGGCACCTCCAGGGAGTCGCTATGCCCTTGTCCGTCGGGTCCGCGAAATTGGGGCCAATCGTCGCCTGCGCATGCCGCCGACGCACAACAGCACCAGAGTGCGAATCGAAAACCCAGCGGCACGCAACGCATTACCTGGCTTGAAATCGCAAAAGGCATGACTGGATTCGGCGGGGCCAATCGGTCGCGGAAGTTCCAAGGATAGTGAAAGGCCGCGACGATCGTCAACCGCCGTTGCTGCGCGGGCGACGCAACAAAACAAATGCGGGCCAAGGCTCCATGCTTCGGCCCGTTTGCATTTCAAGGACTACGGAAAGCCCATCGATCACGTGGTG
>JBGQHN010000311.1:0-4922 GCA_041497975.1 Planctomycetia bacterium | reverse complement strand
CCCGAGGTTTGCCCGTCGGACAACAGGTCGCAGCGGGTCAAATCGGCCCGCGCGCCTAGCTCGGAACCGATCAATACGATGTGTGGACTTTCCGCCTCGACAGCCGCCAAGGCCACTTGTGTGTCTGCGGCCTGCAGCACCTCGTAGCCCATCATGTCGAAAAAATGCGACAGTTGGCGCTCGAGCGCCCGATCTTCAGTTACAACCAGGATTTTCAACGGTTGTGGGCCGATGGCGCGGAGCATCGTTCTGGCTTTCGTGGGTGGTGGAGTGCCGGAGAGAACGGGCGCGATCCGGTAATCAGAATACCTCGCATGAACAGCATAGCTCACAATCTCTCGGCGTGCGGTTTTAAGCTATGCTTTGGTTGCATATCCACTGTGTTAAAATGCCGCGCGCCGGGTCCAAAGCTCAGTCCTGCACGCTCGCGGCGCACCAGACACCGGACGACGTCAGATCATGCGCACGCAAGTCATGCAGGAATACGCGATCGGCACCTCGTGGCTGGAGCACGATTCGCCGAGGGGGGTCGAGAAGACTAACCTGGAATCGTTCCCCTTTACGATCGGCCGCAACGATTCGGCCGACTTGCACATCGATTCTAATGAAGTCTCGCGCGAACACGCCGTCATCACGCGACACGGCAAGAGATATCGGGTGCGCGATCTCGGTAGCACCAACGGCACGTTTCTAAACGGGGAGCAGATCGAAGAAGCGACGTTGAGCGACGGTGATTTTTTGGTCATTGCCGGAGTGGAGTTCACATTCTTCTGCGACTCGGCTGGGGCCGCGCGCGAGACCGCCACGCAAGTCATGCCCTCACCCGCGCGCCATCGTGCGCCCGCTCAAAGCAAGGCGTGGGACGCGATCCTGGCCGTTCGCCGAACCCATGAGGCTGTCGTACAGCGCAGCCTGCGGACCTTATTTCAACCGGTCGCCGAGCTGGCCAGCGGCGAGGCGATCGGCTTCGAGGCTTTCGCCGGCAGCGGAGCCGAGGGCGCCGCTTTTGCGCGTTGCGAGCAACTGGCCGCCGCCACGGAGTGCCGGGCTACCGATCGGTTGCGGCAATTGTTCCGTCGCCTGGCGGCCGAAGAGTCCGTCGGCTTGCCCTACGGCGCACGTCTGTTCGTGGCCATCACCGGGGCCGAGAGCGCCGCAGCGTCGTTGGTAAACCACCTGTGCCAACTGCGCGATATTATCACCAGCAGCCGGCAGCTTGTCGTCGAAATTCCGGACAACGCCGTGCGGAACACCGAGGAGTTTCGCGCCCTGTCGGCCAGCCTGCGCGATGCGGGCATCGGACTGGCGTACGACGGCTATGCCTCAGGGCGATCGCAAATCACCGAACGCAAGGACATCGCCCCGGATTACCTGAAACTTGCCCCTTCGATGTTCCGCGGAATTCAATGGGGCAAAGATCGCCAACGCCAACTGCAATTGATTGTGCGCGCCAGTCAGGATCTCGGCGGCATCGTGATCGCAACGGGGATCGACAACAAGATAGACCTGCAAGTCTGCCGCGAATTGGGCTGCACGTTGGCCCAAGGCGATCTGTTTGGCCACCCACAATCGCTGTCAGCACTCGTGCAAGCGCCGCATGGCGCCGCGCGCGTGCGCGAACACGCGAAGTAAAGTCCCGTTATGTTTCAGCCAGCAAGAACTAGCGAGCCGATTCCGGGCTATGTCGTCCAAGATCGCATCGGCGTCGGCGGTTATGGAGAGGTCTGGAGCGCGCAGGCTCCCGGGGGACTGGCTAAAGCCATCAAGTTCGTCTATGGCTATTTCGACGATCAGAGAGCGGCCCGCGAACTAAAAGCCCTCGAGCGAATCAAGCAAGTCCGACATCCCTTCTTGCTCTCGCTGGAGCGGTTCGAGATTATCGACGGCCAACTGATCATCGTGACCGAGCTGGCCGAAATGAGCCTCAAGGACCGTTTTGAGCAAGCCAAAGAGGCCCAAGCGGTCGGCATTCCTCGCGACGAGCTGCTCGGCTATCTGCGCGACGCGGCCGACGCGCTGGACTACATGAGCGCGAACTTTTCGCTGCAGCACCTCGACGTCAAACCGGAAAACTTGCTGCTGATCGGCGGTCGGGTCAAGGTGGCTGATTTTGGGCTCGTCAAGGATCTCCACGACGTCACTGCCTCGTTGATGGGCGGTCTGACGCCGCTCTACGCGCCGCCCGAAGTGTTTGACGGCCGACCCAGCCCGCACAGCGACCAATACAGCCTCGCGATCGTTTATCAAGAGATGCTCACCGGCGTCCTGCCGTTTCCGGGGCGAACGCCGGCCCAACTGGCATCCCAGCACCTGCATGCGCGGCCGCGATTGGCCCCCTTGCCGCC
The DNA here is from genome assembly GCA_041497975.1 of Planctomycetia bacterium. GTDB lineage: Bacteria > Planctomycetota > Planctomycetia > Pirellulales > PALSA-1355 > PALSA-1355. Next base: position 2,577 of record JBGQHN010000311.1, on the reverse strand, counting down.
AGCCGATCAAGGGGTCATCGCCCGCGCATTGTCCAAAGACCCAAGCCAACGGTTTGGGAATTGCCGCGCCTTGGTCGATTGCCTGCTGTCGGCCGACCAGCGCGACCGCGGACCGCGGACCGCGCCAGACCGGCGTCCGACCCCGGCGACGAGCGATACCACCCCGATCCGAAGCAATCAGGCCAAGGCCGATACCGATTGTCAACCACCGGATGGCCGAGCACGGGTCGCCGCGGCACGGCCCTCACCCGTCGTCAAGACCCAGGTCATCGGAAGCGAGGGCGCCCGTGCGTGGACTGAAGAAACGAGCGCCCAGGCGTCGCTGGCAGCAAGCGCCGCCAACCAGGCGGCCGTCGATTTGCCGCCCGTCGAAGTGACGTCCGACTCGGATGGACTCCGTCCGACCTTATTCATCGGTATCGGAGGCACCGCAGGTCGTACACTGCGGCGACTGCGCCGCCGGCTGCGCGATCGATTGGGCCCGGCCTCTGTGATTCCGACGCTGCAAATGCTGCTCTTGGATACGGATGCCAAGAACCTTTATCAGGCAACCCAGGGCGACAGTGAAACCGCTTTGGGTGATTCCGAAACGGTTTCGCTGCCGCTGCGCAACGCTCACGACTACACGGCCGACTCGCGCAACATTCTGCAGTGGCTCAGCCGGCGCTGGTTGTACAACATCCCGCGATCGCTGCAGACCGAGGGCCGCCGCCCTCTGGGGCGTTTGGCGCTGGTGGACCACTCGCAGAAAGTCCTCGACCGCCTGCGCAAGGCGCTCGCGGAGGTCACCAGCCGCGAAGCCGTCGTGGCCTCTTCGCAAGCCACCGGGATGGCCTTTCGCAGCGAAGTGCCGCGCGTGTTTGTGATCGCCTCGATTTCGGGCGGAACCGGCAGCGGCATGGTGCTGGACGTCGCTTACGCGGTCCGCAAGGTGCTGGCCGACCTCGGGCTGTCCGACGACGGTGTATGTGGACTGTTGATACACTCGACCGACCGCAATGCGTCGTCCAACGACCTGGCACTTGCCAACGCTTACGCCTGTTTGAGTGAATTGCAGCATTACAGCGGCCCTGGCTGTTACCCGGGCGAGCTGGCCTGCGGCTTGCCCGCATTCGCAGGCACGTTTCCCAATGCCTACGTCGTGCACTTGGGCGACGAGCTGAGCGACCATGACTTTGACGCGGCGACCGGCATGTTGGCGTCGTACTTGTATCTTGATTCAGTCACTTCGGCGGGCGCAGTATTCGACGCGTGCCGTAATGCGACGCCTGCCGACGGCTTAGTCCGGGACTGCCAGCCGCAACTGCGTACCTTTGGCCTGACAACGATTGGCAGCATGCAATCCGAGCTGCCCACCCTGGCCACGGAACTGCTATGCCGTGAGGTGGTGAACCGCTGGCGGGGCGCCGCGCACATAGTGCAACGAGAACACCGGTCCTCATCGCGCATCGAAATAGCCACGCAGCCGGTCAACGCCCCGGGTGGCGCTAACGCTTTGCACGTCGAACAAATGGCGGCCGACCACGCCAAGCAGCTTGGACTGAACGTCGCGCAACTTCGCGATCAGGTTGGCGTGCTATTGGAAAATGAACTCGGCGGGAATGCCCCGGCGATTTTTGCCAAGCTTCGCCAGGCCACGCAGGCAAAGCAATCGGCCGAGGGATCCGCGAACGTCTCCCAGCTGTTGCATGCGATCGGCAACTTGTTCGGCATATCGACGGTTGAAGACGACGCGGTGAAACCCTCGTCGGCCCAGCTGCAAATGAAGCTCGATCCGAAAGTTCAGAAGTTTGCCACGTCCCTGGGCGATGCCGTCCGCGGTTGGATCTTGCGATTGATCGAAGACCCCCGCGCCAGAGTCAGTGGGGCCTGCCAGGCCAAGGAGTGGTACGCGTGCCATCTCTACGGTCTCGAGGCCCAGTGCATCGACCTGTTGAAGCCGGCGCAACATAACTTGCAAGCGCTCATGCAATTGCTTCTCGATAGAAAGAAAGCCGCGCCCGCGCGTTCGAGGGGTTTTGGCGTCCGCCGTGCCGAAAAATCCGAACCTGAAGTCGACGACACGGTCTTGCTGGTGATCGAGCTGCGCTTACAGGAAGCTGCTTTGTACGGGCTGCGAAGATTGTTGCGACTCATCTCGTCCCAGGTCTCCGCCGCCGGCGATCAAATCAAGGATTTGCAGCGCGAATTGAACTGGTTGACGCAGGAGTTCGCGGCACAGCCTCCCTGGCAACAGAGTGACGGCGACGCGGCAGATCCAAAGACTTCGCCCGACGTCGGATCGATCGTGGCCGCAAAACTGCGGCTCGCAATCGGCGAGCTAGCCCAAAAAGTAGATCAGCGCTTGCAAGAGCTGTTCATTCAACAAAGCGATGGATTGCTCAACGTGTGCCGGAAAGTGGATGCAGTCCGATCGACGATTCCCACCGTCTTGCGCGCTGAGGCCCGCACCGCGATCGTCAGCGCCCTGAAGGGAATCTCGATCGCCGAGGCAGTTCTTGGAACGGATGCGGCTGCCGAGGGCCGATCCGAGCGTCTCGCAGAGTGCCTGGCCGCGGCCAGGCCGCGACTGAACCT
>JBGQHN010000310.1:0-4957 GCA_041497975.1 Planctomycetia bacterium | reverse complement strand
GTCCGACGGGAATGCGTGGACATGCAGTACGCGGCCGTCTGCGGCCAGGTCGGCGGGGAACTCCAAGATCACGACGTAAGCGATTGTTTCTGAATCGTGCGACAAGAAAGCGACGTGCCGATTTCTTCTGGCGTCGAACATCATCTGGATGCCTTGACAGTGCCCACCGCGCGGCACGGACAGCGCGCCGGTGAACTTCAACAGTTTGCCCTCGGCGGGTATGCGCGCTAGAGCGCTTTCGACGTTTGCAATCGTGGCGTCGCGAGTCGGTTGCCCGTGCTCTTGCCCCAGTGCCGGGCCCGACGCGATCACGCCCAGGCTGAATGCCAACATGCCGACGACTTGAACAGGCCGTTGAAAAATGGGACTGGCTCCGAGATTCTCAATTTCAGCGGTGTTTTCCTGGTCGCCACGGGAACAAAATACCTTGGCCGACGGCACGCCGCAGGATTACAATACACCCGAACTGTCAGGGCAGCAATTTCCCGCATTCGCCGTAGAGGAGCAAGGCCGTGCTGTCGATCCTGGAATCGGGCGATTGTCAGCAGCGTCGGATTCCTCGCCGAACCTTGCTGCAGGTCGGCTCCCTGGCATTGGGCTCTTTGACGTTGGCCGACTTTTTGCGCTGCCGCGCTCGGGCCGCGACGACCGAGCAGGCCGCGCGCGATACGGCCGTCATCCAGGTCTTCATGGGTGGCGGTCCCAGTCATATCGACATGTACGATCTCAAGCCGGACGCGCCCGCGGAAATCCGCGGCGAGTTCCGGCCGATTTCGACCAGCATTGCCGGCGTTCAGATCTCGGAGCATCTTCCGCACCTGGCCGCGGCACTGAAGCACGTAGCCGTCGTTCGTTCGGTAACACATGCCAATGCCGGCCATTTGCCGGCGTCGCATTGGATGATGACCGGTTACCAGCCTCCCCAGTCGACGACCACGAACGTCAATCCGTCGTGTGGCGCGTTGGTGGCCAGAACTCGCGGTCCCAACACCAGGGGCATGCCGGCCTATGTGAGCATCCCGCGGCGTCAATTGTTGGGCGGCGCCGCGTACCTCGGCACGGCGTACAATCCCTTCACGACCGAGAGCGATCCCAATTCCGCCAACTATGCCGTGCAGAACTTGAATTTTCCGCGGGGCATGGATGCCGCGCGGATGCACGATCGCCGGGGATTGCTGCAAGAGCTTGATCGGGTGCGCTCAGACATCGATCGCGGCGGAGAGTTCGCCGGGCTCGATAAGTTTTCCCGCGAGGCGCTGGAGATCGTCACCGGCACTCGCGCTCAGGAGGCCTTTGACATAGGCCGCGAGAAGCCCGCCACCCGCGATTGTTACGGTCGCACGCAGGCCGGGCAGGGGTGTTTGCTCGCTCGCCGCCTGGTCGAACGAGGGGCCACGTTCGTCACCGTTTTGTCCGGCGGCGAGTGGGACACGCACAGCAACAACTTCTCGATTCTCAAGAACAAGAGCTTGCCTCCGGTCGATCGGGCGCTGGCCGCGTTGGTCACCGACCTGTACGATCGTGGCCTCGACCGGCGCGTGCTGGTCCTGGTCTGTGGCGAGTTCGGGCGCACCCCATCGATCAACGCGCAAGCCGGCCGCGACCATTGGCCGGGCGCCTTCTCCGTGTTGTTTTCCGGGGGAGGATTGCGCGTGGGACAGGTCGTCGGGGCGACCGACAGCCGCGCCATGCACCCCATCACGCGGCCCTACTGGCCGGCCGACGTGCTGGCTACCGTCTATAACTTCCTGGGCGTGGACACGCGGCAAGAATTTCACGATCGCAGCGGGCGTCCGATCAGGGTGTTGAACGACGGCAAGCCGATCGCGGAATTGCTGGCCTGAAGGTCCACCGCCTCGCATTACTCGGCGGCGACGTCATCGAAGGCGAAGATGCGGTTCCAGTCGTTTTTCATGCTGATTACCGTCCAGCCGCGTTTTTTCGCCTCGGTCATCAGCGCGTCGGAGAACGTGCCCACCTTCGAGTTAGCGCCGTAGGCGTATTCGCGCTGGGCATCGTCGTGATGCACCAACATCATCAGTCGAGCGCCGTCGCCCGCCTGCGTCCACTCCAGCATCTGCTGATCGCCCGTCGAATTGCCGAAGGCCGCCAAGGGCCGGCGGCCGATCATCAGGTTGATGCCTTCCGGCTTGCCGCCGCGATCGTCGACGAACAGCGCGGCGGGCTTCTTGACGAGCACGGGCTTGCCGCTGGCGTCGTATTCGTACTTGACCATCCCCGCCGAGCCGACCACTTGTTCCGGCGGCACGCCGTAGGTTTGGTCGGCAAAGACGCGCACGAAATCTTGTCCGCCGCCGGTGACAATATACGTCTTGAAACCGGCGGTGCGCAAAAACCGCATGACTTCGAGCATCGGCTGATAAACCAGCTCGGTGTAGGGCCGTTGGAAGCGCGGGTGCCTGGCCGTGGCGAGCCAGTCTTTGACGATCGCCTGAAAGTCCTCCACGGTCATGCCCGTGTGGGTCTCGACGATCACGCGTACGAAGTCCTGGCTGGTGAACGCGACCATCGTTTGGCGATCGCCGGCCAGGATCGACCGAAACGGCTCCGTCGTTTTCCATTCCGGATAACGCGGCGCGAGCGCCTTGACGCGGTCAAACGCAAACGCCACTTGCGTATAGATCGGTTGTTCGACCCACATGGTGCCGTCGTTGTCGAACGTGGCGATCCGCTGTTCGGGCGCCACGTAGCGCGGGCTCGATTTGTCGGCGGTTGCTTTCACAAACTCGACGATCGCCAGCTTCGCGGGACCGGCGTTCCACGAGGGCAGGGGATCGGCTTCGTCGGCCGCCCGCGCCGCGGCAAGGCTGGCCATGAGCCACGCGAGGATCAAGCCAATGGGTTGCAGTCGTGCATGTCGCAAGTCGAGGCTCCGGGACGAACGCTGTGTTTACATATCGCGACGCTATTTTTCGTCCACGCTCATGGCCAGGCAAAACGGCGCCGCAGGGGTTTCGGACTTGCGCGAGACATAATCGATCCGCACGACCTTCTGATCCGGCTTGGGATTCGTCCAGCTTGAGGCGTAGAGCCGCACGTGAGCGCCGAAATTAGACGCCGCGGCGTTTTCACCTTTCCACGCGACCCGGCCGCGGCTGGGCACTTTTTCGTTATCCACGTACCAAAAATCGCGCACGTCCTCGCCGTAAACGATCGGAATGCCTTCGGAGCTTCCGTCGTCATAATTGACTATGTACTGGCCGATCAAGGTTCCATCCTTGACATACCCATCGTCGCCCTCTCGGTTGAGGCCGCCGCCAAAGCACGTTGCATGCAGGATGTGGAGTTTAGCAAACTTGCGGTCCACCGCGATCCCTTCCACCTTGTCAGGCCACGAGTCGAGCACTTTGCTGGCTAGTTGAACGACCCCCGGACCGATCTTGAACTTGACGTTTTCCAAGGTTTGCTGACCGGTCGGCAGCGTCGAGAGGCTATTGCCCGCGCGGCCGCTGCCTAGATTGTCGGTGAGCTTGCGGTTCATCTTGGGGGCCAAATCGATGAACGCGGCATTCTCGTCGGCCAGCACGCCCGATGCCTGGCAAACCATTACGACGACAATCGCCCCGATGGCCACACGAATACACCCCTTCATGGCGAGTTCCTCCGAAAGTGAATCGGCAGGGCGAGACAAGCTCACCCGTCCGTAGCCCCTTGCGAGGGTTGATCCTACACAGGGGCAATAGCCGGTACAAACGCTCCCGCGGCCGCTTAGCGCCACGCGTGGTCGGCTGACGATGGCGGCCCCTGCTTGCCCGACGTTTTGCCGCGGTTTTCGCGTCGACATACCCTCCCTTTCGGGCGTTCGGACTTGTCGCCGGACCGCGCCGGGGTATGCTGATACTCACGGCGGTGGGAACGAGCCTTTCGAGCTAACCTCTTCAATATGTGAGCGTTCCGTGGTCGACTCGGGTGATTCCAAAGCGAAAGCGAGATTAACCTCTATCCGCAAGGTGCGGTCGATCTTCGCTCGCGGCGGTCGCTCAGCGTTAAGCCGCAGCTTTGTCCGCAGGCAACTGTGGGTTGCGCCGCTGCTGGCGATAGTGGGCCTGGTGTTTGCCGGCACGTGGGTCCGCTCGCGCACCAATGACGCGATGCAACAACAGCACAGGGACGAATTGAAGACGCTGCTTAAGGCCGACGTCGCGGCGCTCGAATTATGGATGGACTCGGAAAAGGATTACGTTGCCGCCGCGTCCGCCGACCCGGAAGTTAGACAAGCAATTATCGACCTGGTTGCCCTCGGCAAGGCCTCGCCCTCGAATTTGGAGTTAGCGACATCCAAAGTACGAGCGCAGATCGCGTCGCTGTTGGCCCCCTGGTTTTCCGACGGTGCCGACGAGCATCGTGGATACGCTGTTATGGACATGTCGGGCCGGATATTGGCGGCCACGGAAGACAACCTGGTGGGGCTCAAGTCGCCTACGGGATACGCTGACGTGATGCGAGCTGCGGAGAGCGGCAAGCCCCTGGTGACGCGGCCATTTCCGTCGAAGATGGTATTACCCGACGAGTTCGGCGGTGAGTCGGCGGGAGTTCCCACCATGTTCGCCGTAGCGCCGGTGAAAGATGAAGACAAACCCGTCGCAGCGCTCGGGTTTCGAATTCGACCCCAGGATGACTTCACCACGATCCTGAACGTGGCACGGACCGGAAAAACCGGCGAGACGTACGCCTTCGACAAGTACGGTCGGCTGCTCTCCGCCAGCCGCTTCGAGGACCAGTTGAAAGAGATTGGCTTAATGCTCAATCGGCCCGATGCCCGTTCCACGCTGGAAGTCGAGATCCGAGATCCGGACGTCGATTTGGTTGCCGGCGGGCGTCCTGCCGTGAAGCGTTCCGAGCAACCCTTGACGCGCATGGCCTCCGACGCCATCGCGAACCAACCGCCCGCCGACGATCCGGGAGTCGACGTCGTGGGCTATCGCGACTATCGGGG
>JBGQHN010000309.1:0-4969 GCA_041497975.1 Planctomycetia bacterium | reverse complement strand
GTCCACGTCCGCCCCGACCCATAAACCGGCGCCATCCTCGCCCTTCAATGCCGTGCCCGAGCCGTCCGCGGTAGCCCTGGCGGCACTGGCGCTCTTTTATTTCCTGGTCTTCGGCCGTCGCCGTCACGTGGGCTAGAGCGCGACGGCTAGTTCATCGTGGGTTCTCATCGGCGCGCTTCGTTGCGCCTTGCTCCGCGTCCGTGACGATCTCGACGGGCGGCCGATCTTGGCGCCCGTCATCCGCGTACTCAAAAACCAGCCAGTCGTGTCGACTGAGGCAACGCGGTGGCGGGCTGCGGCGCGGGACTTGCCGCCGGACGGCCGTCACCGCCCTAGCGCAATTCCCAAGGCGGCCGCGATCAACAGCGCGCCGGCCACGAAATCGACCGCCCGCGCGAAGCGTCTGCCGGGCGCGTATCGGCTGGCCCGGCCGGCCAACGCGGCATACACGGCGAGCACTGGAAACTCGGCCAGCACGGAAGTAACGCCCAGGATCAAAATCTGCGATCGACTAAATGCATCGTCACGGAAAATTCGCGCGGTGCCATGCCGCGACTCGTGAGCATGCCGTCCTGCTGCCGGCGGTGCCATGCCGCGACTCGTGAGCATGGCCTTCGGAAAAACCAACCTGACGGTCCACCAGTGCACTGTCATCGCGGGCACGTTGTACGCCATCGTCGAGAAACATAAGATAAAACGCCTTGATCCACCAGGCGCGTCTGATGCAGCAACAGCCGAACACGATCGAACGGAAACTCGACGAGGCACGCCGCCGGCTGCTGGACATGAGCCGGCGGAACCGGCTGCTCAACTATCGGGCCAAGGGCAATCGCTCGTTGCGGATCGTCGACGCCGAACCGGCCGCAGTCTACGGTCTGCTGGTCAAGCCAGAGAAGTCGCGGCTCGAATTTCTGGCGGCCGAGGAGGCCGGCCTGAAACCGCTCGCGGACGATTCGGCCGAAGCGGCGAGCGCCGCGACCGAAAAAACCGAAAAAACTCAGTCCCCAAAAGCCCGTCTGCCGCACCAGTTGGCAACCCAGCTCACGGCCGAGGTCCTTGATCGGCGGCTGCTCTATCTCGATCGTGAAGCCGAGAGCGCGCTGCAGGAGCAAGGCTGCAATATCCTGTACGTGGCGCTGGGGTTGGTCGCCTGGAAGGAGGCCGGCACGAGCGGCGTCGTTTCGCATGCGCCGCTGGTCCTGGTTCCGGTGGATTTGATCCGCGGCTCGGTGACCGACCGGCACCATCTGGTCTTGTGGGACGAGGACGTGGTCGTCAATCCGGCCCTGCGCGAAATGTGCCGCCGGGACTTCGGCCTGACCCTTCCCGACCAGCTCGACGCCGAGACGGACCTTACCGACTACTTCGAATCGGTTCGCCAGGCGATCGCCAAGCTCGACGGTTGGGAAGTCAAAGCCGAGGCCCACCTGGGGCTGTTCTCATTCGCCAAGCTGTTGATGTACCTCGATCTCGATCCGGCGCGCTGGCCGGGGCAGTCGATCAGCGGTCATCCGCTGGTGCGCAAGCTATGCGGCCTCGACGCCGAGCTGCCCGAGTGCGGCGGGTGCACGCCGGCCGAGAAGCTCGACGAAGTTCCGCCGCGCGATACGTTTCAAGTCCTTGATGCCGATTCGAGCCAGCAGGTCGCCATTCTGTCGGCCAAAAACGGCGCCAGCATGGTCATCGAGGGACCGCCGGGCACGGGCAAGTCACAGACCATCACGAATATCATCGCCGAGTGCCTGTCGGCCGGAAAAACCGTATTGTTCGTCGCCGAGAAGGCCGCCGCGCTGGAAGTCGTGAAGCGCCGGCTCGACGACGTGCAACTCGGCGACTTCGTGCTCGAACTGCACAGCCGCAAGGCCAGCAAGCGCGAAATCATCGAGGAGCTCAGCCGGGTGATGAACGCGGTCTATCCGGCCGCCGAGCGATTCGACACCGATGCGCGCGAACTGGAACAACTCCGCGATCGGCTCAACCGCTACGTAAAACTTCTGCACGAGCCGCGAACAGGGATCCAAACGTCGCTGTATCAAGCCATGTCTCAATTCGCGGCGCTGCGCGAAGCGCGCGAGGCGCCCGTGGACTTCAGTTCGCTACTCGGCGGCGACCGCGACCAGCTCGACCGGCTTCGCGAGCTGGTTTCGCTGCTCGCCCGGGCCGCCGGAAGACTGGGCGACGTCGCCGCTCACCCCTGGCGCGGCGTGGGCCTCGATGAAGCGTCACTGCAACTGCGGCAAAAGCTGCCCGATTCGATCGCCGCCATGCGCCGCGCGATCGCGGAGGTCGAAAGTCGCGGCCCGGCCGTTGCGGCGCGGCTCGACGCCCGCGCGCCGACTTGCCGCGGAGACGCCCAGCAGCTTTTGGACCTGGTCAAGCTCATCGTGCACACCTCGACGATCACGCCGGAAGCGCTCGAGGCGGCGCCCGAGTGGGCAACGCCAAGCCAGGTCGACGAGCTGATCGACACGCTGCGGCGCATCGGGTCCTTGCGCGCTGGCCTGGCGGCACACTGGCAAGCCAGTGCCGAAGATGTCGACTGGCAAGCGGTCCTCGAGCGGCGCAAACGGCAGGCCGCCACGATCTGGCGCTGGTTCCAGCCGTCCTTCTATCGGGACAACCGGCTGATCCGCCAGCACTCGAATTACGGGTTCTTTCCGCCGCGGGCAGCGCTGGTGGATTTGGAAACCCTGGTGGCGCTGGCCCATGAAAAACGAACGTTCGCGGTGCAAGAGCCGCTTGGAGGAAAGCTGTTTGGCTCCCTTTGGCGAGGACTCGACGCCGATTGCCAGGTCTTGGCCGACCATGCCGCGGCCATGCGGCATATTTCGCGGCTGCTGGCCGAGGGCGGCACGAGCGCGAAGGCGCTGTCCGCGGCCAGCACGAGCGACGGCAAGCAGCAGCTCAAGGCGGCGGCCCAGCAATTCGTGGCCGCGTACAATACGCTCCTCGCGCAATCCAAAGAATTCGGTCAATTGCTCGCGCTCGATTTCGCGCGGTTTCTCGGCCAGCCGCCCCAGCAGACGACGTTTGCCGGGTGGTCCGGGCGCCTCGACGAGTGCGCGGCGGCGGTCCAGCGCGTGGGTGAAATGGCGGACTTCAATCTGGCCGCGCGCAATTGCGCGGCGGCCGGGCTGGAGAAATTCGTGGCCTGGACGGCCGGAAACCGCGACGTGGCCCTCGGGAGCTGGCCCGACGTTTTCTATCGGCAGTTCTTGCTGAGCTGGATTTTTCAGCAGTTCTCGCAATCGCCCGAATTTCGCGAATTCCATCAACTGGACCACGACGCGCTCGTGGAGCGATTTCGCGCGGCCGACACGCGCTGGTTGAAGATGAGCCAAAAGCGGCTGGCCGGCGAAGTGGCCCAGCGGCGGCCGCAGCGCGCCGCGACGACGGCCAAGAGCTCTCGCTTGGGATTGCTCGAAGCGGAAATGCGCCGCAAGCGCGGACTGAAACCGATCCGGCAATTGTTTTCGCTGGTCGGCGACGTGGTGCAAGCGCTCAAGCCGTGCCTGATGATGAGCCCCATATCCGTGGCTCAATACCTGCAAGCCGGCGGCATGCAGTTCGACGTCGTGATCTTCGACGAGGCCAGCCAGGTCGAGCCGGCCGACGCGCTGGGGGCCATCGCGCGCGGACGGCAGCTTGTGCTGGTGGGCGATGAGAAGCAATTGCCGCCGACTAATTTCTTCAACACCATCTCGGCGGCGGACGAACCGACCGCGGCCAACGACGACCAGCTCGAAACGGGTGATCTGGAGAGCGTCTTGTCGCAAGGCGCCGTGGTGCTCGAGCGCACAACGCTCCGCTGGCATTATCGCAGCAAGCACGACTCGCTGATCGAGTTCTCGAATAGCGAATTCTACGACAACGCCTTACGGGTCTTTCCCAGCCCCCAGTTCAAGACCGGGCAAATGGGATTGAGCTTCCACTATGTTCCCGACGGGATCTATCTGCGCGGGCAGGGTCAATACAACCGCGAGGAAGCGCAAGCGGTCGCCCGGGCCGTGATCGACCACGCTCGCGCCACGCCGCACAAGTCGCTAGGCGTGGGCGCGTTCAGCGTCGCGCAACAAGTCGCCATTCAAGACGCCATCGAACAACTGCGCGCAGATGCCGCCGACGCCACGCTGGAAGGCTTCTTCGGCCGCGACGCCACCGAGCCCTTCTTCGTCAAAAACCTCGAAACCATTCAGGGCGACGAGCGCGACACGATTTTCTTGAGCGTCGGCTACGGTCCGGACAAGGACGGCAAGGTCGCCATGAACTTCGGCCCTCTCAACAAGGAAGGGGGCTGGCGACGGCTGAACGTGCTAGTGACGCGGGCCCGCGAGCGGTGCGTCGTATTCTCGTCGCTCACCTCCGACAGGATGAAGCTCGAGCCCGGCACGCCGCGGGGCGTCAAGGCCCTCAAGGATTATCTGCACTTTGCCCAACACGGCGCCCTTCCGGCCGTCGGCGGCAACACGGGCGAGCACGATTCGCCCTTCGAACAAGATGTCGCCAACGCGTTGCAAGCCGGCGGCTGGAAGACCGACGCGCAAATCGGCACGGCCGGCTTTTTCATCGATTTGGCCGTCGTCGATCCCCAGGCCGAGGGCCGCTACTTGCTCGGTATCGAGTGCGATGGAGCAACCTATCACCGCGCCGCCACGGCCAGAGACCGCGATCGCCTGCGCCAGGCCGTGCTGGAACGACTGGGCTGGAACTTGCACCGGATTTGGTCGACCGACTGGTTCGAAAATCGCGGCCCGACGCTGGCGGCGCTTTTGCAAAAGCTCGCGCAACTCGCCAGCGACCGCGCCGCCACCACAACGCCCCCGGCGCCACAGCCCGCGGCCGCGCCTTTGCCCAAGCCCTCGCCCGCGGCGACAGCGCATAAACCGACTCAGGACCCGCAGCCGGCGCCAGTCAACAAATCCGCGGAGTCGGACGCCGGGGCGCCGTCGCTGTTGCGCGGCGTGGTGCC
>JBGQHN010000308.1:0-4993 GCA_041497975.1 Planctomycetia bacterium | reverse complement strand
GCCCGCAGGTGAAGCTGTGACTGCGCATTCTGGACGAGCGAGCTGCTGATCGTGCCGGGACCGGCCACGATTTTTCCGGCTGCCGTTTCGATGCGCCCCCCGTCGATCGTCATCGCTTCCAGCTCGCAGTCGGCCATTCCGCTAAGCGTGTGGGGAAAGTGTCCGCCGACCAGCACGTCGAGATCCACGCGGCTTAGCCGGCCGCTGAGTTGCACGTTGGCGCGACCGGTCTGTTGGGTCGCGAAAATGCGTCCTTGAAACTCGCTCGTGCTTCCCAGCCGCTCGATGCCGGGGCAAATCGATGACGCCAACGAGCAGGGCAAGGGAGTTGGACCGGTTGTGAACTGCAGCACGCTCGTCGACGGCTTCGATTGCCAGTGTCGCACGAAACTCAACTCCGCCGGCTGGGGCCCTTGTGTGCCGGCCGTGGCGCAGCACAGCTTAAGTTTGAGTTGAGTGTGATCGTCATTGTTCTCGATCTGGCCTTCGAGACCGGTAAAGCATTGGTCGCCGTCGCTCAGATGCACCGTCAGATTCTGAGCTTCGAGATGCAGTTGCCGCCAGTTTGCCGTCGGACGCGTCGCGTCGCAGGCCGCCTTCCAAAGCGCGTCAAACCGCGTGCCGTTGACAATCGCGGGACACGGCAGCGTGACGTACATCGCCGAGCCGTCGACTTGCACCTCGACGAAGGGAAAACGCGCCAAGGGCTGAAGCGTATCGGGGTCGGACAACTCGAGCGATTCATAGAGCACGGTGCCCGGCCGCGGCGTGCTGGCTTTGCCAAGCCGCGCATGCAAACCCAGGCACGCTGCGATCGTGCGCTGGTGGGCCCGGGTGTAGCCGGGCAGGTGGATGATGACGCACCAGGCCAGCACCACGCAGGTCGGCGCGACGCACACCGCCAGAAATGCGACGCGGCACAAGCGGAGCTTCGTGGTTTCGTGCAACGAGAACATCCGTGTTCCCAAGGGTCCGCCTGTCGATTCGTGCCTCGAAAACGTCTCTCTACCGTCTCGTGCCAATACCGGCGCGCAGCCAACAGCGCGCCATTCGCTATCGCTCGCGCGCCATATCCTGAAACAGCTTCCAGCGGGCCTGCATTTCCGCCAGGCTGTCGCCGCCGAATTTATCGACCAGCGCGCAGGCCACCTCGAAGGCCACCACGTTCTCCAAGATCACGCTGGCGGCCGGCACGGCGCAAACATCACTGCGTTCGTAGCTGGCCGCTTCGGGTTGCTTGCTATCGAGGTTGATCGATTCGAGCGACTTGCGCAGCGTGCTGATCGGTTTTTTTGCCGCGCGGATGACCAGCGGCTGGCCGTTGGTCATGCCGGCCTCCAATCCGCCCGCATTATTGGTCGGACGGACGTAGCCCAAATTTGGCGAATCTTTCTGGCTTGCGTCGTACTGGATCGGATCGTGCACCTGCGAGCCCGGGCGGCGTGCCGCCTCGAATCCTAGTCCGATCTCGACGCCCTTGATGGCTTGCACGGCCATCACGGCCTGCGCCAGGCGGCCGTCGAGCTTGCGGTCCCATTGGGCATGAGTTCCCAGGCCGAAGGGCAAGCCCTCCACGCGCACTTCCACGATGCCCCCCAGCGTGTCGCCTTCCTTGCCTCGCTCATCGATGAGCGCCTTGATCTCGTCATCACGATCCAGATTCAAGCTGTAGATTTCGCTCGCGTCTCGGGTTGAGCGTTGTTGCTCAAGCGAACCGGGCTTGGGTTCGATTTTGACTCCGCCCAACTCGACCACGTATCCAAACGCGGTGATGCCGAAAGGCTTCAGTAGTTGTTTTGCCAAAGCGCCGGCCGCCACGCGGACCGCGGTCTCGCGCGCGCTGGCGCGTTCCAGCACGCCCCGAATCGAGCCCAGGAATTTCATGGCTCCCGTCAAGTCGCCGTGTCCGGGCCGCGGCCGAGTCAGGTCACCCAGGCGCTCGAGCTTGGCGTCCTTGTTGATCACTTCGAGCGCGATGGGGCTGCCCAAGGTCGTGTTGTGCCAGATGCCGCTTAAGATTTCGATCCGATCGGTCTCGATCCGTTGCCGCCCGCCGCGCCCATAGCCGCCCTGGCGTCGACGGAGTTCGACGTTGATCGAGTCGGTTTCAATCTCCACGCCGGCGGGAAAACCGTCGATCAAAGCCAACAGGGCCTTGCCGTGCGATTCGCCGGCCGTCCAGTAACGCAGCATGGTTAAGACGTGCTCTACAAGGAGGATTGCGCCCAATGCAGATAGCTGAGGGGTCAAATTCTAATTTTACCCAGCCCCTCTCGACGACGATAGGTCGGTTCCTGCGCAAGTGGGTAGGCCACAAAAGCTACGAAAATGATAAGCTGTCGGAGGAGATTATTTTCCGCCGCGCGATTCGCTACATTGTGACCATGGCAAAACCCGTCGACGCCCTCGATTATCTGGCCCATCCCGACAAGTACCCGTCGCAGGGCGTGTGCGCGCTGTTCGGCGATGAGTCGTTTTTGAAGCGGCATGTCCTGGTAGCGCTCAAAGGGCAAGTTCTTGCGGGCGAGGACGCCGACTTTTCGGTCACGGTCTTTTCGGGACGCGAATGCACGATGCGCGACGTGGTCGATGCCCTGTCCACGCGGGCGTTGTTCGGCGGCGGTCGCCACCTGGTCGTGATCGAAGAGGCCGATGAATTCGTAAGCGGCAACCGGCCGGCATTGGAAGAATATGCGGCCCGCCCACGGTCGGCCTCGGTGCTGGTGCTCGATGCAAAGCTGTGGCCCAACACGACGCGGCTGTACAAGGCGCTGGCCGAAAGCGGATTGCAGATCGAATGCAAGTTTCCGCCGCCGGCCCGACTGCTCAAATGGCTGGTCGGCTGGACCCACGAGCGGCATCAATCGCGCCTCGACCCGGCGGCCGCCGAATTGCTGGCGGAGCGCGTGGAAGCCGACATGGGACTGTTCGATCAGGAGTTGGCCAAGCTAGCCTCGCTGGCCGGGCCGGGTGGAACGATTACGACCGACATGGTGCACAATGCCGTGGGCGGGTGGCGCGCGAAGACGGCCTGGGACATGCTCGACGCGGCTTTGGCCGGCGACACGCGCACGGCGATGGTCCAGTTGAATCGCTTGTTGTTGGCCGGCGAAGTGCCGATTGCGCTGTTGGCTCAAATCGGGGCCAGCCTGCGGCGCTTCGCGGCTGCCGCGCGGGTGGTCGAGCAAGCCGAAAAAATAGGCCGGCCGACCACGCTGCGACGCGCGCTTGAGCAAGCGGGGGTGAAGCCGTTTCTTTTGGGGAAAGTCGAAGGTCAGCTTCGCATGTTGGGACGCGCGCGCGCCCGGCGACTGTACCGCTGGTTGCTCGAGGCCGATCTGGCGCTCAAAGGTTCGAGCTCCTCGCCTGCTCGCAGCCGCATCGTCCTGGAACAACTGATCGTGCGGCTTTCCGCCTCGGCAACGCCGCCGGCCAAGGCGATCGCCGGGGGATAGCGGTTGTCACGATAAGCCTGATTGTCTTCGATCGAAACAGGAGGACCATGTTGTGACGGCGCCCAACGAAGGTGTGGCCCGCGAATATCTTGCTCAAGCACGCGCCGAGCTGGCGCTCTGCCACCGAAAGATCCGCCATTGCGTGGAGCAATTGAACGACCAGCAGATTTGGTGGCGGGCCGGCGAAGAGTTCAACAGCGTCGCCAATCTGCTCTTGCACCTGAGCGGCAACATCGGCCAACGCATCTTGTCGCTTGTCGGGGGCCATGAGTACCACCGCAACCGCGACCAGGAATTTGCGGAGCGCGGGCCGATTGCCAAAGCCGACCTGCTGGCGCGCTTTGACGACGTGATGGAACGCACCGACGCGGTATTGGCCACGCTGCCGCCCGAGCGCCTGCTGGAAACGCGTCGCTACCGCATGCTCAAAGGCGAAGTCGAGGGCACGCTGCTCAAGCTGATCCTGCAAACGCTCGCGCATCTGGGCGGGCACACGCAAGAAATCGTCGCGCTTGCGCGTTTGCAATTGCGAGATCAGTATCGATTCCTGCAAACGTCGGAGCCGCAAGCCGCCAAGCGTTGAAAAACTGGGACAGGCACCTCGCCGACGTGGTCCTCCGAGGGGTTTGGGGCGGTCTGGCTCGGACGAGAGTCCCCTATTTCAACGACCTGCTAGCGAGGCTGGGCCGCGCTCGGCATCTCGTCGCGCGCGTGGCTCGGCGACCCGACGGCGGTGGGCATCAGGGCGTACAAGATCGGCGACGTGGCTACGGTCGTGACGATCGCCATCAGCACCATCATGGCGAACAGCGTAGGGGAAATGACCCCCAAATCGAGCCCGACATTGAGCACGATCAGCTCCATCAGCCCGCGCGTGTTCATGAGGATGCCCAAGCTGGCCGAATCGCGCCAAGGGACGCCCATGATGCGAGCCGCGGCCAGTGTGCCGCCGAATTTCCCCAAAGTCGCCACGCCGATGATGGCCAGGCAGACGAGCCATTGCTCGAAGCCGGAAACCAAAGCGATTTCGGTCCGCATGCCAACGAAGGCAAAGAACGCCGGCAGCAACAACGTGGTGACCAGGCCCTCGATCTTGTTGGTCAAATCTTCGGCGACGCGACCTTCGTGCGGAATTGCGGCGCCGAACAAGAACGCGCCAAAGATGGCGTGAACGCCGATGGCCTCGGTCGCTAGCGCCGACAGCAGCATGCCGACCAGCAGCATGGCGAAGGCGCCCGGCGTCAGCCCGTGGGCGCAATATCGGTGCAACGCTTTGACGGCCAAGGGGCGAACGACAAAGTACATCGCCGCGATGTATGCCGCTGTCAGCAAGGTGACGACCATCGCCTGGTTGATGTTCGATTGCACCACTCCCACCACCAGCGCTAACAAGCACCAGGCGCTGACGTCGTCGGTGGCCGCGCATGCCAGCGCCATGATGCCCAAGTCAGTTTTATTGATCCGCCGGTCAGTCAGAATGCGGGCCAGCACCGGAAAGGCCGTGATGGACATCGAGACGCTCAAGAACAGCGCGAACG
>JBGQHN010000307.1:0-5000 GCA_041497975.1 Planctomycetia bacterium | reverse complement strand
ACCAGCGCCAAGCCGTCGCGCATATTCGATTCGGTCAGTTTGCCTTTGCCGCGCAACGTCTTGAGCGCGCTCGACAGGCCTTCTTGCAGCGATTCGAACATGGACGAGCTCTGAGCTTACTGAAAAACGCGGACGCCAAATGGGGTTCGTCGTCGACGCCAACACGGCCCGCAACAACGAGTTAGCAAACGCGATTTTGCGCACTTGCGCGCGCAAACCACCCCCGGGCAAACCCGTATTCTATCGAAAGGGGCCCAAGTTTGGCAATCCTTGTGTGGACGAGGTAGTGGACGACGGGTCCGACTGAGATTACTCGGGGGTTGTAGCGTGCCCGGATGGCCCAACGGTCGCGTATGGGATCACTGACGAACTCAAATGTGCTTGAGATTCGCTGGCCGCTCGGCTAAAAAGCCCGCATGCCCAAGCTGTTGCACGATCACCGGGTCTTCTGGCGGCAGTTTCGCCAGCAGTTTCACACGACCGGGTCGGTCATGCCCAGCGGGCGGTTTCTCAGTCGCGCGCTGGCGCGCTACGCCGGCCACCGGCCCGGCGTCAGAGGTTCCCACGGTCAGCGGATTCTGGAGGTGGGCCCCGGCACCGGCGCGGTGACACGCCACATTGTCGAGCGACTAGGCCCCGACGACCGGCTGGACCTGGTCGAGCTCAACGACCAGTTCGTGGCACGACTCAACGAGCGCCTGGTCTCGGAGGAGGCTTTTCGAAAGGTGGCGCCGCGGACGCGCGTGCTGCACAAGCGCGTCGAGGATCTTCCGCAAGACGGCCAGTACGACCTGATTATCTCCGGCTTGCCACTGAACAACTTTTCGGTGGCCGACGTCGAGCGAATTCTGGCCGCGCTGGTGAGGCTGCTGCCGCCGGACGGAATGCTATCGTTTTTCGAGTACATCGCGATTCGGCCGGCGCGGGCCCTGGTGAGCGGGCCGGCGGAACGAGCACGGTTGCGGGGCATTGGCAGGGCACTATCGGGGCTCTTGGGGCCGCACGAAATCCGCCGCGACTGCATCTGGCCGAACATCCCGCCGGCCTGGGTGCATCATGTCCGTTTGACCAATAGCGGGGCGGCGTCCCACGCTTAGCTTGTCACAATTTGGCCCACTGCCAGTGATGCACGAGCCCTTGTGATCGTTATTGCCGATTGCGCAAGAGCTGCCTATACTGCAATTTGAGCAAGTTTGCACCCGCGGTCATGCGGTGCCTTCCGCGGGGCACAGCGCGGGATCAACACCCCCGATTCCGCGCGGTTAATCCTTCCCGCTCCGGCCCGCGAATTGGGTCCCCGTTTCCAGGAGGCCGATCGATGCGACGTCGTTTCAGGCTGTGTGGTTCATTGTTGTTCGCCTTGGCCGTTTCGACCACGTTGGGCCGAGCGACGGCCGATGCCCCCAAGAAACTGGCCGACGAGGACTACGAGCTTTACCAGATCTTCGCAGACACGCTCGACCAGGTCGAACGCAATTACGTCAAGGACGTCAGCCGCCGCGAATTGATGGAAGCCGCGATTCATGGCGTGCTGAACAAGCTCGATCCGTACTCCAATTACATCGGCCCCGAGGAGATCGGCCGCTTCAAAACCAGCGTGGAAAACCAATTCGGCGGAATTGGCATCCAGATTGGGCCCGAGAACGGACAGATCAAGATCATCAGCCCCTTGGTTGGCACGCCGGCCTACCGCGCCGGTCTCGAAGCGGGCGACGTCATCGTCGAAATCGACGGCCAGAGCACCGAAGGTCTGCAAATCGACGAAGCGGTGAAACGGCTCAAAGGCGAGGCGGGCACCAAGGTAACGCTTGCCGTTCGCCATCTCGGTTCTTCGCAGAAGGAAGCCGTCACGATTACCCGCGAATTGGTGCACGTCGAGACGGTTTTGAGCGATCGCCGCAAGGCCGACGACAGCTGGGACTTCATGATCGACCACGACAAGCACATCGGCTACATCCGCATTTCGGCCTTCAGCCGTGACACCGCGCACGACTTGAAAAAGGCGCTGGTCGAATTGCAGAAGGAAGGGTTGAAAGGATTGATTCTCGATTTGCGGTTCAATCCTGGCGGGCTGCTCACTTCGGCGATCGAGGTCAGCGACCTGTTTGTCGCCGACGGTCGCATCGTGAGCACCAAGGGCCGCAATACGCCCGAGCGAACGTGGGAGGCGCAAAAGGACGGCACCTTCGACGGCTTCAAGATGGCCGTTCTGGTGAATCACTATAGCGCCAGCGCCAGCGAAATCGTGTCGGCTTGCTTGCAGGACAACGCTCGGGCCGTGGTCATCGGCGAACGCACTTGGGGCAAGGGCAGCGTGCAGAACGTCATTGAGCTGGAAGGGGGCAAAAGCGCGCTCAAGCTGACAACCGCCAGCTACCACCGGCCGAACGGCAAGAACATCCATCGCTTTCCCGACGCGAAGGACAGCGACGAGTGGGGCGTTATGCCCAATGACGGTTACGAAGTGAAACTCAACGGCTTTCAAACCGGCCGGCTAATGGATTATCGCCGCCAGCGCGATATTCTGGTGGGCAAACATGCCAAGGCGGCCGCCTTGGCCAAAGGCCAAGACCAGCCCAGCCCCGCCAAAACAGAAGAAACAAAGCTGGACGCGGCAAAGCCCGAAAAATCGCAGCCAGACCAGCCCAAATCGGATGAGGCCAAGTCCGACCGGGCCACGTCGGACACGCCCAAGGCCGATGCTCCCAAACCGCCGCCGTCGAAAGCCGAGGAGCCCAAGTCCGAGGAGCCGCCAAAAGTCGACGAGCCCCATCCGTCTGGCGCTGCCGACGCGAAGGAAGCCGAATCGCCCTTTGTCGACGTGCAGTTGCAAAAGGCGATCGACTACCTGACGCAAGAGATGGCCCGCGCGGCATGACGCGGACCGCTTTCTTGAGCATGGGCGCAAGTTGACTCACTGCCGCGCGTTGGCAACGCGTCTGAGCGAGCCCGCTCGACATCTTACCTGGCGCGGCGCGGCGACGATCCATGAAGAAGATCCTGGTTTTAGAAAGCACGTGCGACGAAACCGCGGCGGCGATCGTGACCGACTCGCGCGAGGTGCTCGCGTCGGTCGTCGCATCTCAAGAGCATCTGCACGAGCGCTACGGCGGCGTCGTGCCCGAAATTGCCTCGCGGGCCCACGTCGAGCGGATCCTGCCGGTGATCGATGAGGCGCTGGCGCGAGCCAACATGACGATCGCCCAGATTGACGCCGTGGCGGTGGCCAACACGCCGGGACTGGCTGGTTCGTTGCTGGTGGGTTTGGCAACGGCTAAGGCCCTATGCCTGGCGCTCGGCGTGCCGCTGGTGGCCGTCAATCATTTGCAGGCCCACATCTATGCCTGTCGATTGGCGGCCGGGCGCGACGTTTTTCCATGCCTGGGGCTGATCGTTAGCGGCGGTCATACGAGCTTGTATCGCTGTGCGACGCCGTTGGAATTCGAGTTGTTGGGCGGTACGATCGACGACGCGGCCGGCGAGGCTTTCGACAAAGTTGCCAGCTTGCTGCGACTTGGATTTCCCGGCGGGCCGGCCATCGAACGGGCGGCCCGGCAAGGCAACCCGGCGGCCTACGCATTGCCGCGGCCGCTGCTGGAAACCGACCGGCTCGATTTCAGTTTTAGCGGCCTGAAAACCGCCGTCCGTTATCAGATTTCTCCGCCCGGAAGCGCCTCGGCCGTCGAACCCCTTGAACCGCGCAAGATCTCGGACCTGGCGGCCAGTTTTCAGGAAGCTGTCGTCGATTGCATCGTCGCCAAAACATTGTTGGCCATCGAGCGCACCGGCCTCGGCACGTTGTGTGTCGGCGGAGGGGTGGCGGCCAATACGCGGCTGCGCGATCGGCTGACCGAGGAAACGCGCCGGCGGGAGATCGCGCTACATATTCCGCCGCTGCGGCTGTGCACCGACAACGCCGTGATGGGAGCGATTGCCATTGAGCGGCTCAACGCCGGTCTGGTCGAGCCGCTCGACCTGGACGTCTATCCGGGGCTGGTGCGTGGCGCCCAGCGATGAGGCGCCAGGCGAAATAAGCGGCGCGTGAGCAACGGCGTTTGGCGGGCTGGCGGTCCTTCGGATTACGTGCCGGCGGCGGCGCCGGGATTCGTACCCGGTGGCACCGCGCCTGGTTGCGTTCCGCCGGTGCCCGGGCCGGCGGACGTGCCCGTATCGCCGGTCTGCAGATTGAATGTCGTTACGCTGCCAATGCCCGTGAAAATCGGCGTCGGCGAAATCCGCACGTACCGTCGATCGGCCGAAACCACGCCCGAGACTGTAAAACCGGCGCCGCTGGGCAACGGCTGAATGATCGGCATGTAGCCTACTTGCTGCTGGATGAACGGAACTCCGAGCAGCCCTTGCCGCGAAGCGGCAAGGTTGGCGCCGGCCCCGCCGGACGT
Source organism: Planctomycetia bacterium (assembly GCA_041497975.1). GTDB lineage: Bacteria > Planctomycetota > Planctomycetia > Pirellulales > PALSA-1355 > PALSA-1355. Next base: position 600 of record JBGQHN010000307.1, on the reverse strand, counting down.
TGACGAGCTGGCAGCGCCGTTGAGCTGCTGCGCCAAAACGGCCTGGTTGACCGCCATCTGGCCGGCCGCGGCATTGGCCAATTGATGTTCCGCCAGCGGTTCCTTGCGCCGTCCATCCTGCAAATCGAAAACGACCAACGCGTCTTCGTCACCCAGCGGGATTTGCTGGCGCAGGTGCTTTTGTTCGGGTGTGCCATAGTGCGAGTAAACATCGACCGTTACTTTTCCTGCCGTTACTTTGCCCCATACCCGGCGGACCAACACGCGGTAGGTGCCATTGAAGGCTTCCGGGCAGACGTACGTTTCGCTGAGACCTTCGGCCGATTTTTTGCGACCCTCCTGGCTGGCCGCGTCGCCCACGATCACGCCGCCGCCGGGTGTGCGCGGGTTACGAAACGAAGCCATCGAACCGGATGGCTCTTCCACCATCAGGTCGATATCCGCATCCCCGGTCCAAGTCACTTTGACGAGGCAGTCGCGCACCTTGGCCTTATCGAGTTCGGCCTGAAACTGCTCGGCCTCGTCCGACCGCCGGTCGGCCTTGAGTTGCGCAACGGCGGCGGCGGCCGAGCGCGAAGCGCTGTCCACGATATCTTGTTT